>CBJNFW010000171.1:0-18552 GCA_966435935.1 uncultured Nocardia sp.
GGATCGCCCGGCCGCGGCCGGTGCAGAATCCGATTCCGATTTGGATCGGCGGCACTCCCGCACTCACCCGGCCCCGGGTCGCCACTCGCGCACAGGGCTGGATGCCGATGTCCGGCGGTCCGCAATTGAGTTCCACCGCAAGGACTCCCGAACTCGGGCCGATCGGGCAGCTCGCCGGTGACATCGCCGAATTGCGGGCGTCCGCAGAGCGATCCGGGCGCACCGACCCGATCGACGTGGTGTACTCCTACCACGACGAGAGCCTCGCGAGGCCCACCGACGAACCCGACCGGAATCGAGCGGCGTTCGCCGAGCTGGACAAGGCCGGGATCACCTGGATCGTGGTATCCGCGCGCACCCGGGAGCGCACGGCCACACTGGATTTCATCGAATCCTTCGGCGCGACGTATCTGCGATGACGAGCGAGATACGAAACGGCGCAGGCGCATCCGGTCCGGGCTGGTTCGAACGGCGCAGCGGTCTGGCCGATCGGGTCGCCGTGATCACCGGCGGCGCGGGCGGTCTCGGCCGGGCGATCGTGACCGATCTGGCCGCCAACGGCGTACGCGCGGCGATCGTGGACCTGGATGCCGAGGCCGCGGCCGATCTGCGCACCGCACTCGCCGACGGCGGTCACGATGCGATCGTGCGAGTCGGGGACGCCCGCGACCCCGAGGTGCTCGCCGCCCTGTTCGACGAGGTAGACCAGCGCTGGGGACGGCTGGACACGCTGGTCAACGTGGTCGGCGGCACCTTCCGGGCGCCGTTCACCGAAACCCGGCCGAAGGGCTGGGACGCGCTGCTGCGCGCGAATCTGCTGCACGTCATGCACGCGTGCTCGCTGGCCGCACCGCGGATGCGCGCGGGCGGGCAGGGCGGCAGCATCATCACCATCACCACTATCGAAGCGCACCGCGCCGCACCGGGTTTCGCGGTCTACTCCGCCGCCAAGGCCGCGGTGGAGCAGTTCTCCCGGACCCTGGCGATCGAACTCGCACCGGACCGGATCACGGTCAATTGCGTTGCGCCGGACTACGTTCCGACTCCCAACCTGGCTCGCATCGGGCACGGACAGGGGGACAACGCGATGGACGATCCGGTCGGCGTGCGGGTGGCGATACCGCTGGGCCGTTCCGGGGAGGTCACCGACATCTCCGGCTGCGTGGTGTTCCTGGCCTCGGATCTCGCGGCCTATCTGACCGGCACGACCCTGCACCCGGACGGGGGCACCTCGGCCTCGGCGGGCTGGTTCAACTGGCCCGAGCAGGGCTGGGCGAACTACGCCCCGCTCGGTTACCTGCGAAACACGGGCGAACCGCCGGACCGGTCCTAGCCGGTGTGGTAATCGGCCCGGACCGCACTCAGCGGCCGGTCGAGCGCTGTCCGACGGCCGGGCCGATCGTGAGCGCCCGCAGGCAGAACGCGGTCACCCGATCCACGTCGGCGGCGGTGGGTTCCGCGCGTCGCCACAGATGGTCCGAGAGCCGTCCGACGGTCGCGTGCGCGACCAGGCTCGCATCGAATTCCGGATCGGCACTGCCCAATTCGGCGAACGGCCGGTGCAGCAACACGGCCAGTCGCCCACTGGGCAGGGGTGAGCCCGAGTCGATGGCCGGGGTCAGCGCGCCCGCGTTCCACAGCACCGCGCGGGTGGTCGTGGCGGTGTCGTCGGCGGCCTGGGACAAGATGCCCTCCACCCAGGCCCGCACCGCCTCTCGTGGCGAACCCTGCTTGTCCATCCGATGGGCGACGTAGCTGACCAGACGATCCGCGCCGTCCTCGATGAGCACGGTGATGAGTGCGTCTTTCGACGGAAAGTGCCGGTAGAACGCGTCATTCGACAAACCCGCGGCCGCGACGATATCGGCGACCCGGGGGCGCGCACCGGTGCCGGCGGCACGGATCAGTTCGAGCGCGGCGTCCAGCAGCCGCCGCACCTCACCCGCATAGGCCGCCTCCCGATCGGCCAGTGTGCGTGCCGCGATCCGGCTCGCGATATCACCCGCGGGGCGCGCAGCACTATTCTCATTCACAAGAATATTATTCTTTCCAGCGTGCAATCCCGCAAACTTCCGGCCCCGATTTCCGGGGCGGAACTGGCATCGAACTTCCACCCGAGCGCCCAAAGGCATGCGAATATGCCTCTCATGATCGAGAATGCTGCCGCATCGCGGTCGCCGCGGCGGAATCCCGCTGCCCGTGGACACCGCACCGCGCACCGACTGGGCCGCGCGGCTCGCGCGATACTCGCCACCGCCGCGCTCGCGGCCACCGCCCTCAGCGCCGTTACCCAGACCGCCGCGGCCGCGCCCGCGAATTCGGTTGCCCCCGTTGCATCATCAGGTTGTCACGCCCCCGCATTGCCCTCCGGGCAGTCCACCCGGCAGTTCACCGCGGCCGGGCGCTCGGGAACCTACATCCAAGACATTCCCTCGGCCGCGGATCGCCCGCTGCCCCTGGTGTTCGACCTGCACGGATACCTGGAACTGGCCGTCCTGCAACACGAGGGCAGCGGCCTGGGACCGTACGGCGACAGCCACGGCTTCACGACGATCACCCCGCAGATCGACGAACCGGGCTGGCCCCGTTGGGATTTCAGCCCGAACAGTGCCGATGTGTCCTATCTGTCCGAGCTGATGTCGCATGTGGAGGCGACATCCTGTATCGACCTTCGCCGGGTGTACGTGGCCGGACTGTCGATGGGCGCGTTCACCGCGTCCTCGCTGGCCTGCCAACTCTCCGACCGGATCGCGGCGATCGGCCCGGTCGCCGGACTGCAGGATTTCACCTGGTGCCGCACCATGCGCCCGGTGCCGGTCGTCGCGTTCCACGGCACGGCCGATCCGCTCGTCGCGTACGCCGGTGGCCAGGGCGCCAACGCGCGCTACCTTCCCGCACCGGACGGCGGCTCGTCCAGCGGGCCGCGGAACGGTCCCGGCCCCACCGACATTCCCGGCAACGCCGCGGCCTGGGCCCACCGCAACGGCTGCACCGGGCAACCCCGCCGGCGCGACGTCGCCGCCGATGTCACCCTCACCACCTACCAGTGCCCGGCGAACGCCACCGTCGAGCTGTACACGGTGCTCGGCGGCGGCCACACCTGGCCGGGCCACGCGTCGATCGTCTCCCCGACCCCGCTGGTCGGATCGACCACCACATCCATCGACGCCACCGCGGCCATGTGGGAGTTCTTCCAGGCGCACCCGCTCAGCGGCGTGGTACACTGCTGAGCGGCGCGCCCGCCGCGTGGACTCGACACCACGTGCGCACGCCGTCGCAGACCAGGGGCATCGACCACCGCCCGGCTGGCGCGCGCGCCCAGGTCCGCGAGCGCTGCGGCCGAGCGCGGAGCACCGAGGCGATCGTCCAGCGCCTGTTCGAAGACACAATCGACGATCTCGGGCGGACGCTGTCCCGCGCGGTCGCCGGCCCCTGAATCGCGTAGCGGGCGGTGGTCACCGCCGAAGTCGGGAGGTGGAAGGCATAGTGGCCCTGGAAAACATCAGTCGTGCCGCGGCCTTCACGGACTCACCCGGCGGGCCCGATCGATCAACCTGCCGTCGACATCGGTGCGCCTGTCGTACAGCACCGAACGGCGCCGAGTCGGCAGCGGCTCGGCGCACTCGACGCAGCTTTCGGCCGAACAATTCTGCAGGACAACATGTTCCGATTACGTGTGGTCCTGCCGGATCAATGAGCGGCCGGCGGTCGCGACACAGCTCGTTGCAGCCGGACGGGCGACTCGGTCAGGGCCGCCGGGCCGCACAACTGGCCGGGCCACGGGCGTGGTCGTGCGAATCACCGTCCCCGCCAACGCGGCGAGCGCTTTTCGGCGAAGGCGCGCGGCCCCTCTTGGGCGTCGTCGCTGTTGTAGCACAGCTCCGAGGCGCTGCGTGCGGCTTGCAGGGCTGCCGACCGCCCCATTTCCGTTGCCAGCATGACGGTTTCGCGGGCCGCACGGACCGACAGCGGCGCGCCGGCGAGCACTTCGGCAGCCAATGCCAGTGCGGCGGAGAGTAGTTCGTCCGGTTCGGCGATGCGGTTGACCAGGCCGATCTCGTACGCCCGGCGGGCGGTGATCGGCCTGCCGGTCAGCATGATCTCCATCATGACGCGCTGCGGGATCATGTGAATCAGGGGCGCGGCCCAGGGTGCGCTGCGGCCGACCTTGACCTCGGTGATCGCGAACCGGGCGGTGGTGGATGCGACGCACAGGTCGCAGGCCTGCGCGATCATCCAGCCGCCCGCGTAGGCCACGCCGTTGACCGCCGCGATGGTGGGTTTGGACAACTCGACGGTGTCGTAGGGGAGCGCGAACATCTCCCGCGGCGGCACCCGCATGCCGGTCGCCACCATCTCCTTCAGATCACCGCCCGCGCAGAATGCCCGCTCCCCCGCGCCGGTCAGGATGGCGATGCGCAGCAGGGGATCTCGTTCGAACCGGTCCCATGCGGCGGCCAGGCCCGCGCGGACCTCCGCGGTCAGGCAGTTGCGGATCTCGGGGCGATTCAGGGTGATGACGGCGATACCGTCCTCCCGGGCGTCGAACCGGACAGCGTCGTTCACTCAGAAACCTCTCTGCTGGATGGTGTGCGCGGCCCGCTCCAGGTCCTCCCGGAAGTCCGGGTGCGCGATGGCGGCCAGACGGCGGCTGCGCTCGGCCAGTGTCCGCCCACGCAACTCGGCCGCGCCGAATTCGGTGACGATGACGTCCACATCGCTGCGTGCGGTGGTCACCGGCCCCGACAGCGCCGCGGTGATCCGGCTGACCGTGCCCTTCTTCGCGGTCGACGGCAGTACGATCACCGCGTGACCGCCCGGCGAATTCGCCCCGGCCCGAACGAAATCCACCTGCCCGCCGGTCCCGCCCAGATAGGCCGATCCGGTCTGCTCGGCGTTGACCTGGCCGGTGAGATCCACCTCGAGCGCCGAGTTGATCGTCACCAAGCGGTCCAGTCGCGCCAGCACGGACGCGTCGTGCGTGTACGACGTCGGACACATCCGAATTGAGTTGTTGCGATGCGCGAATTCGTAGAGCCGCTCGGTGCCGATCAGCGCGCCGGTGATCGAGACACCCGGGTCGATCCGCTTACGCGCATTGGTGAGCACTCCGGCCTCGGCCAGATCGACCAGGCCGTCGCCGATCATGCCCGAATGCACGCCCAGGTCGCGGCGGTCGTGCAGCAGCCGCAGGATCGCATCGGGCACCGCCCCCACGCCGGTTTGCAAAACCGAACCGTCCTCGATGTAGGCGGCGGCGTATTTCGCTATGGCGGAATCGGTTTCGGTGATGCGGCCGGGCGGTACCCGCACCGGATCGCGAGAAACCGTTACGGCGTAGTCGATCTCACTCGTGTGCAGGGTCGCGCCGTACGTCCAGGGCACCCGGTCGTTGACCTCCGCGACGACCACCCGCGCCCGCTCGACCGCGGCCCGAACGTAGTCGCTGATCAACCCGAAACTGTGGTTCCCCTGCGCATCCGGCGGCGAAACCTGCACGAACGCCACATCACACCCGATGATCCCGGCCTCGATGAGCGGCCCCACCCGGCCGACATGGCAAGGAATCACCGCGAGCCGCCCCGCGGCGGTGAGCGACCGCAACGCGCCGATGGCTCCCATACTCGATAGCGAAAATGCCTGTGTCGCTTCGGGAGTCAGCAGCCCGGAAAAACTCGTCGCGATGAACGCCGACAAATCCCCGACCGCCCCCGCCCCCGCGATCAGCCCCTCGATCAGGGTAGTGGGTTCGCCACACGCCTGCCCGATGACGATGCGGTCACCGGCCCGCAGGAATTCCGCGACATCCAGCTCATCGGCACCGATCGCCTTCATCCGCGCTCCCCGCCTAGGACTCGGCCACTGTGCTCGCCGGGCCGGGACGCCGAACCCATCAGCGTTACCCACGGACGCGAAAACCCCATCGACACAACCCGATGCCACCACACCGGCCCGTACGCCGTCCCCCCAGTTGTAACCACTTTCACGCGGATTCCCCGTCCACGATCTCGGCAGTGTGCTCACCCAGACGCGGAGCCGGTCCCGCCACCCGGCCGGGTGTGCGCGAGAAACAGGTCGGCACGCCGGGGTAACGCACCGGGCCGTATGGGGCATCGACGGTCTCGAAGAAGTCCGCCGAGGTCAGGTGCGGATTGTCGAAGAGGTCGTCCAGGGTGCGCACCGGCGCGCACGGAATGTCGCGGAGGCGCAGCAGTTCGAGCCACTCGTGTGTGGTTCGCTCGGCGAAGGTCTCCCCCAGCAGCGCGTACACGGTATCGATGCGTTTCGCGCGCTGGGCGAGCGTGGCGAATTCCGGTCCGGCCCACGCAGGTTGCACCGCCTCCACGAACGCGGCCCACTGTTTGTCGTTGTAGACCAGCGCGGAGATGTACCCGTCCTTGGTGCGATACGGCCGCCGATTGCGGTCCACCGCACGGTGATACACCGCGGGCCCCAGCGGCGGGGAGAACATCGCGCCGTTGGCATGTTCGACGAGCAGGAAGGCCGCCATGGTCTCGAACATCGCGACCTCGACCTCCTGGCCCTCGCCGGTGCGCTCGCGATGGAACAGCGCCATCGTGGTCGCGTACAGCGCGGTCAGCCCGGCGACCTTGTCGGCCATGATGGTGGCGACGTAACCCGCTGTGCCGGTGAGCTGTTCCTGCACCGAGGGCAGTCCGCACTCGGCCTGGATGGTGTCGTCGTAGGCGGTCAGATCCGCATCGGCGCCGCGCCGGCCGTATCCGTAACAGTTGGTGTAGACGATGGCGGGATTGATCGCCGCGACGGCGTCGTAGTCGAAGCCGAGTCGGGCGATCGCCTTGCCGCGCATGGAATGGATGAACACGTCACCGTCGCGGATCAGCTCCCGCAGTGCGTGTTTGCCATCGCCGGACCGCAGATCCAGTACCACACTGCGTTTTCCGCGGTTGACGTTCACGAACACCCCGCCCATTCCGGGCTCGGGTCCGGCGGAGATGTAGCGGGTGTTGTCCCCGGCGGGCGGTTCGATCTTGATCACATCGGCGCCCATATCCGCCATGATCTGCGTGCAGTACGGCCCCATGACCATCGCCGTCAGATCGATGACCCGTACTCCCGACAGCGGACCGGTGTGTGTCATGAGCGTCCTCCACGTTCGGATTGCCGCCGCTACCGCCAGGAAACGCCGGAGCGGAGGTGTCGCGAGCGCAGGATGACGGAGGTGGCCGGGGCGTGATTCGGTGCGCAGCATGCCGGGGCGACCGGGCCACGGCGGCGCGTCTGCCAGAGTATCGGATTAATCCTTGCAAGGATAGTAAAGATACTGATATCAAAGGGAGCGTGGAAAGTAGCACCGGCGCGACGTCCCAGCGCGAGAGTCCGGGCACGATCGCGCGGGTGCTGGACACCGCCCTGCGAACCCGCCCGGACTCCCCGGCGATCGAGGCGGTCTCGGGCGTCTGGTCGTACGCCGAACTGGACGAGCAGGCCGATCGCGCCGCCGGTGCACTGTGGTCGCTCGGCGTGCGTCCGGGCGACCGCGTCGCGGCCTGCCTGCCCAATGACCTGGACATCGTGGCCGCCTTCCACGGTGTCGCGCGCATCGGCGCGATCTGGGCGGGCATCGGCGAGGCGCTGTCCGCGAGCGAGCAGGCGGGCCTGCACGAGACCTGCGCGCCCGCGGTACTGCTGGCCGGAGAACGCTGCGGCATAGACGTTCCCGGCCGCGTCGACGCCCCCCCGCTGGGCAGATCTGCTGGCCCGCACCGACCCGGCCCCGGCTGTTTCCCCCGGCCCCCACGACCCCGCGGCCATCGCCTTCACCAGCGGCACCTCCGGGCGTCCGAAAGCCGTGGTGCACAGCCACCACAACCTCCTACTGCCCGGCGCGACCCTGGTGCGGACCCGCGGCTGGGGCCCGGACCTGCGCAAGGGCGACAGCTTCCCGCTGACGATCCTGAACTTGATGGTGCTGTCCACCCTGCTCACCGCGCAGGCGGGCGGCTGCGCGGTCATCATGGACCGGCGCGATGTGGACGGCGTCGCGGAGTGGATCACCACCCGCCGGGTGACGGTCTGGAACGGCGCACCCGCGCAGGTGTTCGACCTGGCGCGACGACCTCAGCTGAATCTCGGTTCCCTGCAGGAGGTCTGGAGCGGCGGCGGTGACGCCGGGGAGAACCTGTTCGCCGATTTCGCCGCCGCGCACGGCCTGACCCCCAGGGCCACATACGGGCTCACCGAGGCGCCGTCGGTCGTCTCGATCGACCCTGTCGGCCGTGAGCGACGTCCGCGCGCGAGCGGGCGGTTGCTGCCGCAGTTCGACGTCGCGGCGTACGACGATGCGGGCCAACGACTTCCGGCGGGGGAACTCGGCGAGCTGTGTCTGACCGCGGCCGGAACGGGACCGTACGCCGGACAGTGGCGACCGCTCCTGGGACACTGGGACAACGGCGGCATCCGGCCGCCGGAACCCGGCCCGTTAGCGACCGGCGATATCGGCACCGTCGACGCCGACGGCTGGCTGACGGTGCTGGACCGCAAGAAGCTGGTCATCATCCGCGGCGGGGCCAATATCTACCCGCTCGAGGTGGAGCGCGTCATCGCCGCGGATCCGGCCGTCGCCGCCGTGGCCCTGTGCCCGGTGCCGGACGAACGCCTCGGCCAGCGCGTCGCGGCCCTGGTCCAGAGTGTCGACGGCACAGTCGATTTCGATGCCCTCGACGCGCGCTGCCGCCGCGAGCTGGCCCGCTACAAGGTCCCCGAAATCTGGTGCGCGGTACCGGAACTGCCGCGCAACGCCATGGGCAAGGTCGAGCGCACCCGGCTGCCCGAACTGCTCGACCGCCACCGGTCGCCGCACCCCCGCACCTACTGACGATTGGCTGAGTACGTGGCCGACAACGCCGCCGGACCGGAATCTCCCGGTGACACCGCCGCCCGCATGTTCGACCTGCACGAGCGGGTGGCGATCGTGACGGGCGCGTCCTCGGGACTGGGCGCGGCCGTCGCCCGCGCCCTGGCCGGACTCGGCGCGCGAGTCGCGGTGGTGGCCCGGCGCCGCGACCGGCTGGTGCGACTGGCCGAGGATATCGACGGCGCGGCGGTTCCCTGCGATCTGTCCGACCCGGAAGGGGCCGGGCGGCTCGTACCCGCCGTGGTCGACGCGCTCGGCCCGCCGGAAATCCTGATCAACGCCGCGGGCAACAGATTCGGCGAAGAACGCGCCGAATCCGAATCGCTCGCCGACGTGCGCCGCACCATGGATCTCAATCTGATCGCGCCATTGTTGTTGGCGCAGCAGGTATTTCCGCATATGCGCGAGGCCGGGCGCGGCTCGATCGTCAACGTGTCCTCGATCAGCGGACGCGTCGGGGTGCCGGGCATTCCGCAGGCCTCCTACGCGGCCAGCAAGGCGGGCCTGTCCGGGCTCACCGCGGAACTCGCGGTGCAGTGGGCGCGGCACTCGATCCGGGTCAACACCGTGGCACCGGGCTTCTTCCGCAGTGAGATCACCGATTCCCTGTACGACAGCGAACGCGGTGCGGAATATCTGCGCCGCAACACTCCCCTGCCCCGGCAGGCGGTCGCAAGCGATATCACCGGGGCCATCGTCTGGCTGGCCGGTGACGCGGCGGCCTATGTCACCGGCCAGACGATCGTCGTGGACGGCGGCTGGACCGCACGCTGAGACATGCAATCAGAAAGGACCTCCCCCGCTATGTTTTCCGCACTCGTGATCGACAAATCCGATGCCGGGCAGACGGTTTCCGCGACCAGCCTGGACGAGGACCGGTTACCGGACGGCGACGTCACCGTCGATGTGGAGTACTCGACGCTGAATTACAAGGACGCCCTGGCGATCACCGGATCCTCGCCGATCGCGCGCACCTTCCCGCTCGTGCCCGGCATCGACCTGGCCGGTGTGGTGACCGAGAGCACCCACGCCGGATTCACCGCCGGTGACCGGGTGGTGCTCAACGGCTGGGGTGTGGGCGAGAAGCATTGGGGCGGGCTGGCGCAGCGCGCTCGCCTCAACGGCGACTGGCTGGTGCCGCTGCCCGCGGCGTTCAGCAGCCGGCAGGCGATGGCGATCGGCACCGCGGGATATACCGCGAGCCTGTGCGTGGAGGCGTTGCACCGCTTCGGTATTCGGCCGGATCAGGGCGAGGTGCTGGTCACCGGCGCGACCGGCGGCGTCGGCAGTATCGCCATCGCTCTGCTCACCGCGGCGGGTTTCACCGTGGCCGCGGCGACCGGCAAGACCGCCGAAGCGGACTATCTGCGTGGCCTCGGCGCCACCACCGTGGTGGACCGCGCCGAACTCGCCGAACGCGGCAAACCGCTGCAGAAGGAACGCTGGGCAGGCGTGGTCGACACCGCGGGCAGCCACATCCTCGCCAATGCCTGCGCGCAGACCCGCTACGGGGGCGCGGTCGCCGCCTGCGGCCTGGCTCAGGGCATGGACTTCCCCGCGACGGTCGCACCGCACATCCTGCGCGGGGTGAGCCTGCTGGGCATCGACAGTGTGATGGCGCCGCGCGAGCGGCGAATCACCGCCTGGGAGCGGCTGTCCCGCGACCTGGACACCGCCGCGCTGGAATCCCTGACCCGGGAGGTCGCCCTGGCCGAGGCCATCGACGCGGCGAGCGAATTCATCGACGGCACGGTGCGCGGGCGCATCGTCGTGGACGTCAACCGGTGACAGCGATATCCGGATCCGCGTGGCCGCACGGATCAACCGGCCCGGGAGAACCGGGAAGAAAGGTAGTGCAGCAGTGAGTACTTCATCGAGCAAGGCCGGTAGGAACAAGGCCGCCGAACCCGACGCCGTGGAGCTGGACCTGTCCGATGTGGAACCCCGGGTGGGACAACCCGTCGGCGGCGGGCAGCTCTGGGAACCGTGCAGCGCCTCGGACATTCGCCGCTGGGTGATGGCGATGGACTACCCCAATCCGCTGCACTGGGACCAGGAGTTCGCCCGCGAATCCCGCTACGGCGGCATCGTCGCGCCCCAATCCATCGCTGTCGCATTGGATTACGGCCACGGCGCGGCCCCGGCGTGCGTGGGGCGGATTCCCGGCAGCCACCTGATCTTCGGCGGCGAGGAGTGGTGGTTCTACGGCTGCCCGGTGCGGCCGGGCGACAAGCTGTTCCAGGAGCGCCGATTCCACGACTACAAGGTGGCGCCGACGAATTTCGCCGGGCCCACGCTGTTCCAGCGCGGCGACACCACCCATCGCAATCAGCACGGCGCGCTGGTCGCCCTCGAACGGTCCACCTCCATCCGCTATCTCGCGGCCGAGGCGACCAAACGCGGCATGTACGAGAACCAGCTCGGCGAGATCAAACGCTGGAGCGAGGCCGAACTCGACGAGATCGGTCGGCTGCGCACCGAGTGGCTGATGTCCAATCGACTCGGTGTCTCACCGCATTTCGACGAGGTGAAGGTCGGGGACACGCTGCCGCGCCGGGTGATCGGCCCGCACAGCATCGCCAGTTTCACCACCGAGTACCGCGCCTTCCTGTTCAACATCTGGGGCACGTTCCACTGGGTCACGCCCGAGGGGGTCGACGATCCGTGGGTGTACCAGGACCCCGGCTGGACCGAGGGTTTCGCCTTCGACGAGGAGGGCGCACGGATCGATCCGCGGCTGCGGGACGGGCTGTACGTCGGGCCCTCGCGCGGACATATCGACCAGGACAAGGCCGGTAAGGTCGGCATGGCCCGCGCGTACGGCTACGGCGCGACCATGGGCGGCTGGTGCACCGACTACCTGGCCTACTGGGCGGGTAACGACGGCCTGGTGCGGCACATCAAATCCGATTTCCGGCTGCCCGCCTTCGAGGGCGATGTCACCTATTTCGACGCCGAGGTCGTCGGCAAGGAACCGCAGTCGGCCTGGGGTGTGCCGCTGGTGCAAGTGAAGCTGCAACTGACCAATCAGGATGGCGGCGTGCTGGTCAAGAGCACCGCCGAGGTCGAACTGCCGCTGTAGCGGCGGGAAGGGGTCAGCGGTGGATACCACTGCCGCACAGGGCATCTCGATCGTATCGGGACCTCCGCTGGACAGTGAGCCCGGGCTCGGCGCGCTGACCCTGCCCGGGTTTCTGCGCGAGGTCACCGAGCTGTACGGCGACCGCGAGGCCGTGGCCGCACCCGGCGGCGACGGCGTCGTGCGCTGGACCTACACCGAACTGCGGGAACGCGCGATGGCGGTGGCCCGCGCGCTGCGGGCGTGCGGGATCGGCCGCGACGGCCGGGTCGGGGTGTTGATGACGAACCGTCCCGAATGGCTCGCGGCGGTCTTCGGCGCGAGCCTGGCCGGTGGTGTGGCGGTGCCGCTGAGCACCTTCTCCACCGCCGCGGAACTGGACCAGCTGCTGCGGCTGTCCGGCGTAGCGGTGCTGCTGTTCGAAAGACGAGTGCTCAGCAAGGATTTCGCGGAGATCCTGGCCGGTCTCGAACCCGCGCTCGGCGAGGCCGGGCTCGGCCCGCTGCGCTCGGCGCGCTACCCGTTCCTGCGCCGCCTGGCCATGCTCGGCCCGGCGCTGCCCACCGCCGCGATCGACACCTGGGACACCTTCCTGGCGCGGGGACGCGGCGAACCTCGCGAGCTGGTCGAGGCCACCGCCGCCTCGACCCGGCCCAGCGACACCGGCGTGCTGTTCTTCTCCTCCGGATCGACCAGCGCTCCCAAGGGCGTGCTCAGCGCACATCGCGGCGTGACCATCCAGATGTGGCGATTCCGGCGGCTGTTCGGATTCGGTCCGCAAGACAACGTCCGCGCCTGGGTGGCCAACGGATTCTTCTGGTCCGGGAACTTCGCGCAAGCGCTCGGCTCGACGCTGGCCGCGGGGGGATGCCTTGTGCTGCAACCCGTCTTCGACCCGCCCGCGGCCCTCGAGCTGATGCAGGCCGAGCGGGTGAACTTCCCGGGTGCGTGGCCGCATCAGTGGGCCCAGCTCGAGGCCGCGCCCAACTGGGACACCGTGGACCTGAGCGCCATGCGGTTCGTCGACTACCACACCCCGATCGCGCACCACCCGACCGTGTCCACGATCTGGTACGAGCCGGGCCGGGCCTACGGCAATACCGAAACCTTCACCATCACAACCTGTTTCCCGGCCGACACCCCCGACGAGGTGCATGCGGGCAGCAGCGGTGTGGCACTGCCGGGGGTGACGGTGAAGATCGTCGACCCGATCACCGGCGCGGTCACCGCGCGCGGCGAATCCGGCGAAATCTGCGTCAAGGGACCGACTCTCATGCTCGGTTACCTCGGCACACCGCTGTCGGAAACCCTGGACGCCGACGGCTATTTCCACACCGGCGACGGCGGCCATCTCGACCCGGTCGGCAGGTTGTTCTGGGAGGGCCGCCTGACCGATATCATCAAGACCGGCGGCGCGAACGTCTCGCCGCTCGAGGTGGACGAGGCGCTGATCGGCTATCCGGGCGTGAAAGTGGCTCGCACGGTGGGCGTTCCGCACGACACGCTGGGCGAGGTGGTGGTGGCCTGCGTGGTCCCGCACCAGGGCGCGACACCGGATGCCCAAGCCATCCGCGCCCATCTGCGCGAACGCCTGGCCAGCTACAAGGTCCCGCGCCACGTCCTGTTCTTCGACGAGTCCGATATCGCGCTGACCGGCAGCGCCAAGATCAAATCCAGCGATCTGCGCGCACTGGCGGCCCGGCGACTCGAACAGGACGTGAATTCCCCTGCCGGACAATGATTCCGACGCTGCAGAGATCGCCGCTCAGTAGGCGGCGATCTCCAGCAGCGCGTCGGCGACGGCCCGCGGTTCGGTGATCATCAGATCGTGGCCGGTATCGATATCCCACAGCCGCCCCTGCGCCCGGGCCTTGGCGACCAATTCCGGATCGCGGGTGGCCAGGGTCGAGGTGCACACGATGTGATACTGCGGCAGCGCCCACAGCGCATCCTCATTGCGCAGGTCGAGCCGGTCCTCGAAACACTTCCACGGGTGCGCGGTCAGCCGCTCGCGCATCCAGTCCGAATCCCGCGGATCGGTGACCCCGTAGAACAGCGGGGCTTCCGGCGCCGGTAGCAGGACCAGTTCCACACCGTCGACGGTCTCGCCCATGGGCCGCGTGGATTCGATGATCTGCCCGGCGACGTCGACCAGCGATTGGCCGTTCACCGGATTGGCCGCGTCCAGATAGACGATCCGGCCGATGCGGTCGACGGCACGGTCGGCCGCACCGGTGATCACCATGCCGCCGTAGCTGTGCCCCACCAGGATCACCTCCCGCAGATCCTCGTAGTGCAGCAGCGCGGCCACGTCCTGGATGTGGGTCTCCAGACCTATTCCCGCCGTGCGCAGATGGGCACGTTCGGCCAGCCCGGACAACGTCGGCGCGAACACCTGATGACCGTCCCGCTGTAGTAATTCCCGCACGTACCGGTAGCACCAGCCACCGTGCCCACCGCCGTGCACCAGGACAAATGTAGCCATCTCACTCCCGAAAATCAGGTTCTCATTGCAGGAGAGTTTAGTTATCTACACGCTGGGTTTCCGGGGAACCGGGCACTCCGCCGCGCTCACCGCGCTACCGGGCCGGTTGTCGCACCGGGCATCCGCGCCCGGCGCGGACCCGGCCGTCATGGTCCGATCTCATGGTTCCTGCGCGCCCGCGCCCACGTCGCGGTACCGCCGCGCCAGCCTGCGCCGGTGAGCCGCGGAAGAGCCGAACAGGGCGCGGTTCAGCATGGCGCGCTTGTGATAACGGTGGATGCCGCTCTCCCAGGTGTAGCCGATGCCGCCGTGCAATTGCATTGCCTTACCGGCGATTTCGACCGCTGCGGCACAGCTGTGGGATTTCGCCATGGAAACGGCCACCCAGGCGTCGGCATCCCCGGCTACCGCCTGCCGCACCGCGTCCGCGACCAGACGCCGGGCGATGGTGCTGCGCACGAGCATATCCGCGCAGGCGTGTTTGACCGCCTGGAAGGACCCGACCGGACGGCCGAACTGCTCACGAACGCCCACATAGGCGGTCGTGGCCTCCAGCATCGCGGCGCAGAGGCCCAGGCTGTCGCAGGCGATCGAGAGTGCGGCGCGATCGTGCAGGCGCCGCACCGCCGCCTCCGGATCCCCGGCGAATCGCCACACCGACTCCGGCTGCACCGCAGCATTTTCCGCGACGACGCGGCCGAATGTCCTGGTCTCGTCGAGCACGGGCTGGGCGGCGCGCGCGAGCCCGGACGCCTCGGCCGCGACGATGACCGGTACGTCGTCGGGGTCGTCGGCCAACAGCAGCAGCCGATCCGCGGACATCACGTCGAGCACGAATTCCGCGTGGCCGCTGAGCAACAGCCCGCCGGAGCCGGTATGCAGGCGAAACGGCGCGGCGCCGGCACAATCGGCGGGCGCGGCGGCCGATGCCACCGCCGTCATCGCCTCGCCCGCGGCCAGCGCGCGCAGCAGCTCGTCCCGCTCGGCCGTCCCGGCGAGCAGACCACAGGTCCCGGCTCCGAGCGCCGCCCCGAAGTACCCTCCGGCCGCCGCACGCCCGAATTCCTCGAGCACGATCGCGGTCTCGGCGAAACTCGCTCCGGCGCCGCCCGATTCATCCGGTATCTCCATACCGAGCCACCCCAGACCCGCGAGTCCGGCGGGGGCGAGGCGAGCGGCATCCCGCTCGGCGAGCACATCCCGTGCCACCGAACGCAATTCATCGTGCAGCTCGACGAATTCCATCGCGTCCCCGACCGCCCCGGTCATCGTGCCCCGCTCGGTTCCCGGGGCAGTCCGAGGCCGCGTTCGCCGATGATGGTGCGCTGGATCTCGCTGGTACCGCCGGGAATCGTCCATTCCCAGGAACCGAGGAAATCCAGCGCCCACGCGCCGGACTCCCAGCCGCCCGATCGCGGCTTGTGCAGGACGGTATGGGCGGCGACTCCCCCGAGTTCGGTGCCGAAATCGGTCATTCGCTGCAACAGTTCGCTGTAGTACAGCTTGACGATGGACGCATCCGCCGGTCCCGCGGTCCCGGATTCGTGTCGTTCCACCAGGTCTCGGCACAGCAGCCGCAGTCCGGCGATCTCGGTCTCGAATCCGGCGAGCCGGTCGAGCAGAACCGGATCCCCGGCCGGGCATGCCCGCACCAACCACCGGAATCCGGCATTGCCCAGTCGCTCGGCCAATTCCAGCATGGTCAGTCCGCGCTCGGCCCCCAGGGTCCGCTGCGCCACCCGCCATCCGGTGTTCTCCGCGCCGATCATGCCGCCGGCCGGAATACGCACCCGGTCGAGGAAGATCTCGCAGAAATGCGATTCGCCGGTGGCCTGGCGGATCGGCCGCACCTCGATCCCGGGCGTCCGCATGTCCAGCAGGAAGTACGAAATACCTTGTCGCTTCGGCGCATTCGGGTCGGTGCGCGCGAGCAGCAGACACCAATCCGCGAACTGCGCGCCGCTGGCCCACACCTTCTGGCCCGTCACGACATAGTCCTCGCCGTCGCGCCGAGCCGTGGTCGCCAAAGCGGCCAGATCCGATCCCGCCGCGGGTTCGGAGAACCCCTGCACCCAGATCTCACCGTCCAGAATGGCGGGCAGATGCCGCCCCCGCTGCTCGGGTGTCCCGGCTGCCAGCAGCGTCGCGGCAGCGTGGTGAATCGCGACGAACGCCAGCACCAGCCGCGGCGCATCGTGGGCCGCCAATTCCTGGTAGAGCACGATCTGCTCGGTCACCGGCATCCCCCCGCCCCACTGCGCGGGCCAGTGCGGCACCGCGAATCCCGCCTCCCGCAACCGCTGAAACCATTCCTGCTGGAACGAGACGAATTCCGCGTCCGAGGCGCCGGTCTGCGCGGCCCGCCAGTCCGCCGGAATCTCGGCCCGGCACCAGCGCCGGACCTCGGCACGAAACTCGCCCAGCTGCTGCGGCGCGGTCATCGAGCACCCCCTCGGTTCGAATCATCAGATGTCACAGCGCTTTTGCTCGGCACACCCGGATCCCACCGCCGATCGCGCCGGTCGGCCGAGTTCGCGGCCACCGCGCCCGACAGCCGCCCCCGCCGGGTCCGCGGCCAGCAACACGCCCCAGCGTCATCGGCGCCGGCCGTGCGTGGCGACCGCGACCTCATCGGCCTCTCGTCCTGTGCCGCAACGCTTCCAGACGTTCCCGGTGCTCCGGAGATTGCATGGTGACCACCTCGGCGGCGAAACCCGCCTGCATCGGGCCGGCGAGCGCCTGCGAAAGATACATGTTCACAACACGTTTGGTGCCGCGCAGAGCATCGGCCGGTTGGGCGGCCAGGCGCTCGGCGAGGCGGCGGGCCTCGCCGAGCAGGTCGTCCGGCGGGACCACGCGGCTGGCCAGGCCGAGTCGCACCGCGGTATCGGCATCGATCCGATCGCCGGTGTACAGGTATTCGCGCGAACGCAGAATGGGAGTCAGCAGCGGCCAGAACGCCGCACCGCCGTCGCCCGCGACCAGCCCGACCGCAACGTGCGGATCGGCCAGGTGACCCCGTTCGGAGATCAGCACCACATCGCACAGTACGGCGATACTCGCGCCCAGACCCACGGCCGGGCCGTTGACCGCGGCGATCACCGGGAGCGGAAACCGCAGCATCTCCTCGATGATCTGCGCACCCTCGCGAATGCTCTCGTCCCGCGCGACCGGATCGCGCAGGAACGAGGTGATCCAGTCCAGATCACCACCGGCGCTGAACGCCCGGCCCGCACCGGTCAGGATCACCACCCGCGCCGCGGTGTCGGCCGCCAGCTGCCGCCAGACGGTGGCGAGTCCGCGGTGCAGGTGCGCATCGACGGCATTGAAGTCCTCGGGCCGGTTCAGTACCACCGTGCGCACCGGCCCGTCGCACCGGACCTCCAGTTCGCCTGGTAGGTCGTAACGCAATTCCTCAGCCTTCCTGGGAGTTTCGGCCGTTCACACCGCTGCCGGGTCGGAGAACAACCCGCGCAGTCCGCGCCGTGCGAGACCGCTGCCGAGCAGTTCCTCGGTGGCCGACCGCCCGAACGGCAGCCGCCGGATCGGCTGGCTGTACCGCGAGATCCAGGAGAGCGTCGATTCATCGCAGAATCCCACGGCCCCGTGCAGCTGGTGCGCGACCCGGAAGACGGTATCGGCCGCCTCGACCGCGGCCAGGCGCAGAGCCAGCGCGTCGTGAACCGCCGCGGCGTCGCCGGATCCAATGCTCCACAACGCGTACCGAGCGAGCATCTCCACGCCACGCCGCTCCACCTCGGCATCGGTCAGCTGGAACTGCACCGCCTGGAATTGCGCCAGTGGCTGCCCGAATTGCTCCCGGACCAGCACATGCGTCCGCGCCAGATCCACGGCCCGATCCAGCATGCCCAGCAGCGTCCAGCACGGCAGCACCAGCCCCAGTGCCACATCGACCGGGTCACCGCTGCCCTCGACGGGTGCGCCGAGGTCCAACCCGGCCACGAACATGGACGTGCGGGAGGACGAATCATTCGGCCGCACAGCGGCATTGCGCCGCACGCCGTCGACAGTCACCGCCGCCCATCGCAACGCCAGATCCGCCACGGGCGCGGCCGGCTCCACCTCGGA
>CBJNFW010000172.1:0-18550 GCA_966435935.1 uncultured Nocardia sp.
ACAAGAAGACCTGGTGGCGCAACTTCCTCGGCGAGTGCGGCCCCATCACCGTGCACCTGCGCGACGGTGACCGCACCGGACATGCGGTCACCACTCGGGACGAGAAGGGCACGGTCACCGTGAACGTCCATCTGGACCAGCCGGCCTGAGCCGCCCGGGGCCGGGCGAAACGCTGTGCATCGCAACAGGTTCCGCTGATCGACGGCGGATTCATGCCGAGTACGGGATCTGAATCTGCTCCGGCTCCCGCGATCGGGTGAGCAGGATGGCCCGCCCCGCGGCCAGCGCATCGGCACTCACGTCGCCGGTGAGAGCAACGCTCTCCTCGGCCGGTGTTCGCAGCATCAGCATGGGCGCGGAGAGCTTGCTCAGGCAACCCAGCAGTCCGGTCTTCAGTGCCTTGTCCAAGCCGGTCGCGCGCCGGGTGACGATCAGATGAAAGCCGATCTCCCCCGCCATCGGCACGAACTGCTCGAGTGGCGACAACGGGTCCTCGCCGTCCGCGACGACCGTGTCGTAATCGTCGACGAGTACGTAGAGTTCAGCGCCCGCCGCACTGCCACGTGCCCGCCGCCCGGCGGTTTCGATGCCCTCGATCCGGTCGGCGAGGCGAACGCACAGGCGCTCGACCTCCTCGCGCAGTACCGCGGCCGAGGGCGCCGCGACGATCGCCGAACCCTCGTCCACCGAACGCACCAGCGCACGCCGATAGTCGACCAGCAGGATGCGGACCTGGCCCGGCGTCGCGTTCTCGAGCAGACCGAGCAGCACGGTACGCAACAGAACGGTCTTGCCGAAACCGGCGTCGGCGAATGCCATCAGATGCGGATTATCCTGGAAATCCATTATCACCGGCGATAATTCGCGCTCCCCGATACCGATGGCCAGATGCGTCTCGTCCTGCGTCAGGCCGGCGTCGCGGGCCGCCCGACAGACCTGGTCGCGGGATATCATGCGCGGCAACGGCAGCACTCGCGGGGCCTGCCGCGCACCGTATCCGGTGCGGATCCGCCGGACCGTCGCGGCCAGGCCGTCCTGCGGCTGCTGTGCACCGGTGTCGGTATCCACTCGGGGCAGCGCGATCAGTAGATGCCGTTTGTCGGGTGACAACCCCCTGCCGGGACGGTTCGGCGGAACCTCTCCGGCGGCGCCCCGGTCCAGCCGGGAGTCGGCCGGGTCACCCAGCCGCAACTCGATCCGGGTGCCGATGGTGTCCGGCAGGGCGAACTGGGACCACGGCGGCAGGGTCACCACGACGTGAATCCCATACCGCGCTCCGGTCGCGGCCAGGGTGGAGATGATCCGCTCGAGCGCCGGATGATCCTGGTGGACCACATCGAGGCCGTCGACGATGAGGAAGACATCGCCGTACGCATCGGCCGAAACTCGGTCCACCGCTGCGACATCGGAGCTCGTGGCCGCCGAATCCCGCCTGCGGGAGCGGAATTCGCACAGCGAGTCGATCATCTCGTCATCGAACAGGCGCTCTCTGCGCGCCAGCAGAGCCGCCACATCGAAGACGGCACGGCGAATCCCATCCACGTTCCGGCGCCCGGCGACGGTGCCGACGTGCGGCAACTCGGCCAGCTCGGCCAGCGCGCCGCCGAAATCCAGACAGTAGAACTGCACCTGCTCGGGAGTACACAGCTCCGCGGCGGCCACGATCAAGGTGCGCAGAACGGTCGACTTCCCCGATCGCGGACCACCGACGATCGCCAGATGCCCGGAACCACCGTCCAGATCGACGACCATGACATCCAGCCGGTGCCGCTCCGGGATGTCGACGAGCCCGAGCGGCAGGCGCAACGCTTCCGGCAGGCCCGCACCGGACGCACCGTCCCAGCGCGCCAGCAGTGTCCCGACCGTCGGCGAGTCGGTCAGCGGATCGGTCCACAACTGCCGCGCCTGCGGGGCGCGCCCGGTGAGCGCGTTCGCCAGCAGTTCGACCATCGGCCGATCGACAGGGTCGGCGGCTCCGACCGGCCCGGGACCAGAGACGAACGCTGCCCGGAACCGGGACGTGATTCCTGCCGCGGTGCGCAGGTATCCGTAGCCGGGGATGCGCGGCAGGTGATACGCGGCGGCGGTCTTCAGCAGCAGATTCGATTGCGCGAACGAGAAGGTGCGCAGCACGATTCGATACGACAGGTAACTGTCCAGATCACGCAACTGCCACTCGTCCGGACGCTGCGTGCCCAACAGCAGATGCACCCCGAGCGATCGGCCCAGCCGCCCGATCCGCACGAGTACCTCGGCGAACTTCGACATGCCCGCCACCAGATCCATGAACTCCTCGATGACGACGACCAGCGCCGGTAGCACCGGCAGCGACACCCCGGCCGCGCGGGCGGCTTCGTACTCATCGATGGTTCGGTAAGGGCACTCCTCACCGATGTGTCGCTGCCGCTCGAGGATCTCGCCCTCGAGCACCGCCTGCAGCCGCTGCAGCAGATAGAGGTCCCGTTTCACGCGTACATGACCGGCGACGTGCGGCAGGCCGGCCAGCGGCTCGAAGGTCGCGCGATCTTCGACCCCGACGAGCAGGAAGTTCACCCGATCCGGGCCGTGCCGCAACGCCAGACCCAGCACGATGGTCCGTAGCAACTCCGATTTCCCGGCGCCGGTAGCACCGGCGACCAGTCCGTGTGGGCCGGTGCCGCCGTCGGCGCTCTGCTCGAGGTCCAACACGATGGGTTCGCCCGGGCCGACGATGCCGATGGGCACCTGAAGTCGCCGGCGAGGCGGGCCCGCTCGCCACCAGCGATCGGTGTCCGGCGCGGACACATCTGCGATCTCGAACAGGTCCTCGAATCTCACGTCCAGTTCCTGGCCCGCCGTGATCTGACCGGTCCGCGCGCCGGCGCCGCGGTCCCGGAACAGTTCGACGAGTTCGGCCGCACCGTCCCCGGCATCGTCCGCCTCGGCCGGGTCCGCGGCGGGTTCGCGGATATCGGGCAACGCGATCCGGAACGGCTGCTCACCGTGCAGCGCCCAGCCGGCGCCGTCCGGGAGACGGACCGCTCGGTCCGCGGCGGCCCGCGATTCACCGGACCGGTGCAGCCGAAGTTCGCTCGGCACGGTGAGCAGCCTGGCCGCCCAATCCGGAACCTCGTCCCAGGCCCGGAAGGTGGCGACCACGTGCACGGCGTATTCGGGTCCGGTCTCGGCGATGCGCCTGACCTTCTCCTCGACGTCCGGCAGCAGTGCGAAATCTTTCCAGCGATCCAGAATCAGGAACAGATCGGGCACCGGGCCCTCCGGCAGTTTCTCGGCGCGAGCCGCGCGCAATCTGGCCGGGGAGTCGATGCGATGGTTGCGATACAGCTTCTTCCGGTTCAGGATCTCCTCGATCACGCCGGTCAGCATGGCTTGCACGGACTCGCTCTCGTCGTCACCGACGACGCCGGCGACATGCGGCAGATCTCCCATCGACCCCAGTCGGTTACTGGAATCCAGGACGTGGATGCGCACCTCGTCCGTCGAATGCGTCAGCGCCAGGGCCGCCACGAGCGTGCGCAACAGCGTGCTCTTGCCCGAACCGGCGCGCCCGACGATCAGCAATCCGTGATCCGGAGCGGCGAATTCGAGCTGGACGATATCGCCGGGTGCGCCGTCCGGCCGACGCTGCCGGCCGATCGGGACGCACAACTTGCTTGTCCCCCACCAGCTTTCCGCACGCATTCCGGAATCCTGCACCTGCTCGAGCCGTCCTAACAGACTGCCGAGCAGAACCCGGTCGCCGCCGTTTGCGGCACCCGGTCCACGCCGTGTCTGCGCGATGTACACCTCGTCGTTCAGCAGACCGTAGTTACCGGGGGTCTGGCGGTCGGTGCGGCGGCGGACCTCGTCCTTGACGTAGGTCCACAGACTGTGCGTGCTGATCTGCCCCGACCCGTTGCCCGCCAGGCCGGTCAGGATGCCGTTGACGATCGCCGCGGTGAAGGTCGACATCGGTACGGAATCCTCTGCGCCCGAACGGTTGCCGTCCTCGGCGATCTGGACGCCGGTGCACGCGGTGAGCACGCAGAGCCCCTCGCCCGTGACCAGATGCTCACCGACACCGTCACCGAGATCGTCCCCGGCCTTGAGCGCGTCGCCGCCGAGAAACGCGCCGCTGTAGCAGCAGTCCAGCAGAATGATCTTGGAAGCGGCGTTCGACTCGCGAATCATCTCCTTGATGAACGACGACGAAATCCCGGAACTGCCAGGTAGATTCGCATCCGTATTGCTGGCCGCGAGATAGAGATTCTGGCTGGTACGAATGCCGTGTCCGGAGTAGTACAGCAGCAGCAGATCTTCCGGGCCCGCGCCGCGGAACATTCGCTCGATGCCGCGCTCGATTTCCATCTTCGATTCGTTGACCAGTATCTCTGCGGGCTGGAATCCGCCGATATCCGGTTCGTGCAACAGGTTTCGCAGCGCTCGCGCGTCCGAGACCGGTGCGTAGAGCCGGGACAGCGACCGCGAATAGAAGGTGTCGTTGGCAATGAACAACGCTACCCGGCGACCTTGCAGATCAGCCATCGCTCAATAGGTCCGACAACTGCGCGACGATCGTGTCGACCTGCCCGTCGGAGGGCCGTTCGATGGTGACTTCCCGATCGCCGTTGCGCAGCGTCACCGAAGTCGCCCGGCGCCGTTCGAAGAACTGGATCAGCACATCGCGAATCGCCGAAGTCATCGCGCCGCCGAGCGCACCGGAAACCACCAGGGAACCAATGGCCAAGCCCACAGCGGACTTCGCACCCGGGACATCGGCTGCGCGAACTCGGCGGACCGCCACTCCCCGGACGCTGCGCAGATCCTTTTCCAATTCCTCGACCCGCTGATCCAGTTGCCGCATTTCGCGCGGATCGATCGTGACGGTCAACAGCAACTCTGCCATCACTTGCCTCCCCATACCGACGACCGCACTGCCACGGCGTATCACCACTCTAACCACACTCCGCCCGGCGATCACCGCTACGACGGGAACACGTGCGTACTACAGCCCAGCTTGATGAGCCTTGGAGTGCTGCAACACTTTCAGCGTCGTGGTCGTCATCCGATCACGCAGCTGACCCACCCGTGCGGTCCACTGCCGGGTGAAACCCGGATCGGACTCGAGACCCTCCCAGATCGGCCGCAATCGCGGCGACGCGTGCGCACCCGGCATCCACAGCGGCACCAATTCGTCCAGCACCGGAGACAATTCGTCCAGGACCGTATCGGGCCGGGTCTCGAACGCGCCGAACCGTCCGGCTACCCGCCCGATGGCGGTCAGCAACCAGTCGTGGGTCGCGAGATCTTCACAGAAACGTTGCGCCTCGGCGATGTGCTTGCGCGGGAGCACGATTCGCACCGAGCGCAGGGTGTCGTCCTCGAGCCGGAACGAGAATGGCAGCGCGTGCTCCGCCGGTTCGCCCACCTCCACCGCCCAGCGCAAACGCGTGGTACCCGCGTGGCGAAACGGAATACGGTGATCGAGACGGGGATCCACGCGGGTCAGATTCGACATCCGACCACAGATCGAGGTCAGATCCAGCAGATCCTCCGCGGACGGGCGCAGATAGCCCTCGACCAGCGACCCGCTGGACGCGGACGCACTCAGCACCTCGACGGTGCCCGGCTTGCTCAGATAATGTGCCCACGGCTGCCGGTCGGATCCCTGCGCGCGTACCACCATGGTCTGCGACGAGCCCTGCATGACGCGTCCACCGACAACCACGGTCCGCGAGGCCACGGTGCCGATCACGTGCACACGCTTACCTTCGGTCCGGTCCGGACGGCCTTGGGCCAGGTTGCAGTCGACGCCTTCCAGCCGATTCGGCGAGATCACCAGGGGCACAGGACGTTCCCGTGAGGTCACCGCACTGCCGAGTTTCATCGCGCTCAGCAGTTCGACGCTCGCCGCGGTGTCCAGTACCTGCCTGGACGGCAGCAGACAGGTCTGGACCTCCCCGAACATCGCGAGAGGGGGCTCGTCCGGGCGTACCTCGGCATCGGCCATATCACGCCCCATCAGCAGGCCTCGCGGAGACCTCATTGATGAAAACATGCTGCAGACGCCTGGTGATCTCGCGAGGAATCTCGACACCCTCGCGCGCACCGCGCTCGATGATCTGAACCATGAGTTCCTCGTCGACGTGCACGTGGTCGAGAATCGTCCGGACCGCATGTTCGATCTTCAGATAGCTCTGCGGCAGTATGGACAGTGTCTGATAGGCGGCAAATGGCGCCGCTTTCGGATTCAGCTGCACCACCGCGGGCATCTCCCACCAGCCTCCGGGCCAGCCGGCACCGCGCGGCTGCGGCTGTACGGCGGCGCCGCCGTCGTAGCGCACCAAGCCCAACCTCAGCAATTGCCAGATCGACGCGAGGTAGGGGCATGACCAGTGTGTGCGCCGCGAGCCGTCCTGGGCGATGCGCTCGCTCCACATCTCGACGTCCAGGAATATCGAATGCACTCTGCGTCCGAGTTCCTCCGGAGGCCGATACTCGGTCAGCTGCATCGCCTGTTTCGAATCATATTCCGAGGAACGCCGGCCATTACACAGCCAGCCGGACTCCACATCCGGCGGGCGTCCCCCCGTGGTCGCGGGTACCGGTTCGGCCACGATCCACGATCTGACCATCTCGGCCAGCTCGATATTATGCCCGGTTCGCTGATTGTCGACGTATTGTGGAGATTCCCAGCAGCCTGCCTCCCGAGCGAGGTAGTCGATGACCAACCCACATTCCTCGGCGACCCCGAGGATTTTTTTCAGAACTTCCGTCGGATCGGTTTTCGAGCTGAAATAGTCGTCGATCAGGAAACATGTGCTCAACCGCGCGGAGTCGCCGAACTCGGCCTTGGCGGCCGCGGTATAGAGATCCACAAGCTTCTTCACGCGCAAGAACTGCGATCGAATCGGCTCGGTCCCGTTGGTCAGATCCTTCATATAGAAATGTCCGGTCTCGATCGAAACGTGCGACAATTCCACATTGGCGATCCTGGGCTGCTCGGTGGCCTCGCGGTACTCGGTTCCGAATTCCATGGTCAAAATTCCCCCTCTGCCGCCCAGGTTTCGTCGTCGACGAGTTCGTCCGCCAGGTCGGCAAAGGCCTTCACGGTTTCCTTGTTGGCGATCTTCGCCTCGACGTCGGCATCCAGGATCACTTGTTCCCGCCATTGCAGCACCGGTTCCACCGGAGTTTTGCCGAGGGTGACGCTCGTGCTGCCCATCAGATTTGCCTGGGCGAGATCCTCCAGAGCCTCGTTCTGCTTGCGCAGCCATGCCCACTGGGCCCCGCTGCCCGTGACGCCGGGCTGCGCCTCACTGGTCGAGGGCACCGCGGTGCGCACATACCGCATCGAGTCCAGCAGCCGCCCGGTGTCGTGGCCGAGTTTCGCGCTGCTCTCCAGCAGGCCGTTCGGCCCGTGCACCAGACCGTTCGCGGCCAGGATGTGCTGGCGCGTCCAGCGGTGGAAAACGAGCCACCGCGCCACCGCGTCGCGCAGCGGCTTCGCGGCCATGGCACTGAGCACGATTTCCAGAGCCGCCGACCGACCGGCACTCAGATCGATGAATGTGACGTCGAAATCCTGTTTGCAGATCACCAGCATCTCGACGCACCTTTTCACCACGTCGGCGGACGCTCCGAACTCCCCGCCGCCACGGTCCCCCGGAAACAGGGTGAGCCGGTACGGGTGACGCGGTGCCCGCAGATCCGCACGTTTGGTCTCCGAACGAATATCGTACTGGGCCGGGATGGACTTCTTTCCGGTCAAATACTTGTGCAGACCGTTGCCCTCGGTCGTGCCGCGATCCATCCGATCTATCTCGAACAACGCACCGGCGGTGGGAGAGCCGAAGTCGAAATCGAGATAGGCGACGTTATATCCCTGGATGCTGAGTCGATACGCTATATTGCAACTCGTCACCGAGCGCCCGGTGCCACCTTTGTCCGAGGTGGAGAAGACGAGTATCGGATCGCGATCACTCAATTCACTCACCCCTCATCGCGTCGAGGGTGGCGAAATCGAGTTCATCCAATTCTCGCAGAGCGTCGGCACACAAGCTGTGCGCGGTTCCCGGCCGCTCATCCACCAGCGCCCTGGCACGCAGCAGCTTCTTCTCTATGTTCTCCAACGTCCACCGATTCGGCGTGTGATCTTTTTCGCTGAGTTCCAGGAATCTCTGGTTGAGCAAATGGTCCGCTTCATTGAGCAGGTCCAGCGAGCGAGTCGCCGAGGTCGGCGAGCGCAACGGTGGATCCCGGTACGCCTTTTCCGCGGCAACCAGGCATTCGATGATACGCTCGGTGAAATACCACGACACATGAGCCGCCTCGGGCGAGAACTCGGCCGATCCATTTCGCCGCGACTCTGCCGAGAAATACCGATCCGCATCGTCCCACAGGCCCTTGGCAGGGCCGTTCTGGAAGGCCCTTCTCTCCAGATGATCCATGGCCGTCTGCGCCAGCTCCATCAACTGATCGCGGGTGGCGAGTGTGTCGGAGAGCTGCGCGGCCTGCAGGGTCCGCTTCAACAGCATCGGCGCGTAGTCCGATACCACCCAGGACAGCCGCGGACCGTCACCGACGGTCTCGCTGCCCTGGAGCCTCAGCGACACTCCCGGGACGTGCAGCGCCCGTGCGGGATCGTTGACGGTCAGCCGGCTGGTGATCCGGCCTCTACGCGCCAGCTCGTCGAAAATCGGTGTGGCCCTTGTGAGATCGTCATCGCTTGCCACCCGCGCGACGAGGTCCTGGATCAACAGCGCGGACATGCAGAGACTGAAATAGTCCGACTCCTCGCCGTCGGCTGTGCGCCACGGAATGTCCTCCAACGGCCAGCGGCCGGCCCCGTAACGGGCCATCGCCGACCAGTACCGCTGCGCCAGATCCCAGCGCAACTGCAGCGCGTCGGCGAGCCGGCGCTGCTCGGCGTCGAGCAGGTCGAGTTCCCGCGTGCGCGGCTGGGTCAGGTCGTTGATACCGTCCAGCGCCACAATGGTGAAGTACAAATACGGCCGCCCCGCCGCATATCCCGGCGCGGAGGCCAGCGGTATGTCGACGAAGTCGATTTTCTGCGCATCGCGCACCACACCCCAGCTCCAGCCGCATTCGATCAGCAGACCTTCGTCCTCGAGGTCGCTGTCGGGGGTTTTGGTGAGCGTGACATCTCGGCGCAGCCGGCTGCGCACCCGCTCGAGCCTGCGAGCCACACCGGCGACCACCGCATCGGGTTCCGATTCGGTCTGGTTGAACATGCTGAGCATCGCCTGGCCGTCATCGGTGACCGGGTCCACCGACCGGACCACGAAACTGCGCACCAGTCCGACCATGGCCGCGGTCAGGCGTCGGTTCAGCCGGCCCTCGACCGGCTCGAGCATCTCTTCCAGCCGTTTCTCGGTCCGCCTGCTACTCGCCGTTCTGAGCGATCCGAGGAACTGCAATCCGGCCAGGCAGAGTGTCAGCGACATCGAGTACGAGTCGACGACGTCGAGCGCTCGCTGCTCGGCGGCGGGCGGGGCGTCTGCCGGGTGTCGCAGGTAGGAGTCGGCCGAGAAGATCGGCTGCCCGTCCTGCTCGTACTTGCGGAGGTATTCGTCCATCACCTGGACGATCCGGATGCCGATACGCCGTCCCAGCGGACTCAACGCCGCCTGAACGTCGTCGGCCATGCGGTCGGGGTCGTGTAACGCGAAGCTCTCGATCTGGGTCGCCGGGTACAGAATGCACAACAACTGCTCGGCATCACTGATGGAATTGGAACCGGCCAACCCACCCCAGTTCCACTCTCCGTCCCGGTAGCAGGCCGCCAGCAGCGAACTCCACACGTTCAAGATCTGCCGCCGTGGCTGGATTCTCATCGACCGCAGTCCCCTTCACTGCTCAACGTGGACGCGCCCCAGCGGCGGGTCGATCCGATCGAGGCCCACTGCGGCGATATGAGGCGAAATTATCATGGGTGGCGATCCGAATCACAGCAAACTTACTCGGTGTCGCAGGATGTCCGTGGGCGGACAACAGCGTTCGCCTACCCGCTCGGGACATCCTCCATCATCCACCTATTGCGGTCAATTCGGACCGGCTTGGCGCACAAGGCCTTCGGCGCCCCTCCGACGACCACGTCCGCCGAGCCGACAGCACCTCACATGCGGAACCACTTCCGTACCAACAGCGCGAAGAACACCGACATCGACACCGTTCCGGCCCACGGCTCGATCGCGAACAGCCATCGCGCGGAATCGTGCAGTGGCACAAGATCTCCCGGTCCGATCGGGTTCAGGAACGATGTGACGCACATGTAGACCGTGTCTCCGACGGAAGCTCCCACCGATGCGATACCGACGATGGTGAACACCGCCAGTTGCGCCAGCACCCAGCCCAGCAACCAGAACGGCCGATATCCGTAGCCGCACAGCACATCCGAGAACAGACCGACAACCCGCCGCCACCCGTGCGCGGCACGGGTGCGAGCCCTGGCCAGCGCGAGACCGGACCGATCCTGGCCCTCGACGTCCTCGGTCATCCGGTACAACGTCCTGGCCCGCTGATATGCCAGCGCGGCGACCAGCGGGAATCCGGCGAACAGGTCCCCCAGACCCTCGTAGATCTTCGCGAGGTGCGCGCTCTGCGGTTCGCCCAGTCGCACCGGACCGCGGAATTCGGCCTCGGCCGCCACCAGAGCGGCCAGCCGCTTGGCCAACGCCGCGATCTCCTGCTCGTCGGGCACCGGCCGCAATGCGGTCGTGTACATATCCTCGAACAACAGGTCGCCCGATTGGCCGGAAGGTAGCTGAACAATATGCGCGGAGAGGTTTTTGCGCACGGTGTCGGTGAACCGAGTAAGCCAGTCCAGTAGGTCGGGTTGAGTTTTTTCCCGCTTCACCATCTTGCGCGCGTAATCCGCGGCGCGACGGTCGATCCGATCGGATACCGAGGTGATGAATGTCGAGTCCTCCCCCATGGGACGAGTTTACCCGGGCCCGAGCCGGCGCTTCATGATCCGACGAGGTTGCCCGGGCCCAAAATATTGCTCGTCGTATGCCACGGATTGAAAATTCGCCGCCTTGAAGATATTCAACGCGGGCTGATTGTCCGGCCGAACGGTCAATTCCATCTCCAGCGCACCCGCCTCGGAACAGCACCGCATGGAGCCGTGCAGCAGGGCGCGGCCGAAGCCGCGATTCCGCAGCGGTCTGTGCACCGCATAGGTGAACAACAGCGAGCGGTTGTCTTTGACGAGCGCCAGCGCATAGCCGATCAGCACACCGCCGAGTTCGGCCACCAGCCATTGGCCGCCGTGCAACTCGAACAGTTGGCGCAGCATGAGTTGCCCGTAGGGTTGCTCTTCTTCGAAAATTTCGGCCTCGAGCGCCGCGATGGCACTCAGATCCCCGATGGATGCCCGCCGATAGACCGGTTCCCGGTCGTCCGCAGTATCCATCCGCTTCCTCGCCCCGACGCAACAAGCCACACGATAACGAGCCTGTCCCGGCCCCGCACCGCTCGGCCCAGTTTAGCGTCGGATGTACGTATCTTTGTGCGAGAGATCATGATTCGACCGGCCGGCCACATCGCCGCATCGCGATCGGCTCCGGCTTCTCGTGCACGGCAACCGAGCTGTCCAGCACGTTCACGACACCAGTTACCGCATCGCATGGTGTGCTCGGCCGTAGCCGGGCGAGCAAGGGGCGGTACGCGACTGCAACGCGGACTCCCACCCCGCACAGATGAGCGCCTGAACTCCCGCTGGTGGCCGATCCATTTCGTATCACGCGGCGCTTCGACCGCCCGTCGACGAATCGGGCCGGACAGACCCCGGCTCGGTGCTGGCCGCCCTGATCGCCGCCGAACTCGAGTTTCGCGGACCGCTGTTCGCGATCGAAGCGCGGGCGGGCGCGGTGTCGATGTCGGTGTTGTTCGCGCTGGTGGTTCGCAAGCGGTTCCGAATGTGAAGCGCGCATTACCTCCCGCGTAATCGCACGTCGCCGCCTTCTCCGGCAGGGTTGTGTTCGTTCGGTTCACGACCTCGGAGAAGGAGAATTCGATATGAGCACCTATGACGATGCGGTCCAGCGGTATTTCGCGGCGTGGAATGCTACCGGCGCGGAACTGGCCGACGCGGTGGCGAAGGCGTGGGTCGAGGACGGGGCGTACACCGATCCGCTGACCGAGGTCCGCGGGCACGAGCAGCTGGCGGCAGCCATCGCCGGTGTGCACGAACAGTTTCCGGGCTTCGTCTTCCGCCCGCTCGGCGACGTGGACGGTCATCACGACACCGCGCGGTTCAGCTGGGAACTGGTCGCTCCCGACGGCAGCGCGCCGGTGGCCGGTTCGGATGTCGTCGTGCTGGACACCGACGGGCGAATCAGCAGCGTGCTCGGCTTCCTCGATCGCGTCCCGGCGTGATCGAATGAGTCTTGCCGCGCGGTACGGTCACACCATGACCACCGCCCCGCCGAGAGTCGGCCCACTACTGCGCGAGTGGCGCAACCGCAGACGGTTGAGCCAGCTGGATCTCGCGCTGGCGGCCGACTCCTCGGCCCGGCACATCAGTTTCATCGAGACCGGGCGCTCGCGCCCGAGTCGCGAAATGGTGTTGCGCCTGGCCGATCACCTGGATGTCCCTGTGCGCGAACGCAATACATTGCTGATCGCGGCGGGGTACGCACCGCATTTCCCGGAGCACTCCCTGGAGGATCCGCAATTGCGCGAGCTGCGCAGCAATCTGGAGCGTCTGGTCACCGCGCACGAACCGTTCCCGGCCCTGATCGTGGACGGCGGTTACGATGTGGTGGCATCGAACAACGGTGTCGGACTGCTGCTTTCGGGCGTCGCCCCGGAACTGCTGGAAAGCCCCAACGCGATGCGCCTGACCCTGCACCCCGCGGGCATGGCCCCGCGCATCCGCAATTACGCGCAGTGGCGCGGCCATCTGCTGCACCAGATGCAGCGCCAACTGGCCCTGACCCGCTCCACTCCGCTGCGCGCACTCTACGACGAGGTCGAGTCCTATCCCCCGCCGCCGAACTGCGGCGAGGAACTGGCCCCGGCCTCCGCCGCACCCGCCCTGCCGCTGCTGCTGGAAAACGACGGCCGCACATTGGCTTTCATTTCCATCATCGCCACCTTCAACACCCCCACCGATATCACCGTCTCGGAACTGGCGCTGGAAACCTTCCTCCCCGCCGACCCGGAAACCGCCGCGTTCCTCACCGGATAGAACGGACCGGCCGCGGGTGGCCGGGCGCCTCGCGGCACGGCGGCCGGGGCGACGGCCGGCCGGACGCGGCCGGTTGCTCAGGCGACGGTGGCGGCGCGCGGGGCCGGGGTCAGGGAAGCCCGGCCCAGGCCGAGGTGGTCGCGCAGGGTGGTTCCGGTGTACTCGGTGCGGAACAGGCCGCGGCGCTGGAGTTCCGGGACCACCAGGTCGACGAACTCGTCGAACGTTCCGGGGGACTGGGCGGCCGAGAGGATGAACCCGTCGGCCTCGCCGCCGTGGAAACTCTCCTCGATGCGGTCGGCGATCTGCTCCGGCGTTCCGACGAACTGCGGAAGCAGCACGCCCTGCGCGTAGAGCTTGCCGACGTCGCGCAGCGTGAGGTTGTCCTCGACGCTGAGCCGGTGCGCGACCTCGAACAGCCCCTGGGTTCCGGGGACGGTGACCTCCTCGATGGGCGCGTCGAGGTCGTATTGCGAGAAGTCGTGGTCGGTGTGCACCGACAACGTGATGAGTCCGGAGATCGGATCGGCCAGCTCGTTGTGATAGGCCTGCTTCTCCTTCGCGATCGCCTCGGTCTCCCCGATGAACGGTACGAAGGACGGGAAGATCTTCACGTCGTCGGGATTACGCCCGGCGTCGGACGCCCGGGTTTTGATGTCCTCGTAATAGGCCTTGCGCCCCTCCGGCGTCGGGTCGATCTCGAAGATCGCCTCGGCCCAGCGGGCGGCGAAATCCCTGCCGGTGGGCGAGGATCCGGCTTGGATGATCACCGGCCGGCTCTGCGGCGAATGCGGCACCGTGAGCGGGCCGCGGGTGGCGAACCACTGCCCCTCGTGGTCGACGGTGTGCACCTTGTCCGGATCGGCGAAACGCCCGGATGCCTTGTCCCGCACCAGCGCATCGCGCTCCCAGCTGCCCCACAGCTTGAAGGCGACCTCCAGGAACTCCTGGGCGCGCTCGTATCGCTCGTCGTGACCGAGGTGCTCCTGGACGCCGAAATTGTGCGCCTCGGCCTGATTCAGCGACGTCACCACATTCCACCCGGCCCGGCCACGGGACAGATGATCCAGCGTGCCGAAGATCCGGGCGACCTCGTAGGGATGGAAATAGGTGGTGGACTTGGTGATCGCCAGACCGAGTCTCTCGGTGACGTTCGCCAGGCTCGCGGCCACGAGCGAGGGATCGATCGTGGCCGCGGCCTGCGTTCCGCGCTCGATGGGGACCCGGATGTCGTTGCCGAAACGCACCGGTGTGGCGAGCAGATCCGCGAAGAACAGGAAATCGAACTTCCCGCGTTCGAGCGTCTGCGCGACCCGGCGATAGTAGTCCGGCCCGAAATAGTCCGTCGTCGATCCGGGATGCCGCCACGCGGCATGTGAATGGGTCACGTTGGAGGCGATCAGAAAGCCCGCCAGATGAAGTTCACGTGCCACTTGCTCGAATCCTAACCGTCGAATCCGCACGCGGTGTCGGCCACCGGCGCGTCCGCACTACATGATCGAAGGCGAGCAACCAGCGGGCAACGGTTGCGATCGAGCCGATCCGAACCGACCGGCCGCAGCGCCGGTGTCCGGAACCGGGCCGGAACTCACACGAATTATGTTCCACCCCAGCAGCTTTCGATCGCGCGATGGCCGATCGTCGCACGGGCCGCAGCACTGCGCCGGGACGTGCGCACCGCACCCTGTCTACCACGATCCGGCAAGCCGGGCGATCGTGAATCGCCATCGGCACAACGGACAACAGCCAGATCGCGGCGCAGCCGGAGATACCGGCGCCGCTCGCACCCAGCCTGGGGCGTAGGCGCGCACAGCTGTCCGGCACGGCATATCGCCTACCGATCGCCGAGGCCGCGATCGAGCAGTTGCTCGACTTCCTGCCCGATATCCGGCTCGCGGTTGCGTACGACGCACTGACCTGGCGTCCGGGACCGCTGCACCGCACCCTCGCCGATCTCCCGGTGACCTTCCCCGCCTGCCCGCCACTGCGTCTGCCCTGACCCGTGCGGTCGAAACATACCGGGCCACTGAACTTTTCCGTACAGCGACGACGCACGGGAACGATCGCGCGACCCGAGATCGTAGACTTGCGGCCATGAGCGAGACGGTCACGATGGTGGCACTGCCCGGGACACTGTGCTCACCCGCGATATTCGATTCGCTGACCGAAGAATTGGCCGGTCGGCCGCGCGTGGCTCCGTACTCCTGGCTGACCGAGCCCGGTCCGTGGGATATTCCGTCGATCTCCGCACGAGTGGCCCGCCACATCGAGCGCACCTATGCCGAGCCGGTGCTGGTGTGCGGCCACTCCACGGGCGGAGCGATCACACTGCACCTCGCGCTGACCCATCCGTCGGTGGTGCGCGGGCTGGTGCTGGCCGACACCGGCGCACAGATGCGCGGCCACGGCGACGTCGACGCCATCCTCGACCGCCTCCGGAACGGATGGGGCGAGGAACTGCGCGCAGCGGTCCTGGACCGCTCGTTCCACACCCCGCCCGATCCGCGCCTGCGCGCCGAACTGCTGACCTGGGCCGCGGCCGTCGATCGGCACGCGGTGCTCGACGTCCTGACCAGCCAGCGGGACCTCGACCTGACCGCCGATCTGGCCCGAATCTCCCAGCCCGCCATGGTGTTACACGGACGCCACGACCGAGCCCGCGACCCCGGACACGGCCGCGACCTCGCCGCCGCCCTGCCGAACGCCCGATTCCGCCTGCTGGATACCGGCCACACCCCCATCCAGGAGGATCCGGCCGCGGTGGCCGATGCCGTTCGCACACTGCTGACCATGGTCTGATCCGCTGCGGCCCAAGGCGTTTCGGTCTCCACAGCCGCCGGGAGGTCCATCCCGGTACCGCGAACCGGCCGAAACGATCTGCGGCGGCGACATCATCGGATGTGCGGGCGGCGGCGGGTCTTCAGCGGCGGGTCTTCAGCGGCGCGTGATCGTCACCGAAACATCGTGGGCCGCACCGGAAGTGGCAGCGATCTTCACCACCCGGGCATCGGGCGCGGAGACCACGGTCCCGCCGTCCACCCGGACGTCGTAGCCGTGCGGGTAGTGGCGAGCGGGCACGAAGATCTCCGTCGGAGTACCGGAGGCGAGATGTGTCCCGGCAGCGGCGGCGGTCGAATAGCTCAGCGTCATGGCCGAAGTGGCGCGGTCGAAGTGATACTTCGACGGTGTGCCCGCGATCGCGCGTGCCCACGGCACGGCCAGTGCGTCGAGTTTGGCCTGCTTGGCGTTGGCCGGGGAGGCGGGTTTGCGCTCGTCGACCAGAAGGCCCTGGGTGTCGGAGTTCGCGGGATCCTGTGGGTGGTAGACGTAGTAGGCCCAGTAGGTCCACGACCAGAAGTGCTCATCGGCCAGGTCGACCAGCCGGGCGTTGTCGGTGTTCACATCGCTGGCGCCGAATTCGGACAGGAATCCCGGCTCGTCGGCACGGTCGGCGTTCACGGCTACGGCCTGATTCTCCTGCGGCGGGCAGACCACGTCGAAGCCCGGCGGCGTGGGTACGCCGACGATCCCCGCGCCCAGCACCGGGAAGCAGTAGACGTGAAAGTTGTGGCCCACAGCCGAATCCACCGGCGCCGTGAGCGCGGTGCTGCCATCGGTGTTCGGATCGGATTCGGGGAAGATCACGTGTGTGTCGCCGGAACCGCGCAGCGCGGTGATCACCCGACCGTAGAACTGCGCCAGCGCTCCCCCTTCGAACGCCGGACACGAGGCGATGAACGGCTGGCAGGAATACCCGCTGCCCGCATACGGCTCGTTGAACGGGTCCAGTCCCACGATGTTCGCCCGGCCCGGCCCCGCGTTCAGCATCCGGATCACGTGCTGCCACGCGTGGATGAAATGCGTTTGGATGCCGACTCCGTCGGCCGCTGGCTTGTCGTTCCAGAACGCCTGGAAGTCGTCCTGGGCGTTGTGCGGGTCCGCACCGAGGGTGGCCCACTGCGGGGCGCCGTCACCGCCGCTGTTCCCGAGTTGGGCGATCCCCGCCGAGCGGCTCCAGCCGTCCTGATGGAAGTCGACGAGTGTGCGGATTCCGTGCGCGGCGAGCAGATCGTTCAGCGCGACGATCCGGCGGATGTAGGCGTCGTCGTATACCCCCGGCCGCGGTTCCACCGCTTCCCAGATGAAACCGATTCGCGCGGCGTCGAATCCCTCGCTCGCCAGCAGCGCGGCGTCCGCCGCACCGAAGTCGGCCGGATAGTAGGGCGCGGTCTTGCGGACCAGATTCACCCCGTGCACCGAGATGACCCGGCCCTGCTCGTCGGCCAGCCACTTACCCGCCCGAGCGGGCGGACGCGGAGAATCCGCCGACGCGCTCGGCGGCACGGCCGCCAACGCCAACAGCAGCAGCGCGATCAGCCACGGCCGCCGCAGGCCCGTGCGAGCGGCGGCGTGCCGGGGTCTGCCGGGACGAAAGTCGTTGAATCGCATACGTTCTCTCCTTCTCGATGCGATCGCGGGATAGCTACGAGCGAATGTCATCGGGCGCAGAGGATCCGCGCCGCGGCTCGATCCCACTCGGCGACCAGATCCATATCGTCGGGGCAACGCAGCCACTGTTCTTCCAGTCCGGTCATCGTGGCGATGAGATGGCGCGCCACCGAACGCGGGTCGTCCGGCAGCTCGAGCCCCTCGACCAGCCGCGTGAAGGCATCCAGTACCCGCGTCTCGCGATCCCGGAAGTACTCGTGGGCCGGATGTTCGCGATACAGCGATTCGCTGCGCAACATCGTGTGCAGCCGCACGATCTCCGGCTGAGACACGTTGCGCGCCACCACGGTACGCAGCGCCCGCCGGGCGTCGGTGACGGTCGGCGTCCGCCCGAACTCCTGCCCGAGCTGCTCGAGCACAGCCTCGGTATCGCGCCGATCCCGCTCCTGCAACAACGCGATCAGCAAGCCCTCCTTGGTCCCGACATGATGCAGCACCCCCGCGACGGTGAGCCCGCACCTGTCGGCGAGCTCCTGAACGCTGAACCCGTAATACCCGCGCTGCCCGATGATCCGAATCGCCTCGGCCAGGATCTGCGCCCGCCGGTCCGCCCGCCGCACACGCCCGCCGCTCGCGACCGCCGTCCCGCTCATCGCACATCCTCCGTTACCTACTAAGTACTCAGTAGGTAACGATGGTAGCCGCTTGCCGAGCCTCGGAAAACCCCGGAAACGACCGCGCCCAGGATCTTTCGGTCTTCCCGCCGGCGGCGGCCGTCCGGCGGGAAGGCCGAAGTCGCAGTCCGGACGGCCCGGCGTCAACGCACCCCGAGTGCGGTCGGCTCAGCGCAGGGTGGCGATCCAGAGGAGAGTGTCGGCCGGATCGATGACATCGTCCAGTTCGCCG
>CBJNFW010000173.1:0-18503 GCA_966435935.1 uncultured Nocardia sp.
AGGTCGGCGCGGTGCACCGCCTGGCCGGTGGAGGCGGTGTGGCCCTCGGTGAACATCAGATACAGCACGTGCAGAACCGACTCGCGCCGGTCGGCCCATGCGGCGGTCTCGGTTCGCTCGGACAGCGCGAAGGGGCGTTCCAACGTCCCCAGACGTTTCTTGGCACGTGAAATACGTTGCGCCATCGTGGCTTCCGGGATCAGGAAGGCATGCGCGATCTCCTCGGTGGTGAGCCCGCCGACCGCGCGCAGAGTCAGTGCGATCGCACTCGCCGGTGACAGCGCGGGGTGGCAGCACAGCAGCAACAGGGTGATGGTGTCCTCGCGGGCGGGCTCGATATCATTGTGCGGCCGGACCTCTCGTGTCGCGGCGGTGACTTCCCGGTTGCGCCGGGCGATGTCGGCCCGGACCGCGTCGACCATCCGCCGCTGCGCGACCTGGATCAGCCAGGCCCGCGGATTGTCCGGCAGTCCGGTCTCGGGCCACTGCGTCGCGGCCGCCAGCATCGCCTCCTGCACCGCGTCCTCGGCGGCGTCGAAGTCCCCGAACCGCCGGGCCAGCACCCCGAGCACGGTCGGAGCCACCTCCCGCAGGAGATAGGCGACTTCCATGTTTCGCCGATCTGTCACGGCGCGACCCGAACTCACGAGTCGGTGGCCGGAGCGTCCATGACCTGGCGGACCTCGATCCGCTCGCCGATGGGTTTTCCTCCCGGGCCGGGAGCGGCCGAGGCCTGGGCCGCGATCTCCACGGCGCGGTCGGGAGTGTCGACATCGACGATCCAGTACCCGGCCAGGAACTCCTTGGTCTCGGGGAAGGGACCGTCGGTCACCACCGGCGCCGAGCGGCCGTCCGAGCTGACCACCCGCGCCTGATCCGGGTAGGCCAAGCCCTGCGCGTCGACGAGTTCGCCGGAGTCACGCAACTGCTCGCCCAGCATCCGCTGGAACTCGATATGCGCGGCGATCTCCTCGGGCGTCCACTCGGTGAGCGGCGTGTCGCAGTATTCGGCGGGCGAATAGGTCTTCAGCAGCATGTATTTCACGGTCGGCTCCTCGTATCTCCTCGGACGTCGCTCCGCTTCGGCAGGCGCACGGTTCGCAGCGGGCCGCGAATGTGTTGGCTGTCTCCGCTTCGCTTCGGATGTCTGCTGAGAGGTCGGAGTCGAGGGCGAAGATTCATCGCATCTCGATAGTGACTTGCGTCACAGTGCGTCGGAGGTGTCGGCGAGATGCCGGCGATCGACCGGCCGACCTGACTGGATGAGTTCCTTGATCCGGTCGGTGACATCCCAGACGTTGACATTCATCCCGGCCAGCAACCGGTCGCCGGAGTCCAGCCAGAAGGCGACGAATTCACGAGTGGAAATATCGCCGCGCACCACGACGGTGGTCTCCTGGTCCGGGCCGACGTAGCCGGTGTACTCCATACCCAGGTCGTACTGATCGGTGAAGAAGTACGGAATGCGGTCGTAGACCGCCGGGATGCCGAGCATGGTCTGCGCCGCCACGGCGGGCTGATTCAGCGCGGTTGCCCAGTGCTCCACCCGGATTCGCCGGCCCAGCGCCGGATGTTGCTGGTCGGCGATGTCACCGACGGCGACGATATTCGGATCGCTGGTGGCCAGCGACTCGTCGACCAGAACCCCGCCCTCGACGGCGAGCCCGGCATCGGTGGCCAGATCGGTGTTGGGCCGCGCGCCGACGGCGACGAGTACCGCGTCGGCCTCGATGACGCTGTCGTCGTCGAGCCGGACTCCGGCGGCGCGCCCCCGATCGGTGATGATCTCCGCGACCCGGACGCCGCAGCGCAGATCCACCCCGTGCGCGCGATGCAGCTCGGCGAAGACCTGCCCCATCTGCGGCCCGAGCGCGGCGCGCAGCGGGACGGATTCGGTCTCCAACATCGTCACCTCGACGTTCGCCGCACGGGCGGCCGCGGTGACCTCCAGGCCGATCCAGCCCGCGCCGATCACCGCCAGCCGCCGGATCGAGCCGAACAGCGCGATCAGCGCATCGGAATCCTCGATGGTCCGCAGGTGGTGAACGCCCTCGGCGTCGGCGCCGGGCAGCGGCAGCCGACGCGGGCGCGAGCCGGTCGCCAGGGCGAGTTTGTCGTAGGGGAGGGTCGAACCATCCGGTAGCGCAACGGTTTTCGTCGTGCGATCGATTCCGGCCACGGTGGTGCCCAGCATCACCTCGACGTCGTGCTCGCGATACCACTGGGCGGGCTGCACGGTGAAATCGGGCAGTGCCTGCTTGCCCAGCAGATGTTCCTTGGACAGCGGCGGACGCTCGTACGGAAGATGGTTCTCCGCGGAGATCAACGTCAGCGCACCGGCGAAATCGCCCGAGCGCAAATTCTCGGCGATCTTGGCCGCGGCGAGCCCGCCGCCGACGATGACGAACCTGGAATCTGTGCTCATGGAACCCTCCGTGCGACGGTGACCAGGTCGTGTCCGACCCTACTGCCAGGCACCGACACGGTCGGGAAATATCCGGAACTTTCCGTGGTTGATCAGAATTGACGGTGGTGGTGCACCACCGCCCCGAACTTTCGAGAGGACTGCGACGTGAGCGATGCGACAACCGGCGCCAAGGACCGGGTGGACTTCTGGTTCGATCCGCTGTGCCCCTGGTGCTGGATCACCTCCCGCTGGATTCTGGAGGTCGAGAAGGTCCGCGATATCGAGGCTCGTTTCCACGTGATGAGCCTGGCGGTGCTCAACGAGGGACGTGAGGGTCTGCCCGAGCGGTATGTGGAGCTGATGAAGTCCGCCTGGGGACCGGTGCGGGTGGCCATCGCCGCCGCGCAGAAGCACGGTGACGAGGTACTCGCCCCGCTGTACACCGCGATGGGCACCCGCATCCACAACCGCAAGGACGAGTACGAACGCGAGGACCGCGCCGAGACCTTCGCCGTGGTGATCGCGGAGTCCCTCGCCGAGGTGGGCCTGCCCGCGGAACTGGCCGAGGCCGCCACCAGCACCGAGTATGATGAGGCGCTGCGCGAGAGCCACCACGCCGGGATGGACAAGGTCGGCCCCGACGTGGGCACCCCCACCATCCACATCAACGACGTGGCCTTCTTCGGCCCGGTGATCTCCCGCATCCCGCGCGGCGAGGAGGCCGGGAAGGTGTGGGACGGCGCGGTGGCGCTGGCCTCCTACCCGCACTTCTTCGAACTCAAGCGGACCCGCACCGAGGGGCCGGTCTTCGACTGAAAAGCCTTGGGGCGCATCGCAATGCGGTGCGCCCCGTGCTGTCGCGACCGACCGCGGGGCGGAACCCGGTGCGGGAGCGGCGGTTCGATCGGCGGCGGGTTCCGCGCGGTCAGCGCACGTTGCTCGGAATCTCGGCGTGCTGCCCGGGCGGCAGGTAGCCGGGAAGATGAGACCCGTTGTGCTGCACCGGGTTCGGTGCGCTGGGCCGCAGGAACAGTTTCCCGTGCCTGCTGCGGTCGCGCAGTGCCCAGATGCGCCAGGTCAGCACCGGGTGCGAGGACATCGCATTGGCCACCCAGATGAACAAGCCCTTCTCCTGCGGGGCCCGGTCGGCCATCTCGTTGATGTCGACCAGCGCGTTCAGATACTTTCCGGCGGCCAGCACGCGCATCGCGCCGGGGGCGCCCATGTGCCGGTTGCAGTAGCCGTGATTGTCCGCGGTGTACTCCTGGGTGCGGATCAGCGCGTTGCCGAGGATCGGCAGGAACGGCACCAGGAACATGCCGAGATTGCGCCAGTACGAGGTGTGCCCGGCGGCGATGTGGCCGACCTCGTGGCCGATGATGAACGCGAGCGCGTCCGGGTCGCGGGCCCGCCCGCCGACCTCGAACATATCGCTGTACACACAGACGTAGCGGCGGAAGCCGTGGCCGGAGGCGAAGGCGTTGATCTGGCCGTTGCCCAGCACCACATAGGCCTCGGGCGGGGTGGGCATGCCGTAGCGCGCCGCCGCCTCGGCCACCATTCGGTAGCCCTCCGGGAACTGGGTCCGCGACATCTTCACCGCGTTGACGCGCTGCATCGCGTAATTCGCGCCGCGGCCGAACCACAGCAGGATCGGCGCTGCCAGCAATGCCAGCGTGTAGTAGTTGATCACGCCGAGCAGCACCAGAACCGAGGTCACCAGATAGGACAGCACGGTCACCGCGATCACGATGATCAACATCGGGATCTCCCAGCTGTGCCGGGCGGGCATACCGTACGGCGACAGTCCCCGGGCGTGCTGCACCAGCGGCGGCTGCGGTGGTGTGTAGGGCGTCTGCGGTGACCAGCCGGGCGGGCCCAGCCGCGGATCCCACCCCGACATGCCGGTGACCGGGTTCCAGCCCGGTGGTTGCTGCGGTGTCGAGGGCGGCGGGTGGTGCTCGGGCTGCATGCCGTGAACTCTATAGAAATTTCGCCGTCGGCCCCGCGTCGGAGCGATGCGCGGGGCCTGACACAATCGCTGCCATGCGCGTATACCTGGGTGCCGACCATGCCGGCTTCGAGCTGAAGAACCACATCAAAGATCACCTGAAGCAGGCCGGCCACGAAGTGGTCGACTGCGGCGCACACGAATACGACGCCGCCGACGACTACCCGGCGTTCTGCATCGATGCCGCCCGCCGCGTGGTCGCCGACGAGGGCAGCCTCGGCATCGTGCTGGGCGGTAGCGGAAACGGCGAGCAGATCGCCGCGAACAAGGTGCCGGGCGCGCGCTGCGCACTGGCGTGGAGTGTGGAGACCGCGCAGCTTGCCCGTCAGCACAACAACGCTCAGCTGATGGGCATCGGCGGCCGGATGCACCCGCTGCCCGAGGCGCTGGCCATAGTCGACGCCTTCCTGGCCACTCCGTGGTCGGACGAGCCGCGGCACCAGCGGCGCATCGATATCATCGCCGAATACGAGAAGACCGGTAAGGCGCCGGAGATTTCAGCGGCCGGCTGACCCCGCCACCAGGAATCGCTCGCACCCCGTCCACGGAACTCCTCACGGAGCCCGGCGGGGTGCGGTCGTTCGTGGCGCGTGCACGGTCGGTCTCGGTGAACGATGAGGTGAGGACGGGTCATGCCGGAGGGGCATACGCTGCATCGGCTGGCGAAACTGCATCATCAGCGGTTCGCCGGGGGAATGGTGCGGGTATCCAGTCCGCAGGGCCGGTTCGCCGAGGGGGCCGCGCTGGTGGACGGCCGGGTGCTGGTACGTGCCGAGGCATGGGGGAAACACCTTCTGCACCACTACGATTCGGGCCTGGTGGTACACGTGCACCTGGGGTTGTACGGGACCTTCTCCGAATTCGCCGGGGCACTGGGCGATCCGGTGGGGCAGGTGCGGATGCGGATGGCCGGAGCCGGTCGCGCCGGTGCGCAGCTGTACGGCACCGATCTGCGCGGGCCGACCGCCTGCGAGGTGCTGCACGAGCCGGAGGTCGCCGCGCTCACCGCTCGACTGGGCCCGGATCCGTTGCGCCGCAACGCCGATCCCGCCCTGGCCTGGGAGCGCATCCGCCGTTCGGCACGCCCGCTGGGCGCATTGCTGATGGATCAGAAGGTGCTGGCCGGAGTCGGCAACGTCTACCGCGCGGAATTGCTCTTCCGGCACGGGATTTCACCGCATCGGCCCGGCCGCGAGCTGAGCTCGGCCGAATGGGATCGGCTCTGGGAGGATCTGGTCGAGTTGATGCGGGTCGGGGTGCGGCGCGGCAAGATCGTCGTCGTGCGCCGCGAACACGACCACGGCGCACCGTCGTACGCCGAGGGAAAACCGCGTACTTATGTCTACCGCCGGGCCGGGGATCCCTGCCGCCTGTGCCATTCGACCGTCCTGCACTCGGTGCTGGACGGCCGGAATCTGTTCTGGTGCCCGGCCTGCCAGCCCGGCTGACGATTCGCCGGGGCATCGCCGGCGATCAATTCGCTCAGTACGGAGCCCGGCTGGTCAGGGCGAGGTCGCGGCCGCGATCGCTGATCTGCCAGCAGCCCTTGTAGGGGATGGCGACGATCAGGCCGCGAGCCTGTAAGCGCGCGAGCGCGTTTCGAGTGCTCCATCCGGTGAGCTGTGCTTGGCGCTGGATCTGCACCTCGGACAACAGCCCGCCGGGACGCAGGATGCTCAGCACCACCGACTGTGCTGCCTGGCCGAACTTCATGGCTTCTCCTCGAAATGCTCGAATTCCGAAAGGTATAGGCAGAGCCCTGAATTCGCTGGAATCGCGGGGGGTTACACTGACCAGGATAAATATCGACATCACATGCTGTCAACAGCGTGTGATGTCAACATCTGCCCGGTGAAATGTTGTGAGAGGACACACATGCAGACCGCCCCCGAGGAGCCCAAGGGCGAGCCACGGCGCTGGCGGGGACGTGAGCCCGCCGACCGCACCGCCACCCGCCGCAGGCAGCTGCTCGACGCCGGGCTGGAACTGATGGGGACCATCGGGGCGGCGGAGATGTCCATGCGGGCGGTATGCCGTGCCGCTGGGCTGACCGAGCGATACTTCTACGAGAGCTTCGCGAATCTCGGTGCGCTGCAACTGGATATCCTCGACGAGGTGGTCCTCGGCGCCCGGGATCGCCTGCTCGCCGCGCTGGCCGACGCGCCGCCCCAGCCGGAGCGGGTCTTCGCGCACGTGGTGTCGCGCTTCACCGACTACATGGACGAGGATCCGCGGCGCGGGCGGATCATGTTCGTGGAATCCCAGGCGACTCAGGCGCTGGCTGAACGCGGCAATCAGCTCATCGTCGAATTCACCGAGCCGATCGCGCTGAGTCTGGCCGGCGGCCAGAAGCGGAAGAATCCGCCGGACGAGATCGATATCCGGCTCAATGCGCACGCCATCTTCGGCGCGCTGGCGTTTCTGTACCGGCCCTGGCTGGACGGTGCGCTGGACGTCTCACGGGACAGGTTCGACCGGCACGCGACGAGCGCGATCACCGAACTCGCGCGGGCGCGGTCCTCCTCCCCGGGACCGGCCGCCGCGAAGTAGCCGATGCACGGCGGCCGCGAATGCGCGGTCAGAAACTGCCGTCGAATCCGCCGCCGCCCCAGTCGCCGCCGCCGTCGAATCCGCCGCCCCAGTCGCCGCCGTCGAAGCCGTCGCCGTTGTCGTAACCGCCCTGGTCGAATCCGCCGTTGTCGTAACCGGATTGGTCATAACCGGCCTGATAGTCCTGTCCGGCGGCGAATCCGTCGTCGTAACCGGAGCCGTAGCCGCCCTCGAACCCGGCGGCGCCGTATCCCACACCGGACATGCCGTGGAACAGCGTGTCGAACAACAACGCCGAGCCCACGCCCCAGGCCCCGGCCACGAGCGCGGTCTTCCACCACGGCTCGGAGTACCAGCCGGCCGGGACGGGACGTCCGGCGACCCGGCCGCCCGGGTAGTAGTTCGGGGTCTGCGGGGAGGGCGTGGGGGAGGCCTGCACGCGACGGCCGTCGAAATCGACCGCGCGATCCTCCGAGACCTGTCCGGCCGAGCGCTGCCCGTCGAGTTCGGGAACCGGCGGGCCCGGATCCAGGCCCATCGCGGTCCGCGCGGCCCGTACGTAGTAGAGACCCTCCAGGGCGGTCTCCTTCGCCAGGTGGGCCTGGGCGACGGTGGCCGCCTGATCGATCTGCGAACCGGCGGCGTTGAGCCGCTCACCGGCGTCGGCGAGGGCCTGTTTGGAAGCCTGATCGGTGCCCGTGAGGTTGTAGACCTGCCCGCCGAGACGTTCGATCAGCCGACGGGCGTCGGCCTTGGCATCGGCGAGCTGAGTCGCTCGATTGTCCCGGGCGGTATTGCGCCCGGCGAAGCTCACCGCCAGGAAAGCCACGAGGACGACGACCAGGATGACCACGAGTATCATCACCCCGTCCAGCGTACGCGGCTCGAACGGCCTCCCGGCTGCCCTTATCCCGCGACGGCCACGTCGTACCGCAGCCGCGCGGAGATGGACATTCCCGGCTCGGACTCCTCGTCCTCCGGCTCGGCGACCGCGAACCGCCGCTTACCCGCCGTTTTCGCCGAATACATGGCTCGGTCGGCGTTGCGCAGCAGGTCGGAGAACTCACAGGCGCGTCCGGGCGGGCAGTACGAGGTACCCACGCTCGCCGACACCGGAATCGGGCCCGAGGCGGTGGGCACCGGATCGTTCAGCGCGGCCAGCACACGCATCGCCACTTCCTCGACAGTGTTGCGGCGGGCCGAGAGCGCGAGCACGAATTCGTCGCCGCCGTACCGGCACACGACCGTGTCCTGCGGGCAGGTGACGCGCAGCCGACGCGAAATCTCCACCAGCACTTCGTCGCCGACGCTGTGTCCGTAACCGTCGTTGATCCGCTTGAAGTCGTCCACGTCGATCAGTAGCAGGCCGACGCCGCGTGAGCGGTCGGCCGCCATCAGGCGCACCCGCTCCTGCAACAGGGACCGGTTGGCCAGATCGGTGAGCGCGTCGTGAGTGGCCTCGTGCCGCAGCTGGTGGTGCAGCTCCGCGATCTCCTGGACCCGGACCGAGACCCGCTCCTCGAGGTTGGCCTCCTGTTGCGCGAGGGCCTGCTGCTGCAGCGCCTCGGCGTAGCTTTCGATGGCGTGGCTGGCCACCAGCGGCCAGCGGGTGGCCACGAGCGAGCCGGGACATCCGGGTGCGAAGCCGAGCAGCGCGCGGCTGGCGGGAGCCAGCATGCGGGTGCGATCGAACGGCGCCTCGGCCAGTCGCCGCCCGATGCCGCGGGCCGGTCGGACCGGAAACGGCTCCGAGCGCGCCAGATCGAGTAGTTCGTTGATGATCGAGGCGAAGACCCGCTCGAGATGTGCCGGCTGAATCGTCAGCCCACTGCCGGGGTAGACCGCGGAGACCCAGGACCGGGACGTCGTGGTGACCGCGGCGGCGGTCACCGGATCGATGTCGGCGAGCATGGCGCTCACCTCGTACAGACGTCACGGGGCGCGCCGGGCGCGCCGACTGTGCTCTCCGGACCCAAACCCTCCGGATCGTGCCTAGTGCTATGCGGTCCGCTCCACCGAACTCGGTGCATGCTCACCGCCCCCTTTCCAGATACCCCCGTCCGGCAAAAAGGATCCTAGCAAGCCGGCCGACTCCGAAAAATGCTGTTTTCCAACCTCTTCCGGAATTCGGCGAATGGCAACGCATAGGTCATCGTCCCGAGGGACGCCGTGTTACACCCACAGCCAGCGTGTCTCTCGCGACTCGCCGAGCGGCCCCGGCCGACCTGGGCGGTGATCGCTGTGATATCCGTCTCGCTCACCGGTCGGCGCGTCCGATCCGGGCTCGTCCCCGGGCTCGATCTCGGTGCCCCGGCAGCGCGGCCGACCGGGCGATTGGCATTTCCGAAGTGAGGTTCGGTACAGTCTCAGACGCAGACGACATCGAGGCGATCCCGTCGGTGTCGTGTGCCTGCGGGCGTAGTTCAATGGTAGAACCTCAGCCTTCCAAGCTGATGGTGCGGGTTCGATTCCCGTCGCCCGCTCTGTGGTCCACACGGATCCTCCGGGATGTAGCGCAGCTTGGTAGCGCATCCGCTTTGGGAGCGGAGGGTCGCAGGTTCAAATCCTGTCATCCCGACCATATTTCGCGATCTACCAGCCACTACAGGCCCGCTCGGGCTTCTGTCGGCCCGTGACGACGTCGATCGCGATGAGGACGTTGTCGTGCTCAGGATGCTGGTATCGAGTTCGGGCCTTCTCGACCTTCGCAAGCTCGATCATCCCGACCGAGGACAGCAGCGCCATCGCGGCGTCGGCCTGTTCCGGCTCCGACAGTTGGACGTTCATCTCGCGTTTCGCGATCACGTCACCAGCTCGGTGAGTATCGGCGCCGGACGGCGGCTCGCAGGTGATCTCCGCGAATCCGTCACGCCGCCGGACTCTCAGGCACTCAACGGTTTTCATGAAGTCGACGTCCGGGCGACTGTAGTAGACGTCGGTCTCGTTGAGGCGCCGGCGCCGTGGTGGGCGCGGCGTCTCTGAACACGACGCCGCCCGCCTGGTCGCCTCCCTTGCACCGTCCAGTCGGCGGGTACCGCGGTCGTTCGTGCGGAGTTATCCTGACCCCTGGAGCGACTTCCACAACGACCCGCGGGCACGCAACACCGGTGTGGAAATTTCGGTCGCGATCTCCCGCGAGATTCGCATAGCGAAGGAGGGCGGGATGCTTAATCCATACGATGTCGAACGCTCCTGGCCGGACTATTTCTTGGAGCATCGTCGACTGACCGTCGAACAGCAGGGCACCTATCAGTGCGGTGACCTGCCCGTATGGACGGTGTACTGCCCGGACGGCCTCATCGGAGACAGCATCATCATCGATGCACCCGAGGGCCTGATCATCTACGACGCCGGCATCAACCGCGAAGCGGGCGAGTTCATCGCAGCAGAGATCAAGAAGATCTCGGACAAGCCGATCAAGGCAGTGTTCTACTCCCACCACCACGCGGACCACTACAACGGAGCAGCAGCGATCGTGGATCCGGCCGCAGTGGCCGCCGGTGAGGTCGACATCTACGCCTGGTCGAACTTCCTCGAGGAAATGGCCAACGAGTTCGGCGAGCTGCTGCAACGCCAAGCCATGGGTGCCGGGTACTTCGGTGGCGCTTTCCTCGGCCCGGAAGAAATGCATCACCACGGCATCGGGCTGATTCGCGGCGGAGGCACGCCGGCGTACATTCCGCCGACGAAGTTCCTATCCGAAGACACCACGCTCACCGTGGCAGGCCTGAAACTGACCGCGTTCTACACCGGCGGTGAGGCGATCAGCGAGTTCGGCCTGCATATCCCGGAGTTCGACCTGATCGCGATCGCCGACGAGTTCTTCACCGGTATCCCGAACCTGCACAGCATCCGCGGTTCCAAGCCGCGCATTCCGGACAACTACATTTCCGCGCTGAACAAGGTCCTGCAGGTGAAGCCCGAGTGGCTGGTCGGCTCTCATCTGCGACCTATTCACGGCAAGGATGTGATCGCGGACCACGTGAAAAAGTACATCGACGCGACGAAGTACCTTTGGGATCAGTCGATCCGGCTGATCAACAAGGGCTACACGCCCGTCGAGTTGCAGCATGCGTTGAAGGATCTGCCCGAGGAGACGTGGGACCCGCCGTACACGGTGCCCCTGTACGGGACACCGATTACCGCCGTCCCGGAGTTCTTCACCGGGTGGGTGAGCTGGTTCAGCGGTGACTCGACCGACCTGTTCCCGTCCCCGCCCGCACACAAGGCCGCACGCCTCACCGAGTTGATGGGTGGCCTCGACAAGGTCCTGGATGCGGCGAAAGCAGACCATGCAGCGGGCGACCACCAACTTGCGGCCGAGCTCGCTCAGATCGCGCTGCGCGCCGACCCGGACAACGAGGATGCGCGCCTGGTGAAAGCCGCGGCGCTTCGAGCACTGGGCTACCAGCAACTCAACCCGATCGCACGGTCGTGGTATCTCACCGGCGCGCTCGAACTCGAAGGGACAGTGGATCCCGCGCAGATCCTCGCCGCATTCGGGCGGCTGTTGTCGGTCGACCTGCCGGTCGCGGACACGGTCCGCCGCTGGCGGTACCAACTGGACGCAGAGAAAGCGAAAGGAGTCAACCTGGCCGTCGGAATCCGCCCGGCCGACGGCGACAGGGAGCTCACCGTTCGCATCCGCAATCGCGTGCTCCACGTCGAGAACGGGCTCGCGTCCGATGCGGACGTCATCATCGAGGCCAACCCCGCACAGCTCACCGGCACAGAAGACCCGACCGTGATCTCAGGTGACGTGACGGCGTGGGCCCAGCTCCACAATCTCCTGGACACAGAATGGACACCCTTCCACATGCACATGCGGTGAATCACCGCGACCAGTGTTCTGTGCCTGAAGATCCGTGGCGTTGCCTCGCTGACCAGCTGGATCCTGCCAAGCGGTTGACGCAAGACACCGGTGTCGTCCCCCAAAGCCTCCCCGTCTCACTCCTGGCCGGGAATGCCCCCGAGGCGTCCAAGTGTCCATGCGGACACATGCGACAGGCATATGCGCAACGGCCCGATCGGAACAACCCCCTCAGGGCATGATCCAGGTCGAGTCATGGTGCCGGCGAAGGCGAGGTTGAGTACGCCGATCATGCGCGTGGCGCGATTCGGGCCGCCGGCCCGTTGACTGGGTAATCGACGGTCTGTCGAGAGCCATCGGCCCGGTGTCCGGATTGGCGGGAGGCTGGGATATCGGCTCGAGTATCGTCCGGGGATCCCGAGTGTAATTCCTTGCCGCTCAACGAGATCCGGTCACTCCGGACTCCGGGGCCGATTCCGGCGCGGTGATCTCCTGCTGATTTCGTGGTTCCGGTGGTGCTGCCGACGGCCCTCGCAAACCCGCGGCATCCAGTGCCGCGGCGGCTATTTCGCGGCCGGCGGGGATGACGTCGGCGGCGCGGTGGAAGTCCAGGGTGCGGCAGATCGAGCGGGGGATTTCGATCAGCAGGTCGGGGGGTTGGGCGGCGAGTTGGTGGCGGGTGAGGGCCGCCTGCATGACGTCCAGGGAGCGGTTGAGCAGGTCTACGCGGCCCAGTTTCGGGGCGGCGGGGGAGGTTTCGGCTACGCGGTGGTGGGGGTCGCCGATGATCTGCGGGGTGCCGCCGAAGCGGTCGATGATGGTCGAGGTCATCTGGGCGGCGCCGCGGCGGATGCGGTCCATCCATTCGTCGATCGCGCCCGGTTCCTTGGGCGCGGTCGCGTGCTGCGGGGTCTCGGCGATCGGATCGTTGCCGGTGAGGCTGACGCCGATGGTGATGTCGGCGTCCTGGATGGCCAGGGTCGGTACCACCGGGAGCGGGTCCAGGATGCCGCCGTCGGCGAGCACCCGCTCGCCGATCACCAGCGGGGAGATGACTCCGGGGATCGCGATCGAGGCGCGGATCGCGGTGTCGACCGGCCCGCGCTGGAACCACACCGATCGGCCGCTGGTCAGATCGGTGGCGACGGCGGTGTACGGGATCGGGAGTTCCTCGATGACGGTGTCGCCCAGCATTTCCCGGATGCGGCCGAGGATCTTGGCCGCGCGGATCGCGCCGGGTTCGGAGAACGAGGGATCGAGCAGGCGCACCACCTCGAACTGGTTCAGCGTGGTCGCCCAGTCCGCGTAGTCCTCCAGCTTCCCGGCAGCGAACACGCCGCCCACCAACGCGCCCATCGACGATCCGGCCACACCGGCGATCTCGAACCCGCGCGCCTGCAGCTCCCGGATGACGCCCACGTGCGCGTACCCCCGGGCGCCACCGCTGCCCAGGGCGAGGATCACTCGCTTCGGTCCGGCCATCACCTCATCGTAGGGTCACCGGTGTGACCGATTTCGACAATGCCCTCGGTGGCGAGGCGATCACACAGGTTGCCTGGGTGGTGACCGATATCGCCGCGACCGAGGAATTCCTGAGCGCCTGTTTCGGCGTGCGGGCCTGGACCCGGATGCCGGATGTGCACTTCGGTCCCGAAACCTGTTCCTACCGCGGCGAACCCGCGGATTTCACCGCGCATATCGGGCTGTCTTATCGGGGCGCAGTGCAATTGGAGCTGATTCAACCGGTGCGCGGAGTGTCCATCTATTCCGAATTCCTCGACCGGTCCGGACCGGGATTGCATCACATCTGTTCCGAGCCCGCGGATTTCGATGCGGCGGTGGCGGCCGCTCGCTCGCGCGGCATCGAGATCGTGCAGCAGGGCAATATGTTCGGCGAAATGCGGTTCGCGTATCTCGACGGTGCGGCCGCCGGTGTGCCGTTCCTCGAACTCGCCGAGATCGGCCCGAACATGCGGAAGATGTTCGACCGGATCCGGCGGGAATCTCGAGCGGCCGGTACGACCCCGAGCGCGAAATATAAACTCCGGACATGAGATTCAGCGCCGGCGTCCTGCTGTTCCGCCGTACCTCGGGAATCGAGGTGCTGCTGGGGCATATGGGCGGGCCGCTGTGGGCACGCAAGGACCTGGGTGCCTGGTCGATTCCCAAGGGAGAATACGATCCCGGATCCGAGGTCGCGCGGGTGGCCGCGCGCCGGGAATTCACCGAGGAGCTGGGACTGCCGGTGCCGGAAGGGGAGTGGATCGATCTCGGCGAGGTCCGCTACGGCAGCGGTGGCAGCAGGAAAGAGCTGACCGTATGGGCGGTCGAGGCGAATCTCGATACCGCACAGGTGAATCCGGGAATGTTCGAGATGGAATGGCCGCCGCGATCCGGCCGGACGCAACGGTTTCCGGAGGTCGATCGCGCCGAATGGTTCGACACCACCGTCGCCCGGGACAAGCTGAGCGCGGGTCAGCGCCCCTGTCTGGACCGTCTCGCCGAACATCTCGCACCCGGCTGACGCGCCTGCAGCAAACGCCCAGTCGGCTTGCAGGATTCTCCCAGCTTCGCTCGGTAGAGATAGGGCGGTGACTACCGTATTCCGGCGCATTCGCGCGATGCTCGGGCGCCGCGTATCGGCGGTCCCGCTGCGAATCGCACTGGTCGTCGCCATGGTGAGCCTGGCCGGAGCCGTTCTGGCCGTCTCCGGAATCGCGGTGACCTCCGCCCTGTCGAAGTCGTTGACCGACCGCACCGACGAGCAGCTGTTCGATGCCGCGCACAGCTGGGCCCGGCCTACGCCGATGAAGCTGATCAGCACCGCCGACGGCGAGATGACCTGGGTTCCCGCCGATGCGACCGCGCCGCCGCCGAAACTCGGCTCGGCCGACCAGCCGCACCGCTTCTTCGAACTGCGCCGCGGGCCCGAGGGAGAGCTGTATCGCATCCAGCCCGACAAGACCGCATCGATGCCGAAACTGTCCGGGCTGAAAGCGCACACGCCGGTAACGGTCCCTTCCTCAGACGGTTCGGACACCAACTGGCGAGTTCTGCTGACCACCAACAGCCATGGCTCGACCATCATCGGCCTGCCGCTCACCGACAATGTCGACACCGTGTCCAAATTGATCGGCTTCGAGATCGCCACCAGTGTGGGCGCGCTGGTCCTGCTCGGCGCCGGCGGCTATCTGGTGGTGCGGCGCAGCCTGCGCCCGCTGAGCCAGGTGGAGGAGACCGCGGCCGCGATCGCCGGGGGCGACCTGAGCCGTCGCGTGCCGGTGCGCGACGTGGACACCGAGGTCGATCACCTGGCTCGTTCACTCAACGTGATGCTCACCCAGATCCAGCACGGCGTCACCGCGACCGAGGCCTCGGAGGAGGCGGCGCGGCGTTCGGAGGCCAAGATGCGGCAGTTCGTCGCGGATGCCAGTCATGAACTGCGCACCCCGCTGACGACCATCCGGGGATTCGCCGAACTGTATCGCCAGGGCGCGAGTCAGGATCCGGCGCTGGTGCTCGAACGCATCGAGGCCGAGGCCGGGCGGATGGGCCTGCTGGTGGAGGATCTGCTGATGCTGGCCCGCATGGACGCGCAACGGCCGCTGGAATCGGTCCCGGTGGATCTGCTGGCACTGGCCGGTGACGTGGTGCACGGCGCACAGGCGATGGACGCCAACCAGGACGGCCCGAATCACCCTGTCGCACTTGATATTCGGTCCGGGCCGGGGACGCTCGAGGTGGCCGGCGACGCGGCCCGGCTGCGGCAGGTGCTGGCGAATCTGGTCGGCAACGCGATGGCGCACACACCGCCGGGTACGCCGGTGACGGTGCGGCTGACGCCCGGCCAGGACGACGTGCGGATCGAGGTGAGCGATAAAGGGCCGGGGCTGTCGCCCGAGGCGGCCGCGCGCGTTTTCGAACGCTTCTACCGCACCGACGCCTCCCGCGCACGGGCCAGCGGCGGGAGCGGACTGGGGCTGTCGATCGTGCAGGCCCTGGTGACCGCGCACGGCGGTACCGTGCGTGTGGACAGTGCCCCGGGCGAAGGGGCGACCTTCACCGTCGTGCTGCCGCGCACTCGCCCGCAATAGCCGCAGGCCGAGAGCGAAATCGGCTCCCAGCGATCTCGCAGCTGCGATCCAGTGCCCGCCAAGGCGGACCCGCGAATCTTGGTGACATGACCGAGACTTCGACCGTTACCGCTTCGGCCCGCGCGGGCGCGGCCGTCACCGCGCCCGTCCTGGATGTGGTTGTTCCCGTGTACAACGAGGAACGTGATCTCGGCGTCTGCGTGCGCCGGTTGCACGAGTTCCTCGGCGACGGCTTCCCGTTCAGCGCGCGGATCACCATCGCCGACAACGCGTCCACCGATGCCACCCTCGATGTCGCGAACTATCTGGCGGCCGAACTGGACGGCGTGCGGGTGGTGCATCTGGACCGCAAGGGCCGCGGCCGTGCGTTGCGTGCGGTCTGGGAGGCATCGGACGCGCAGGTCGTCGCCTATATGGACGTCGACCTGTCCACCGATCTGAACGGACTGCTGCCGCTGGTCGCGCCGCTGGTGTCCGGACATTCGGACCTGGCGATCGGCACCCGTCTGGCGAAGTCCTCGCGTGTGGTCCGCGGGCCCAAGCGGGAATTCATCTCCCGCTGCTACAACCTGATCCTCAAGGCCTCGCTGCAGGCGCGGTTCTCCGACGCGCAGTGCGGGTTCAAGGCGATGCGCACCGATGTGGCGCGCAAGCTGCTGCCGCTGGTGCAGGACGGCGAATGGTTCTTCGATACCGAGCTGCTGGTGCTGGCGGAGCGTTCCGGGCTGCGGATTCACGAGGTCCCGGTGGACTGGATCGATGATCCGAACTCGAGCGTCAACATCGTGGACACCGCGCGCAAGGATCTGGAGGGTGTCTGGCGGGTCAGCAAGGGCCTGGCCAAGGGAACGTTGCCGGTGAACGAGCTGCGCGCGGCCATCGGCCGGGAACCGCTGGTCGACGGGGTGCCGCTGGGCATGGTCGGGCAGTTGGTGCGATTCGGCATCATCGGGGTGATCTCGACGCTGGCCTACATGCTGCTGTATCTGGTGATGCAGCCGCTGACCGGACCGCAGGCCGCGAACTTCCTCGCGCTGCTGATCACCGCCGTCGGCAATACCGCGGCGAACCGGGCGTTCACCTTCGGTGTGCGCGGCTCGGCCAAGGCGGTCTCACACCAGGTGCAGGGTTTGTTGATCTTCGCGTTCACCTGGTTCCTGACCAGCGGCTCGCTGTTCGTTCTGCACCACTGGGTTCCCGGCGCGTCCGTGCACGCGCAGTTGCTGGTGCTGGTGGTCGCGAATCTGGTCGCCACCCTGATCCGGTTCGTCGCCCTGCGCTGGGGGTTCCGCAACGCCGTTCCCGCCGCCGCGATCCGCAGCGAGCGGGCCGCGAGCGAGATGGTCGCCGCCGACGCGGTCGACCCGCAGCCCGCGACCGCCGAGATGGCGCTGGCCGCCCAGGGGGAGCGGCTGTACGCCGACTGATACCGAATCGGTCACAGGCCGTGGCCGGGATCTCACGGGATCCCGGCCGCGCCTGTGACCAGGGTGAACGCGGGCCGGAAAGGCGGCTCCCAGCTTGTTCTCAGCGGGGTCCCAGCCCCGGCCTGGGCAGATGGTCCATGATTGGTCGCCATGACCGACACCGCGATCGCGCCGAGTGTGCCGAGCAGTCCACCCGCCCGCCAGGGGCGACGCCTCCTGCGCGGGGAAAATCTGGCCGTGGCACTGCTGCTGGCCGGGACCGCGGTCGCCTACCTGTGGAATCTCGGCGTCAACGGGTGGGCCAACTCGTTCTACGCGGCCGCGGTGCAGTCCGGTGCGCATTCGTGGAAGGCGTTCTTCTTCGGTTCCTCCGACTGGGGCAATTCGATCACCGTCGACAAGACCCCGGCCTCGCTGTGGCCGATGGAGATCTCGGCGCGGCTGTTCGGCATGCATCCGTGGAGCATGATGCTGCCGCAGGCGCTGCTGGGCATCGCCTCGGTGGCGCTGCTATGGGCAACGCTGCGGCGCACGCACGGCAGCGCCGCGGGTGTCCTCGGCGGGCTCGCGCTGGCGGCCACTCCGGTCGCGGCGCTGATGTTGCGCTTCAACAACCCCGATGCGCTGCTGGTATTCCTGATGCTCGCCGCGGTGTGGGCGATGACCCGCGCGCTCGAGCACGGACGCTGGCGGTGGCTCGTGCTGTGCGGAGTATTCGTCGGATTCGGCTTTCTGGCAAAGCAATTGCAGGTTTTGCTGGTGCTGCCCGCGCTGGCGGTGACCTATCTGATCGCCGGGCCGCCGCGGGTGCTCACCCGGCTGCTGCAACTGTGCGCGGCCGGGGTGGCGATGATCGCGGGTGCGGGCTGGTGGGTACTCGTGGCCCAGTTGTGGCCGAGTACCTCGCGGCCGTACTTCGGTGGCTCGGAACACAATTCGATCATCGAGCTGACCCTCGGCTACAACGGGCTCGGCCGGCTGGGGGTCGGGTCGTCGCCGGGTCCCTTTCCCGGGCCGCCGCCGGGCGGGCCCCGGCCGAAGGGGGGATTCTTCGGGTCCTCGCCCGGGATCACCCGGATGTTCCAGGAAACGGTCGGCGGTCAGATCGGCTGGCTGATCCCGGCCGCCATCGTGCTGCTCGTCGCGGGAATCCTGTTGCGCGGCAAGGCTTCCCGGACCGATCCGCAACGGGCCGCACTGCTGC
>CBJNFW010000174.1:0-18488 GCA_966435935.1 uncultured Nocardia sp.
GCTGACCTGCGGTTGTTGGCGCATGTCGCGCGGGGTGTCGAACGTTGGGTGCGGGCGGGGAGAATCGTGCCGGACCTCCGCCGCGACGACGGCGAGTGGTGGGTGCGCTGGCGGTTGGTCGGCGGTCAGCGCCAGCGCGCCTGGCTTGCCGAGTTGGCCGCGGCGATGCCGCCCGCACTGCGAGTGGCCGGGCGTCCGGCGGCGCTGCTGGAAGATCTCGTCGCCGAGCTGACCGATCCGATCGCCCGGCTGCATCTGGACCCCGCGGCCATCGGCTCGCGTCGCCACCCCGCCCATCCGCTGTTGACCGCCTTGATCGCCGACGCTCCGCTCGATTCCGGTTCGCATCGGGTGGCCGACGTGCTCGACCAGTGGCGCACCAGCCTGACCACGGGTGAACCGGAACTCGTGTTGCGTCTGCTCGAACCGGACGACGATCCCGAGCAGGCCACGGAAACCGTCGACGCGCTGTGGCGGCTCGAGGTCTGTCTGCGCATGGAAGGTGAAGCGCCGCAACCCGTTCCGATCCTCGGCGATCCCGCGCTGGTGCGGATCGCGGGTGAGCGGGTGACCGCGGCGATCCAGGCGTATCCGATGTTGCGGGAATTGCCGCGCGATCCGCGCGGGATGGATTTCCTGCTGCCTACCCCGGTCGTGCAGGATCTGGTCGCGCACGGTGCGCACGAATTGCGTTCCGCGGGAGTACATCTGCTGCTGCCGCGCGCGTGGCGGATCGTCGCGCCGAGTATGCGAATGCGGGTGCAGAGTCCTGCTGCGACCGAGACCGAGGTCGGCCTGAGCGGATTGGTCGCCTACCGCTGGGAGTTGGCGCTCGGCGATATCGTGCTCACCCCGGCCGAGATGTCCCGCCTGGTGAAATCGAAATCCGATCTGGTGCGCCTGCGCGGTCAATGGGTGCAGGCCGATCACCGGACCCTGGCCGCCGCGGCCATGTATCTGGACGGTCGCACCGACGAACAGGTCGGATCGCTGACCGCTCTGATGGCCGAGATCGCCGCCTCCGAGGTTCGGAACGTGCCGATCGAGGACGTCACCGCCAGTGGCTGGGTGGCCGAACTGCTCGACGCGACCCGATCGGCGGATCCCGTCGAGCCGCCCTCGGGCCTGAAGGCGCAGTTGCGACCGTATCAGCTGCGCGGCCTGTCCTGGCTGGTGACGATGAACCGGCTCGGCTGCGGCGCGATCCTGGCCGACGATATGGGCCTGGGCAAGACGTTGCAGGTGTTGGCCCTGTTGGTCTACGAAAGGGAAAGCGCCGCAAGCGGTTCCGCGCCGGGACCGACAGTGCTGGTCTGCCCGATGTCGGTGGTCGGCAACTGGCAGCGCGAGGCCGAGCGTTTCGCCCCGGGGCTGCGGGTGCTGGTGCACCACGGTGCGGCGCGCCGCTCGGGCGCCGAACTCGATGGCGCCGTTGCGGATTCGGACCTGGTGATCACCACCTATGCGCTACTTGCCCGCGATTTCGAGGAGTTGAAGCGCCAGCCCTGGCGGCGGATCACCCTGGACGAGGCGCAGCACATCAAGAACGCGAACACCCGTCAGGCGCGGGCCGCGCGCGCCCTGCCCGCCCCGCATCGCCTGGCGCTGACCGGAACCCCGGTGGAGAACCGGCTCGAGGAGTTGCGCTCGATTCTGGACTTCGCGGCGCCGTCGTTGCTGGGCAAGGCCTCCCAGTTCCACGCCAGGTTCGCGATTCCGATCGAGCGCGAGCGCGACGAGAACGCGATCACCCGATTACGCACGGTCACATCGCCTTTCGTGCTTCGCCGGGTGAAGACGGACCCTGCCGTGATCTCCGATCTGCCCGAGAAGATCGAGATGACGGTGCGTGCCAATCTGACCGTGGAACAGGCCGCGCTGTATCAGGCCGTGGTGGACGATATGGTGACGAAACTGAAGGACGCCAAGGGCATGTCCCGCCGCGGCGCGGTGCTCGGCGCGCTGACCAGGCTCAAGCAGGTCTGCAATCATCCCGCTCATTTCCTGGGCGACGGATCGAGTGTGCTGCGCCGCGGCCGTCATCGGTCCGGCAAGATAGGGCTGGTCGAGGACATTCTCGAATCGGTGCTGGCCGACGGCGAGAAGGCGCTGCTGTTCACCCAGTTTCGCGAATTCGGCGATCTGATCGGGCCTTATCTGGACGAGCGGTTCGGCACGCAGATCCCGTTCCTGCACGGCGGGGTGGCCAAGAAGCGGCGTGACGAAATGGTCGAGCGGTTCCAGAACGACGACGGCCCGCCGCTGATGTTGTTGTCGCTCAAGGCCGGTGGCACCGGTCTCAATCTCACCGCCGCCAATCACGTTGTACACCTGGATCGTTGGTGGAACCCCGCGGTGGAGAACCAGGCCACCGACCGGGCCTTCCGGATCGGCCAGCGGCGCGATGTGCAGGTGCGCAAACTGGTCTGTGTCGACACCATCGAGGAGCGGATCGACGATATGATCAGCGGCAAGCGGGAATTGGCGGACCTGACCGTCGGCGCGGGCGAGAACTGGATCACCGAACTGAGCACCGAGGAGATCGGCGCGCTGTTCGCCTTGGGTTCCGAGGCGGTCGGCGAATGAGCGATTACGGTGCGGGACAGGTGCGGGAATGAGTCCGTTCATCGACTACGACCGGTACGGCAAACGCCTGCCCGTGCGCGGGGGAGTCGAACCGCGCAGTCGCAGAGGTTCTTTCGCGCGCACCTGGTGGGGACGGTCGTTCATCGAGGCGGTGGAGCAGGTGGCCGACGCCGGGCGCTTGACTCGCGGGCGCACCTATGCGCGCGCCGGCCAAGTGGTGAACTATCACATCGAACCGGGCGCGGTGGCCGCGGAGGTGCAGGGTAGTCAGCCGCGCCCGTTCTCGGCCACGCTGACCCTGCGCACTCTGCGCGACGAACGCCTGGACGAGCTGATCGATCTGGTCCGCGCCACCCCCGGCATGCTCGCCCAGCTGGCCTCAGGCGCCCTGCCGAAGGAATTGGGGCCGCTGCTGCTGCCCACCACCGCCGCCGAACTCGATTTCGCCTGCAGTTGCCCGGACGACGGCCGGCCCTGCAAACATGTGGCCGCGGTCTGCTACATCATCGCCGAACGCCTGGACGAGGAACCCTCGGTCATGCTCACCCTGCGCGGCCTGGATCTGGACACCCTCATCGGTGGCGTCCAGAACGACAGCGGCCCGACGGTTTCCGACGATCTCTACGGCGAGAACATCACCCTGCCGGGCCTTCCCGAACCCGAATTCCGGCCCGCCGTGGACGATTTGGACCCGATCCCGCTTCGCCAGGCCCTGCGCATGACCGCCGAGGACGAACACACCGCCGAATCGGGCCTGCGCGACCTCGACACCCTCTACCGCACGCTGGATCGATAGTCCGGTCGCCGGGCCTGGTGCGATCCGGCTCCCGGGCCCCTCTCATCCCGTGCACGTCGCGGGCCCGGCAACCGCTCGGACGGTGACCGGCCGTGGCCCTGCCGAGGATGACGCAGCGCGGGATCTGTCCGCGCGACAGCCGCCGGATGGGCGTCCGCCGTCGAAACGAAGCTGTGGTTGCGACAACGATAAACGCCGGCCATCATGTCGTCCCGGTTCGATGGGCGAACATATCGTGGACCTCGTTGGGGGAACGGCCGAATTCTCCGCGACGATGTCGTAGGCCTGGCGCTGGGTATCCGGGGTCGGTTTGGACGAGAATTAGGGTGGAGAGATGTCCGATGCCGATCCGGTCGATGATCTCGGGACGCCGGTGCCGATCGCCCGCCCGGTGCGGCGGGTCGTCTCGCTGGTTCCGTCGCTGACCGAGGCGATCGCACTGAGCTGTCCGGGAATGCTCGCGGCGGCGACCGACTGGTGCACTCATCCTCGGGAGCTGGCCGTGGAGCGGGTCCGGGGAACCAAGAATCCGAATGTGCGCCGGATCGCCGAACTGGCACCGGATCTGGTGATCTGCAATCAGGAGGAGAATCGCCGGATCGACGTCGACCGCTTGCGCGCTGCGGGAATCGCGGTGTGGGTCACCAGGATTCGCACTGTCGACGAGGCATTTGAATCGATGACCCGGCTGTTCACCGTAGCACTCGGCGTCGAACGTCCGAACTGGCTGTCCGAGGCCGAATCGGTCTGGGCTCCACCACCTCCGGAACCGATTCGCAACGCCGTGATCCCGATCTGGCGTGACCCGTGGATGGTGGTCGGCCGCGACACCTTCACCGGAGACCTGGCCCACCGCCTCGGGTTGCGCCTGGTCCACGCCCACCTCCCCGGCCGCTACCCCACGGTGTCCGCTGAGGACCTCACCTCGGGCGTGGACCTGGCCATCCTGCCCGACGAGCCCTACGTCTTCACCGAAACCGATGGCCCCGAAGCCTTTCCGAACATCCCGGCAGCCCTGGTCTCCGGCCGCGACCTCACCTGGTATGGGCCTTCCCTGGTCACCGCGCGAGCCAGGCTGTCCGACCGGCTGGCCCGAGCGACAAATCCGGCAGGTACCCGGGACGGCGTGAACAAGTCCGACTGACGTCCGCCTTGCCGAAACCCGCATCGCATCAGCCGTCAGCCTGCGTGCCACGATCTGAATTGGAACCGGTCCATCTGAGCAACTGTCGATCGGAGAGCGCTTATTCGGACTATTGATTAATTTTTGATGTAGATGTAAATTCGATGTATGATTCGTACTCAGGTCCAACTACCTGATGGGCTGTATCGAGATGCCAAACGGATTGCCGAGGAGCAGGAAATGACGCTGGCGGAAGTCGTTCGCCGCGGTCTCGAACATATGGTGCGGATCTATCCGGCTCGCGACGGCGTGAGCGAATCCGATTGGCGTCCGCCGACACCGCGGCGACTGGGTGCCTTTCAGGCGCCGGAAGAAAACTGGCGCGATCTCGCCAACGAGGCGTGATGCTGTCGATCGATACGAATGTGTTGCTGTATGCGCAGAATGAGGATTGTGCCGAGCATCGGGCGGCAGCGGATTTCGTTGCTGATTGCGGTCGTCGTGACGATGTAGCGATCGCCGAACTTGTCCTCATCGAGTTGTATCAACTCCTGCGTAACCCCGCGGTCTTGGCTCGACCGCTGGATGGCCCGGACGCGGCAGAGGTATGCCAGGCGTTTCGTGGCAATCGGCGCTGGGCGCTGATCGAGAATGCGCCGGTGATGAACGAGGTGTGGAAGGTAGCCGGCACTCCCGGGATGGCGCGCCGTCGCTTGTTCGACGCGCGGCTTGCGTTCACACTGCGACACCACGGCGTCGACGAAATCGCGACCCGGAATGTCAAAGATTTTCGGAGTTTCGGATTCGCCCGTGTGTGGGATCCGATCGGGCAGGGCTGAACCATCCCTGGTGTCCGGATGTCCTCGGGCACATCAAGAATCAGCAGGTTGACCGGCATGCATGCACACCGTGCATGCATGCCGGATGCCCTACACGTTGCGGCGGTATTGACCGCCGACGGTGAAGAAGGCGTCCGTGATCTGTTGCAGGGTGCAAACCCGGGCGGCGTCCATGAGCACCTCGAAGACGTTCTCGTCGGTGCGGGCGGCGGCGTCGAGGCGGGCCAGGGCCTCGTGGGCGGCGTCGCGGTGGTCGCTCTGGAACTCGCGAGTGCGCTTCAGCTGGGACTGCTTCTCCGCCTCGGTGCCGCGGGCCAGTTCGAGTTCGCGCTGTTCCTCTCCGTGCGGGTTGCGGAAGGTGTTCACTCCGATAATCGGCAGCGAACCGTCGTGTTTGCGCTGCTCGTACAGCATCGACTCGTCCTGGATGCGGCCGCGCTGATAGCCGGTCTCCATCGCGCCCAAGACGCCGCCGCGTTCGGAGATGCGCTCGAACTCCTGCAGCACCGCCTCCTCGACCAGATCGGTGAGCTCGTCGATGATGAAACTGCCCTGTAGCGGATTCTCGTTCATCGACAGACCCCACTCCCGGTTGATGATCAACTGGATGGCCAGGGCGCGGCGCACCGAATCCTCGGTCGGCGTGGTGACCGCCTCGTCGTAGGCGTTGGTGTGCAGGCTGTTGCAGTTGTCGTAGAGCGCGATCAGGGCCTGCAGCGTGGTGCGAATGTCGTTGAAGCTCATCTCCTGTGCGTGCAGCGAGCGTCCCGAGGTCTGCACGTGGTACTTGAGCTTCTGCGAGCGCTCGTTCGCGCCGTACTTGTCGCGCATCGCGACCGCCCAGATCCGCCGCGCCACCCGGCCGATCACCGAATACTCCGGATCCATGCCGTTGGAGAAGAAGAAGGACAGATTCGGCGCGAAATCGTCGATGTGCATGCCGCGCGCGAGGTACGCCTCGACGTAGGTGAATCCGTTGGACAGCGTGAAGGCCAGCTGGCTGATCGGATTCGCGCCCGCCTCGGCGATGTGGTAGCCGGAGATCGAGACCGAATAGAAATTGCGAACGTCGTTGCGCACGAACCATTCCTGGATGTCGGCCATCATGCGCAGGCTGAATTCGGTGGAGAAGATGCAGGTGTTCTGGCCCTGATCCTCCTTGAGGATGTCGGCTTGCACGGTGCCGCGCACGGTGGCCAGCGTCCGGGCCCGGATATCGGCGGCCTCGGCCGCATCGGGCTCACGTCCCTCGGATTCGGAGAACCGTTGCAGCGCTTGGTCGATCGCGGTATTGAGGAAGAACGCGAGAATCGTCGGCGCCGGCCCGTTGATGGTCATCGATACCGAGGTCGTCGGCGCGGTGAGGTCGAAGCCGTCGTAGAGCGCCTTCATATCGTCCAGCGTCGCGATGGAAACCCCTGAGGTGCCGACCTTTCCGTAGATATCGGGGCGCTCGGCCGGGTCGTGGCCGTAGAGCGTCACCGAATCGAAGGCCGTGGACAGCCGTTTGGCGTCCGAATGTTCCGAGAGCACCTTGAACCGGCGGTTGGTCCGGAACGGGTCGCCCTCACCGGCGAACATGCGCGCGGGATCCTCGTTGTCCCGCTTGAACGGGAACACCCCGGCGGTGAACGGGAAACGGCCGGGCAGATTCTCCGAACGCAGGAACCGCAGCAGCTCACCGTGATCGGTGAACCGCGGCAGGGCCACGCGCGGAATCGAGCTGCCGGACAACGACTTGCGCCGCAGCGTGGTGCGCAGCTCGCGATCGCGGACGCGCACCACCTGCTCCTCGCCGCGATACGACTCGGCCAGCGCGGGCCAATCCTTCAGCAGTGCGGCGTTATCCGCGCTCAGCTCGGTGCGAGCGGATTCCAACAGGGCGCCGATCGCGGATTCGCCCTCGCTCGCGGCCGTGTTGCCGACCAGACCGGACAACTCCTCGAGAACTTGCTCGTACCGCTGAACCCGTTGCGCGGCAATGACTTGCGCGGCGGTATCGGCATGGTAGGAGCGGACCGTCTCGGCGATCTCGGCCAGATACCGCACCCGGGCGGGCGGGATGATCTGCGCGAAGCGGGTCGAGGCGCGGGTGTCCACCCGCGGGAGTACGCCCTCGGCGATCGGCAGCCCCTGCTCGGCCAGGTGCGCGGCCAGATATTGGTACAGCGCCGTCACGCCGTCGTCGTTGAACGTCGCCGCGCTGGTGCCGAAGACCGGCATATCCTCCGGCGTGCTGGTGAACGCCTCCCGGTTGCGGATCAGCTGCCGCGAGACGTCCCGCAGGGCGTCGGCCGCACCGCGACGCTCGAACTTGTTGATCGCCACCACGTCAGCGAAATCGAGCATATCGATCTTCTCGAGCTGCGAGGCCGCGCCGAATTCCGGCGTCATCACGTACAGCGAGAGGTCGACGTGGTCGATGATGGCCGCGTCACCCTGCCCGATACCCGGCGTTTCCAGGATCACCAGGTCGTATCCGGCTGCCTTGCAGGCCAGGATCATGGTGTCGGTATTGACCGGCAGTTCGTGCGCGCCGCGGGTGGCCAGCGAGCGGAAGTAGACGTGATCGCTGTCGAGTGAGTTCATCCGGATCCGGTCGCCCAGCAGCGCGCCGCCGCCGCGGCGCCGGGTCGGGTCCACCGCGAGGATCGCCACGCGCAGTTTGTCCTGCTGATCCGAGCGCAGCCGCCGCACGAGTTCGTCTGTGAGCGAGGACTTTCCGGAGCCGCCGGTGCCGGTGATGCCGAGCACCGGGACGTTCCGTCCGGCCGCCGCGGCCCGCAGCGCCACGAGGTCGGCCGCGGGCAGTGCGTCCTGCTGCAGGCAGGTGATGGTGCGCGCCAGCGCTTTTCGGTCACCGGCCAGGACGGCCTCGATATCCGCGGGCTCACGCGAGAGGTCGACATCGCAGTCGCGCACGAGTTCGTTGATCATGCCCGGCAGGCCGAGTCGCTGCCCGTCCTCGGGGGAGAAGATCCGGACCCCGGCCGCGGCGAGCCGGTTGATCTCCTGATCCACGATGACGCCGCCGCCACCGCCGAAGATCCGCACGTGCCCGGCGCCCGCCGCACGCAGCGCGGTCGCCAGGTATTCGAAGTATTCGACGTGCCCGCCCTGATACGAGCTGATCGCGACGCCCTGCGCGTCTTCGGTGAGCACCGCGTCGACCACCTCTTGCACGGCGCGGTTGTGCCCCAGGTGGATGACTTCCGCGCCCTGTGATTGCAGGATTCGCCGCATGATGTTGATCGCGGCGTCGTGCCCGTCGAACAGGGCCGCGGAGGTCACGAAGCGAACCGGGTGTACCGGAGTGTGCAGGTCGGCCATGACATCCTCCATCAGAAGAGGCCGTCGAATAATTTGATGTCCCGATAGTAGGACGTCAAAGTAACTGTACTGTGGCCGGGGTCGCAGCGCCAGGGCTCGACGGGTGCCGCACCGCCGTGATGGTGTGGATCACAGACCTGGTGATGGATGCGGATGGACGTCCGAATCTAGGATGACCTAGTAGTTGGCCCGACGACGGGCACGGCCGGGAAGGACACAGATGAGCGAGCCCGAGGTTCTGATCGAGGTGCGCGACGGCCTCGGCCTGATCACGCTCAACCGGCCCAGGGCCATCAATGCGCTCAACCATCCGATGGCGCTGACCATTCTCGACGCCCTGCGTGCCTGGGTGGACGACGAGCGGGTGCGGACGGTGGTGCTCACCGGCGCGGGCGAACGCGGACTGTGCGCGGGCGGCGATATCGTCGCCATCCACCGCGACGCGAAGAACGCGGTCGAGAACGGCGGCACGGCCGGGGCCGATTCGCCCAGCGGACGTTTCTGGCGGGACGAATACATCCTCAACGCCCTCATCGGCCGGTACCCCAAACCGTATGTGGCGATCATGGACGGCATCGTCATGGGCGGTGGCGTCGGCCTGTCCGGGCATGCCGGGTACCGCGTGGTGACCGAGCGTTCGATGGTCGGCATGCCCGAGACCGGTATCGGTTTCGTCCCGGACGTGGGCGGCACCTACCTGCTCTCGCACGCACCCGGCGAAATCGGCACGCACGTCGCGCTGACCGCCGCCCGGATGAGTGCCGGGGATGCCATCGCGGCCGGATTCGCCGACTATTTCGTTCCCGCGGAACAGATTCCGGCCCTGCTCGACGCGCTGCGCACCGCCGAGGCCGAGGTAGCCATCGCGAAATTCGCTCAGCCCGCCCCGGTTTCGGCCTTCGTCGTCGACCGGGACTGGATCGACGCGTGCTACGCCGCGGATACCGTCGAGGAGATCGTGTCCCGGTTGCAGAGCGACGGACGTCCCGAGGCGGCCCGCGCCGCCGCCGATCTGCTCGCGAAATCGCCGGTGGCGCTGAAGGTCACGTTGCGTTCGCTGCGCAACGCCCGCGCGGACGCGAATCTCGAGCAGGCGCTGGACCGGGAGTACCGGGTCTCCATCGCGGCACTGGGCACGCACGACCTGGTGGAGGGCATCCGCGCGCAGGTGATCGACAAGGATCGCGAACCGCGCTGGTCACCGGCCACCCTCGCCGAGGTCACCGATGCCGATGTCGCGGCCTACTTCCGCGAACTCGGCGATCACGAACTGGGGCAACATCAACCATTGCGAGGCGAACGGTGACCGCTCCGCTAGGGTCACCGATGTCCGGACTCGATCGGGAGAGGAACACGAGATGACGCAGGACGAATCGGTGCGGGACGGCGGACCGGATTTCGAGACGATCCTCCTGGAGCGCACCGGCCGCGTCGCGGTGATCACGCTGAACCGGCCCAAGGCGCTCAACGCGCTCAATTCCCAGGTGCTGGTGGACATCACCGCCGCACTGGATCTGCTCGAGCAGGATCAGAGCGTCGGCGCGGTCGTGCTCACCGGGTCCGAGCGGGCCTTCGCGGCGGGTGCGGATATCAAGGAGATGCAGAGCAAGTCCTATATGGACATGTTCCTGGTCGATCACTTCGGCGGTTGGGACCGGGTGGCCGCGTTCCGCAAGCCGATCATCGCCGCGGTCGCCGGATACGCCCTGGGCGGCGGCTGCGAGCTGGCCATGATGTGCGATCTGCTGATCGCGGCGGACACCGCGAAATTCGGTCAGCCCGAGATCAAACTGGGCATCATCCCCGGGATGGGTGGTTCGCAGCGGCTCACCAAGGCCGTCGGCAAGGCCAAGGCGATGGATCTGATCCTCACCGGCCGCAACATGGACGCCGAGGAAGCCGAACGCGCGGGTCTGGTCTCGCGCGTCGTGCCGGCCGCCGACCTGCTGAGCGTTGCCCTCGAGGTCGCGCAGACGATCGCGTCCATGTCGCTGCCTTCGGTGCTGATCGCCAAGGAGGCGGTGAACCGCGCGTTCGAGACGACGCTCGACGAGGGATTGCGGTTCGAGCGCCGGGTGTTCCATTCGCTGTTCGCGACCGAGGATCAGAAGGAAGGCATGGCCGCGTTCGTGGAGAAGCGGACCGCCGATTTCACCCATCGCTGAGCCGCGACGTCTCGCCGATGTTCCCGTAGCCTTGGCCACGTGCACAAGCAGGTGGCACGGGCGGCGATGGCCTGTGCGGTGATGGCCGTGACCGGATGCGGTAGTCCGGTCGGTCCGTCCGCGTCCGAACAGACGAGTGTGCCGGCCGCTCCCGCGCAGGCCGTCGCGATCGGGCGGTGCGGGTCGGTCTCCGACGCCGATATCTCCCGGGCCACCGGGCTCACCGGATTGCAGCAGGTAGCGGCCGATCCGATGCGATGCAGCTGGGATGCCGGCGCGGACGGCGATTACGCCGTCGTCTTCCAGTGGTTCCGCAGGACGTCGCTGCGGGACCGCCGCGACCAGGTCACCCTCGGCACGCCCTCGACGGTGCAGGTCGCGGGCCACCCGGGCATTCTCTGGTCGGGTGCGAAGGCCTGCGAGATCGCGGTCGCCTCCGGCGGGACGGATTTCATCGACTGGATCCTCACCGGCAGCGGGCCCGAACCCGCACGGCCGCAAGGTTGTTCGGAACTCGAGCAACTCGCCGCCGAGACGCTCGCGAAGGCGGGTTAGCGATGCGCGCGGCAGGGCGGATGGTGCTCGCGGTGCTGCTGGCCGCCGCGCTGGCCGGATGTGCGGGCAGCGGTACCCCGCGCACGCAGAGCACCCCGGCCGCTGATCCGAACGTTCTGGGCGGCTGCGGGCCGCTGAGCGAGCAAGCTCTCGCCGGTCAGTTGCACGCGACCTCGGTGCGTCGGCAGAGTGCGCCGACCACGTGCACCTGGATCGCCCGGACCCCCGGCGGCACAGTCGATCTCAGTTACAGCTGGTTCTCCGGCGATGTGCTGATGCGGGAGATGCAGGTCGCCGCGCAATACGGATATCGGACCGAGAAAGTGGTGGTCGACCGTTTCGGCGGGATGTACTGGCGCGATCCACAGGATCCGGGCAGCTGCGGGGTGACCGCCGCCGACACCGGTACCGTCACCTGGTGGGTGCAGAACCGCGACCATGCCGCACAGCCCGATCCGTGCGCGGCGGCGATGAGCCTGTTGCACACCACCTTGACATTCGACGGTATCTGAGCGCGAAACTACTTGGGCGGCAACTGTTTCGCGGGCGTTCCCGCGACCTCGACCGGAGCCGGCGGGGCGTGGTGGGTGGCCGGTGCGGTCGAATCCCGGTTCGTGCTGAGCAGTCCCGCCACCGTTGCCCCCAGTGTGACTGTAACAGCAAGCGCGGCAACGAGTTTGCGCTTGGATACCGGTGCGGGATCGGTGGGCCGCGGGGCCGGTCGCGCGCCGAATCGCGCACTCCGGATCCGGCCGGCCGAGGGCAGTCGAGTGGACATCAGCACCGCGCCGCGCGCGGAGACGAATTCCGGTTCCGGATCGTAGATCACCGGCAGATCCAGTAATTGCCCGAGCGCCTCGCGAATCCCCGGATTACGGGCACACCCGCCCAGCAGGGCGATGGCGTTCGGCGCAACGCCCGTCTCCTCGATCATCTGCCGCACATAGGACACCGAATGGTGGATTCCGGCCTCGGCCAGCTCCTCGAAATCGCTGCGCGTCACCACCATTCGCTGTCCGCTGGCCGGATCGGTGGCGGTGAGCACCGGTGCGGCGGTCAGCGCCTCCTTGTAGGCGCGACTGGTCGGCTTGTCGATGCTCAGCCCCCCGTGGGCCAGATGCCAGCGCAACAGCGCGTCGTGTCCGTCGCCGCCCAGAACGGTGCTGCGCTTGATCGCGAGAATCGCGTCGGTGCGGCAGTCGGCTTCGGTGACCGTGAGTCCGGAGGCGCCCAGATCGTAGAGCAGCACCGCGCCCTCGTCCGGTAGTTGTCCGGTGAAGCGCAGATAGCGCAGCTGGGCGTGCGGTTCGTCGACGATGGTGAGGCCGGTGCGAGCGGCCATGGCCCGCACCGCCTCCTCGTGCAGTGAGCAGCGGCAGGTGACCGCTGTGGCGGTGATGAACTCCTCACGCTGCGCTGCCGCGTTCCGCATCAGGCGGATGGCCGCGAACACCGGTTCCTCGACGCCGGCTCCGGCCCGGCGGGGGACGGTGCAGCGATCGATCGGCGGCAGATGCGGCTGGTCGGAGTGCGTCAACATCGCGCGGGCTCCCCCAGCGCCCGCCGACACCCCCAGGACCAGCACCATGGGCTCCATGGTGAACCTTTCCCGCCCGGATGGGAAGGTCATGGCGGCCATGTCGCTGGCTGGATGCTGAATGGTTATCCAGACTGGGTCACAACCGCTCTCCGGCTGCGGTTTTCGTGCCTACCGGTCGGATGATTCTGCTCGTCATGACCAGTGCGTCGGCGTGTCGCCGATATCGAAATCGCCTGCGGCCTGGCGGAACTCCGACAGTAGCTGCAGTAGCTGACGCAGGCGCTGCGGCGGCAGGCCGGGACGCGCGAAAACCGATTCGTTCAGCTCCTCGGTCGCTTGGGCCACCAATTGCCGACCAGCATCGGTGATCTCGATCAACGTCGCCCGGCGGTCGCTCGGATGTGGCACCCGTTTGACCAGTTCGGCGGCCTCGAGCCGGTCCACGGTATTGGTCACGCTGGTCGGATGCACCTGCAACCGGGCACTGGCCACGGCCATCGGCAGCGCTCCGGTCCGGCTGAAGCTCAGCAGCGCGAGCAACTCGTAGCGGGAGAAGGTCAGCCCCGACGGCCGAAGCGCCTCGTCCACCCGCGCCATCACGATCTGTTGCGCCCGCACCAGCGACGTCACCGCCGCCATCCCGTCCGCGACCTCACCCCAGCCGTGTGAGGTCCACTGGCGATGGGCCTCTGCGATCGGGTCCAGGGGCAGCGGGCGGGGTGTAGCCATGCGATCGAGTTTAGAGGGGTGGCGCGAAGTAGCGGTTTCCACGCTATTCGGACGCCGGGTGCGTTTGCGATCATGATGACCGCAACCCTGGGCGCGGCGGACGGCCCCGGGCACGATGAAGGTCGATGCGGGTGTGCCTGAGTGGTTAGGGGGCGGTCTGCAAAACCGTGTACGCGGGTTCGATTCCCGCCACTCGCTCTGTATTTTGCCCTCCGCTTGGCCCCGGGGTGTTCGCGGCCCTTCGGGGTCTCGCCGCTCGGCCCCGTGTCGGGCACTCGTTCCTCGCACCCGCTACGCGTCCGGGCGGCGAGGCGGGCGGTGAACCTTGGTGTGGGCGTTGCTCAGGGTGAACGGGCCTGGGTGGACGTGGGAATCCTGGATTCGGCTGGTCTCGCCGTTCGGCTTTGCGTCAGGTAACCGTTGCTCGCATGGGCTACCGCTCCGAGCGGGCGAGACGGGCCGCGAACTGTGTTTGATTGCCTCTGCTTCGCTTCGCCGGGTTCGCGGCCCCCGACGTCTCGCCGTCCGGCCCCGTGTCGGGCACTCGTTCCTCGCACCCGCCACGCGTCCGAGCGGCGAGGCGGGCCGTGAACCTTGGTGTGGGCGTTGTCCGGGGTCGGCGAAACCAGGTGTGCGGGGGCCGGTGTCGTGGTGCGATTTCCCTTGGTTGAATTACCTCCGGCCTGAAAGGTCGCGTAGGACAACGTGATTGCGATCCGCGGTGGTGCCGAGAGTGTATTCCGGGATCAGCCCCAGATATTCGGCGCGGCTGCGGGTGCTCCAGCGGCGGGCCTCGGGAGTGCGGGTCTTGTAGAAATTGACGATGTAGCCGCCCTCGTACAGGCGAATCAGGCTGTAACCGCCGGGATATTCCTTGACCGCGCCGACCTCGAGGAATTCGACGTTCAGCGGGATATCGGGAGCGGTGCGGCGGTTGCGGTGAGTGTGGCCCGCGTGATGCAGGAATACGCCGGGCGCGGATCGGTAGAGGTTCTGCAGGGTCGCCGCGTCGGCGCGGTTCAACACGAAATCTGGGCCGTTGATATTCGACAGGGCCGAATTCAGCGTCACGGGGTGGTGGCCGAAGACCAGCGTCGGTCGGTCCGGGTCGGCCCGCAGCACCTCGCGCAGGTGCGCGAACTGATCCGGATCGATGGCCCCGCCCGCCTCGTCGAGCCGGGTGGTGTCGAGGCCGAGCAGGCGCAACTCGCCCAGCCGGTGTTCGGTGAGTTGCCCTCGCGCGCCGAATGATTCGCCCCAGCAGTCGTGATGGGCCGCATCGGCCACCGGCGGACAGCCGGCATAGTCGGGGCCGACGTGCGGCCGGTCGTGATTGCCGCGCACGGCGAACCAGTCCAGTCCGGCCCGGCCCCAGCGATCCAGATGACTTCGGACGGAACGGCTTTGGTCCGGCGTCGCCTCCGCGGTCAGATCACCGGCCAGCAGCAGATGGTCCGCGCCGCGGTCGGGGCGGCGCAGGTCGTCCAGCATCGCGGTGAACATCAACTCCGGATACGGCCGCAGTCCCGGTTCCTGCTGGACTCCCGGCGGATAGCCGTTCACGAGCAGACCCGATGTCTCCTCGCCGAGATGCACGTCGTTGGACAGGGCCACGGTGCGCAGCAGCCGGCCCGGCGGCGGCACGAGTGTGGTGAACTGCCCGGTGCATTCGGCGCTGCCGGGCAGATGCGTCACCACGGTCGGCGCCGGAACCGCGCGCACGCCGTCGGACCACGCTTCGAAACGATATGTGCGTCCGGGTTCGAGACCGGTGACCTCGGCGTAGTGGTACGGCGTCCGAGCGGCGTCGTCGACGACGGTCCGGGCCGGCCCCACGGAATCGGCTGTGGCGATGCGGATCTGGGTGCCCGAGTCCATCGGAATCCGGTTCCCGGCCGCGTCCGAACCCAGCGTGGTCCACGTCAGGATCGCGGACTCCGGCGTCAGCGTCACCAGCTCGAGATCCGTGGCTATCATCGAATTCGCTTGTGCGCGAGCAGTTCCCGACGCGACCGCGATCGGGGCCGCTGCCAGCGCCGCGAGCATCCGTCGACGGTTCGGGCCGCAACACGTCATCAGCGGCATACCCCTTCGCGCTCGTCGGGCCCCGCCCGTCCGAGTACGGGCGCCGTCGCAGCGCAGACTACGGCATCCGGGTTTCGGGCTCGTGTACGACAGTGCTCGTGTACGACAGTCGCGGCCGGACAGTCCCGGGAACGGTCCGCGCGCGAAGGCAGCGCGCCGGAAATCGACGTCCACCCGGTTGAGCCCCGGACCATTCGACGTCGGTGGAGGTCGCGGTGCCGCTGGGACAACTCGGCAGCGAGGCGGACGCGGAGTCGAAGTGGTCCCGTGTGACGCGGATAAGCGAAATGCCCTATGTGAGAGCGTTGACCGCGGCGCTCCGCGTGCGGACCGCGATCTCAGCCGAGGGTGTAGTGGTATCTGCTGCTGGGAACGACGTCGATATCCCGGTTGGCGCCGAAAGCGTCGATGCTGGCCATCATGCGGGCGACGCGGCGTTGCAGTTCGGCGTCATCGCCGCCGCTCCCCCAGAACGCGTGCGGATCGGTCATGGCGGCCATCGGGAACAGCTCCTCGACCAGGCCGTCGACACGACGTCCCGGAGTCACCGCCGACACGACGGTGTTCTGTAGGTAGCCGAAGGTCGCCTGGGTTTCCATGGCGATGGTGGTGTGCACCTCGTGCCAGTACTTCCGCCACGCCTCGCGTGCCATTTCCGGCGGAATCCGCAGGAAGGCGATATTGGACAACGCGTCGAACCGCACGCCGTCGGGGGTCGCCGGGGGTGCCATCGGGACGCGCTCCTCGACGATCCAGCCCTCGACATGTCCGGCGAGCGAGGTGAGTTCGCGGGTGATCGGCTCGTGCCCGGTTTCGGTCCAGACGCTGAGCACCGCGGTCACGGGTTCGTCGTAGGTCGACAGCCGCAATGTCGCCGCCGCGACATCGTCGTCGACCACGTTGACCTGCAGTTCGCTCGCGCCCGCGCGGGCCAGCCGCGCATGCGTGCCGGGGGAGCGCAGCGTATCGGCCGGTTCCGAACCCCACAGGGCGTACATCAATTTCATCTCATCGCCCTTTCGGCATCGGTGGTCGACGAGGGTATCCGCGCGATGCGATCGTCCGCGGGAATTCCCGCGGACGATCTCGCTGAATGGAATCCGACCCGATCAGCGGGCTGTGAGCTCGGCGAGCCGGAAGGCCGCCGCCCGCCGCACGCGCGGGAACAGCACCGCGAGGCGGATAACGGTGTTGCGCAGGGCGCGCGCCGGGCGCCGTTGCAGGGTGGCCATCCGGGTCATCCGGTCGGTGAGTTCGACCACGCCCTGCGCGACCGGGCGGCGGGTCGCCTCGTACTCGTCGAGCAGGGCCTCCGGCTCGCCGTGCAGCACCCGCGCGAGCAACCGGCCCAGCAATGCGCCGTCTTGGATTCCGGTGTTCATGCCCTGTCCGCCCGCCGGGCTGTGCACATGGGCGGCATCGCCGGCCAGCAGGATACGGCCCGCGCGGTAGTGGTCGGCGAGCCGGTGATGCACGCGAAACCGCGAGCTCCACAACACCTCCCGCACCCGCCCGCCCGGACGCCGCTCGTCGATGATGGCCTGCATGAAGGCCAGGTCCGGATGTTCGGGGGCCTCGTCGATGGTGGCAACGATGCGGAAGCGGTCGTCCTGCTCGTCCGGCAGCGGCGCGACCAGGGTGAACCCCTGCGGCGACAGGTGCAGGGAGACCTCGGTGCGCGGGTCGGGCCAGTCCATCCGGACGTCGGCCAGCGCGAACGATTCCGGATAGCTCGCACCCGTGAATCCGATGCCCGCCTGTTCGCGGACCACGCTGTGCATACCGTCCGCGCCGATCACGTAGTCCGCTCGAATGGATCCGGAATCGCCTGCGGCGTCGGTGAATTCGACCGTGACGCCTGAATCGTCCTTCTTCACCGCGGTGACCGTGTACGGACGCAGTACGGTGCAACCCGCCTTGCGCAGCCGGGCCAGCAGTACCTCCTCGGTGGTCGCCTGGCTGATCAGCAGCGTGTAGGGAAAACGGGTCGGCAGGTCCTTGAAGTGGATCGTGGCCAAGCGCTGCGGGCCGTCGTTGAGGTCGAACTGTTCGACGACGAGTCCGCGCTCGATGAGTTCCGCGGTGATGTCGAATTCGTCGAGCACTTCGAGGGTGCGGGCGTGGATGACCGCGGCTCGCGAGGTGTTCGCCCCCTCGGCCAGCCGGTCCAGCAGTACCACGTCGACGCCCGCGTCAGCGAGGGCGATCCCGGCGGTCAGTCCGGTGGGACCTGCACCGATGACGACGACCGAGGCGGTGGCGGGGACGGTGTTCATAGCGGCTCCTCAGGTTTGCCAACATTTGTTGGCCAACGGCTGTTGACGTCAACGATAAGTCGTTCGCGGTGGCGCGTCAACAGTTGTTGGCCTACATTTGTTGGCATGACCGCCGAGACCCCTGTCCGCCGCTCCGACGCCACCCGCGCCGCCATCCTGGCCGCCGCCCGGCGCCGATTCGCGCAGGACGGGTTCCGCAAGGCGACCATCCGGGCGATCGCCGCCGACGCCGACATCGATCCGTCGATGGTGATGCGGTACTACGGCAACAAGGAGGGGCTGTTCGACGCGGCCCTCGAGATCGATCTGGAACTGCCGGATCTCGGTGTGGCGCAACCGGATTCGCTGGGCGAGACGATCATGCGCCGATTCCTCGAGCTGTGGGAGACCCCGCCCGGCGACGAGATCCTGCTCACCCTGCTGCGCTCGGCGATGACCGATGACGCGGTGGGGCAGCGCGCCCA
>CBJNFW010000175.1:0-18442 GCA_966435935.1 uncultured Nocardia sp.
ACAATTTGTTGCTTCCTCGTTTTCGTGAATCCCTTTTTTTTTTCCTTTTTTTGGTTGTCTTGCGCTGGCCCTCTTCCGACGCGCGTTCCGGCGGTTTTCGAGTTCGTTGCGAAATATGTTGATGCGCAGTGCATTTCACTAGCGTTGGTGTTCATTTCGGGGCGCTCTTCGCCGTGGGGTGGGCCGACCTAGGACGGCGGCAAGATCATCGAGGGCGTTGACGGTGATGGCTTCCGCGCTCGGAGTAAGCGCGAAAGCGTTTGTCGCGCAGGGTAATCAGTTCGCCGGTGCAGTCTCCAGCCTGGATCTGCCGTGCACGGGGAATACAGTGTCGATCCGAACCGGCTCGACGATATCGTCACTCGGCTGTCGAGTCCGGCCCAGTTCGTCGAGGAGCATCTCGACGCTCTGGATCAATCGGGGCAGTGCGCGCCGGGTCCTGGTCCGGCGCACGAGCCAGCACATCGTGAATGAAATTCCGCCGCAACGTAATTCGTCTCGAGAATGTCGAGATGAGTACGGCCGCCCGGAACGCGCACATCCAGTACGCCGCCGCCAAGACGGCGAACATCCGCATGTTCGGCAGACGGGAGCTGGTCTCCGCCGACTCGCGGATCTACGACGACGCAGCCGAGAAACTGGCCGATCGTCGTCTGTCTTCCTCAGACCACGTCCGTTGACGCGCCGTCGTCCGTTGGCATCCCGGCGTCGTGGACGGTCGGCTGTGGGGCGGAGGCGGGCGGGTGCGGTGGCGATGCATCGGACATACCTCGCACAGGCTGATGATCACCTGCGGAGCGAATCCCGGGCATCCGGAAAATCGGTGGCGCTGACCACCCTGGATTGTGCGATCCTGAGGTAGGCCGGTTCGGCGGAAATTTTCGAAGGGACCACGGCCCATGGGTCTGGACCACCGTGACAACGAAGAGCTGGAACTCGAGCTGGTGCGTGAAGTGGTACTGGCCCGCAGACGGCTGGACGGCAAGGTGATGGCCGCGTTGGCGCTGGGCGCGGAACTTCTCGATCACGAATCGGATGATGTCGCCGCGGCGAGGGCTGCGCAGATGCTCGAGGAGTATGCGGTGGATGAGGACGAGGTCGCACGCGATCCGCGGTGCGCGCTGCGGGCCGATATGGCCCGGGACCGGGCGCGGGCGGTGCGGATCGGGCGCTCGGCCGCGCCGGGGAGTGTGGAATCGGAGGAGGATCGGCGGCGGCGTCAGCGCACACTGCTGCTGTGCGAGGTGCGGTCGGATCTGCTCGCGGTGGTGCGGCGGTGCCGCAGATTCAGCTATGACCGAGTGGCCTTCGCCGACGGGATCGCCGAAGGATTGTGTGCCGCGACGGACAAAATGGTGAACGGCGCGGATATGGACACCTACCGCGCCTGGCAGCGGGGGATGGTGCTGAAACTGATCGAGGAGCCCGTCGCGAGCGGACCGCCGCGGGTGCTGGCGACGGTCGACGCCGGACCGGGCCGTGGACCGCTGACCGTCGAGTGGGACAGTTGTGAACGGCGGCTGGCACTGGTCGCGCGGATGGCGCGGGCGGGGATATCACCGGTGGCGATCTGCGATCGGCTGCTCGCGGATCTGTCGGTGTCCTCGCCGCTGCGTTATTCCGTGCGATGAGCCATCGGGTGATGGAGATCCGGGGTCGCCGAGGACACAGATAGACCAAGCAAATGCTTGGTTGTACGATGGGCGGGTGCCCCCACCCGACGCATCCAAATCCGCACGTCGCGCCGAACTGCTCGCCATCGCGGCAGGTCTGTTCGCCGAGCGTGGGCTGCGTGCGACCACGGTCCGCGATATCGCCGACGCCGCCGGAATCCTGTCCGGCAGTCTCTACCACCACTTCGATTCCAAGGAATCCATGGTGGACGAGATCCTGCGCGGCTTTCTCGACGACCTGTTCGGGCGATACCGGGAGATCGACGCGTCCGGTCTGCCCGCGCGTGACACGCTCGAGGCGTTGGTCATCGCGTCCTTCGAATCGTTCGATCGGTCGCACGCCGCGGTAGCGATCTATCAGGCCGAGGCCAAAAGACTCAGCGGCACGACGCGTTTCGAATACATCGACGAGTACAACCGGGAGTTCCGGGAGCTGTGGCGGCGAGTGCTCGACAAGGGCGTCGGCGACGGCAGCTTCCGGCCCGAGCTCGATACCGAACTGGCCCTTCGTTTTCTGCGCGACACCGTCTGGGTGTCCGTGCGCTGGTACAAGCCCGGCGGCCGCATCACCGTGGACAACCTGGCCAAGCAATATCTGACCATCGTGCTGGACGGACTCACCAACCCCGAGCCCGGCGCGAAATCCACAGTCCAGCAAGGTAAGTAGGAGTCATCCATGTCAGCACCTGCCCGTCGTCAGTATTCGCCCGTGCGGGAGGCGTACGTCGTCGATGCCGTGCGCACGCCGGTCGGCAAGCGCGGCGGCGCGCTGTCGGGTGTGCACCCGGCCGATCTCGGCGCGGCGGCACTGCAGGGTCTGTTGGGGCGCAACCCGATCGATCCCGCCGCGGTGGACGACGTGATCGTCGGCTGTGTGGACAACATCGGCCCGCAGGCCGGCAATATCGGCCGCACCATGTGGCTGACCGCCGGATATCCCGAGCAGGTGCCGGGCGTCACGGTGGACCGGCAGTGCGGATCCAGCCAGCAGGCAATCAATTTCGGCGCGCAGGCCATCATGAGCGGCACCGCGGAGGTCATCGTCGCCGGCGGTGTGCAGAACATGAGCGCGATCCCGATCTCGTCGGCCATGCTGGCCGGTAGGGAGTACGGGTTCGATTCGCCCTTCGTCGGCGCACAGGGCTGGGATCACCGGTACGGCACCGGCGAGGTGTCGCAGTTCAACGGCGCGCAGCTGATCGCCGAGAAGTGGGATATCAGCCGCGAGGATATGGAGCGCTGGGCTCTGCGCAGCCACGAGCGCGCCCGAAAAGCCATCGCGGAGGGCACTTTCGACCGCGAGGTCGTGCCGGTCGGCGATTTCTGGATCGATGAGGGCCCGCGCGAGACGACGCTGGAGAAGATGGCCGGACTGAAGCCGCTGAGCGAGGGCAGCCGCCTCACCGCCGCGGTCGCGAGTCAGATCTCCGACGGCGCGAGCGCGACTCTGCTCGCCTCGGATTGGGCCGTCGCGGAGTACGGGCTGAAGCCGCGGGCGCGCATCCACCACGTCAGCGCGCGCGGCGCGGACCCGATCTACATGCTCACCGCACCGATTCCGGCGACCAGGTGGGCGTTGGAGAAGACCGGGCTGAGCATCGAGGACATCGACGTCATCGAGATCAACGAGGCCTTCGCCTCGGTCGTGCTGGCCTGGCTGAAGGAGACCGGCGCCGATCCGGAGAAGGTCAACGTCAACGGCGGCGCGATCGCGCTCGGACATCCCCTCGGCGCGACCGGCGCGAAACTGTTCGCGACACTGCTGAACGAACTCGAGCGGGTCAACGGCCGGTACGGGCTGTTGACCATCTGCGAGGGCGGCGGCACGGCGAACGCCACCATCATCGAGCGACTGAGCTGAGTCCGTTTGTGGCCGAGGGGCTTTCGTAGCGCCCCTCGGACCCCGGAGCTAGTCGACGCGGGTTGCCACAACCGCCCACACGGGCAGGTGCACCCGATCGTTCCGCAGCAGCGGCGCGAGGATCCGGAATTGTTCCTGCACCGGCCTCATCCGTTCGGCCCATCCGGAGTCGCCGTCCATCTCCTCGGTCAGCCGGATGAACGTCTCCGGGGAGAAGGTGGCCTGGTACGTGGTGGTTCCCAGGTAGTCGATGCGCCATCCGGCCGCGGGCAGCACCCGGTCGAAGTTCTCCGCCGGTAAACCTTCGGGTTGCAGGCCGTTGACGTTGTGGCGGCCGAATTCGAACATGAACAGTCGCGCCCCGGACCTGGTCGCGCGGTGCAGGGCCTGCGCGTACCGATGCTGGGTTTGCTCGTCGTCGAGGAACACGTGGTAGAACGCGCTGTCGACGACGGTGTCGAACCGACCTTCGAGGCCCTCGAGCCGGGTGGCGTCGGCCACCTGGAAGTCGACGCGCACCCCGGCGTGCTCCGCGTTGCGTTTCGCCCGCTCGATCGCCGCCGGCGCCGCGTCGATTCCGGTGGCCGAGTAGCCCTTGGACGCGTAGTGGATCGCGTGATGTCCCGGGCCGGTTCCGGGGTCGAGCACTTCGCCCCGCACGGCGCCGTAGGCCACCAACTGCTGCACCGCGGGTTGCGGGCCGCCGATGTCCCAGGGGATCGAAGCGGGGGCGTTCTGCTCCGGCGGCGCGTCGCGGTACAGCGCTTCGAAGTCCGGTGTGCGGTTCGGTTCCCTGTCCATGACTCCTCCTTCGATTGCGGACGGGCCACACCTGAGGGGTCGTGCTGGAGATGAGACCAATGGTTCCGCAAGTCCGCGGCGGGCGCCAGCGCCCCGGACGCCGGTCGGCCGCAATCAAGGTCGTTCGGCTGTTGCCTTCGACGTCGGACAGGGGGACGCTCGGGTTCATGGCCAAGTCGTATCGGGCGGGGTGGGCTGTCAAGGCGTCCAACGCGTGGATGCGGGTCGTGATACGCGCTGGACTGCCGATGTGGACGTTTCGCGTGCTCACGGTGGCCGGACGCCGGACCGGCCGGGCGGTACAGACGCCGTTGACGGTGTTCGAACACGACGGGCGGCGCTATCTGGTGGCCGCCTACGGAACGGTGAACTGGGTGCGCAACCTGCGTTCGGCGCGCGGGGCGGCGACGCTGCGACACGGTAAGCACGTCGAGCGCGTGACGGCTGTGGAGCTGCCCACCTACGAGGCGGCCCGGGTGTTCCGCGCGGCGCTGGTGTCCGGGCCGCCGCGCGTTCCCAAACCCTTCGTGGCGCTGTATCGGCGGTATTTCGTGCTGCCCTATCTGGATGTCGACGAGGATTCCTCGCCGCAGCAATTCCTCGACAATGCCCGCACCCACCCGGTCTTCGAGATCGTTCCGGCCTGATACCCGAGCTGGACCACGGACCGTCGTCGGATACCGCCGTGGTATCGGCCGCCGCGATCGGCGCGCGATCCTAGGTACGGCTCACCGGGAACTTAATGAGATCCGGCGTGCGTGCGAGAGCCGGAGCAGGTCAGAGGCCTCTCGGGCCCTGTCGGCCGGAGCGGGGGACGGGGCCGGGCAGCGGATCTGCTGGTTACGATCGATCGGGTGAAGGTGTTCGGGGCTTGCGCGCTGGATTGTCCCGACGGGTGCTCGTGGGAGGTGACCGTCGAGGACGGCGTCGCCGTGGGGATGCGGGGGACCAAAGCACACCCGGTGACCAGGGGTGCGTTGTGCGTGAAGGTGAACCGGTATCTCGAGCAGTTGAACGCGCCGGACCGGATTCGGTATCCGATGCGTCGGGTCGGTCGCAAGGGCGAGGGGCGATTCGAGCGGATCGGCTGGGACGAGGCGCTGGACGAGATCGCCGGACGTCTGCACGGAATCATCGACGAGTATGGGGGAGAAGCGATCTGGCCGTTCCTGGGGACGGGGAACCTGGGCTATGTCCAGGGCACCGAGGGGCTATCGGTACGGCGGCTGTTCAATGTGCTGGGGGCCTCGCTGCACGATCCGACGATCTGCTCGGCGGCCGGGTCGGCGGGGCTGAAGTACACGCTCGGCACGGCCGGCGGGATGGATCCGGAGGATTTCGCGCATTCGGAACTGGTGTTGCTGTGGGGCACCAACCCGCTGACCTCCGGGCATCACCTCTGGAAGTTCGTCCAGGACAGCGGGGCGTACACGGTGGCGATCGATCCGGTGCGCAGCCGCACCGCCGAACGGTGCGACGAGCATCTGGCGCCGCTGCCGGGTACCGATGCCGCGCTGGCACTCGGATTGATGAACGTCATCGTGTCGATGCGGGCGCACGATGCGGGGTATCTCGCCGAACACACCGTGGGCTGGGATGAATTCCGCAGCCGGATAATGGAATTCACGCCCGATCGGGTCGCCGGGATCACCGGGCTGCCGGTCGAGCGGATCGTCGGGTTGGGGGAGCGGATCGCCCGCACCCGGCCCACCGCGATCCGGGCTTCGCAGGGCATCCAGCGGCATGCCGGTGGCGGGATGGCGCTGCGGACCATGGCCTGTCTGCCCGCGGTGACCGGTGACTGGGCGATTCGCGGTGGCGGACTGCACTATTCGACGTCGGGGCATTTCCAGCTGGACGTGCCGGGGCTGGCGCGGTTCGATCTGCTGCCGCATCCGGTGCGCACGTTGTCGCAGACGCGGGTGGGCGCGGGATTGCTCGAGGCGTCCGACCCGCCGGTCAAGGCGTTGTTCGTGATCGCGGCCAATCCGGTGGGATCCAACCCCGAACAGCGCGCCGTGGTCGAGGGCCTCTCCCGCGAGGACCTGTTCACCGTTGTGCTGGAACACTTTCCGACCGACACCGTCGACTATGCCGATATCGTGCTCCCGGCGACCATGCAGCCCGAGCATACGGATTTCGTCGCGGCCTACGGGAATCTCTACCTGGTCTGGAACGAGAAGGCGGTCGAGCCGCCGGGTGAATGCCTGTCCACGACCGAGACGTTCCGCAGGCTCGCACGCCGGATGGGGCTGACCGAACCGGCGCTGTACGACTCGGACGAGGAACTGCTCCGAGTCGTGTTGCAGGGTTACGACATCGACCGCCTGCGCTCGGAGGGTTTCCTCAAGATCGAGCCGCGTCCGGTACCCATCGAGAAGATCAACTTCACCTCGACCCTCGCCGAACGGGCCGGGCACGATCGGCTGCCCGGCTACACCCCGCCCGCCGACCCGGGAACCGGGCTGGTGCTGATATCCGCTGCGCCGCACTATTTTCTGAACACCACGTTCGGCTCGAACCCGGAATTGCGCCGTCGTGCAGGCGAACCCCGCATCGCCATCCACCCCGAGGACGCCGCCGTCCGCGACATCGCCGACGGCGCACCGGTTCTGGTCGCCAACGCCCGCGGCTCCTTCGAGGCGGTTGCCGAGGTCTCCGATCGGGTCCGTCCCGGCGTCGCGGCCACCACCAAGGGACGCTGGGCCAAGTTCACCAACGGCGCCACCGTGAATGCGACCATCGCCGAACGTGATTCGGATTTCGCCGGCGGCGCGGTGTTCCACGACAACCGGGTGGAGATCACTCCACGCTGAGCGATCGGTCCGCGCTCAGGCCGGTTCGGTGCGCGCGGCGTGATGTGCCGGGGCGCAGGCTGAAGCGTCGCCGGTCGAAGTCCCAGAAGCGGTAGAGCGGCCACTGGATGGTGTGCGTCAGCCAGGCGGCCGAGATGAGCATTCGATGGATGGGCTGCACCGGCAGGCCGTGGTCCCGCAGGGTGCGCAGGCCCAGTAGATGGAACCGCCAGCGGTTGATCGGGGTGTCGCGGCGACGCCGGGCCGAGGTCCGGGCGCGCATGTGAATCAGCTGGTCGATGCGAATCCCGCTCTTGCACAGGCATAACGCCAGATCCAGATCTTCGATGACGTCGCGTCGCGTCTGGGTTTCGGCACGGACTTTCAACCATGCGTCCTTGCGTATCGCCATATTCGGCCCGTACATATTGCCGACCTGACCTCCCAGTCTTCCGGCGCGGATCAATATCCGCTGGCCGAATTGCAGGAAGAAACCGATCGGGGAATCGTGGTATGTGCACAGGCCGGTCAATGCCCCGGTTTCCGGGTGGCCGACGAAGTAATCGCGAACGGTCGCCGCCCAGTCCTGGCCGACGATGGTGTCGGCATCGGTGCGAGCGACGAATTCGCCACGCGCCGCGTCGAATCCGGCGTTGCGAGCAGGGGCGATACCGCGATTCGGCTCGTGCAGCAGGCGCACCCGCGGATGCTCGGCCAGGAAAGCGCGGACGATCTCGACGGTGCCGTCCGTGCTGCCGTTGTCCACGACGATCACCTCGTCGACCGCATCCTGAGCGACCAGACTTCGCAACGTGCGTGAAATATTCGCGGCTTCGTCGAGAACGGGAACGACTACCGACAGAACGATCGGTGAATTGGTTTCCGTCATGAATGCAATCCGTCCGGGGGCCCGTACTCGACGACCAACATATCGCACGAAAGTTACGCCGAATACCGAACTATGGCATCCTCCAACGAGTTACCGGCCGCGATTGGAGTCGATCTCGGCGCTACTGTCGGCATTCTGCCTCGCAGGACCCGATCGAGGAACAGCGGCGGTGATGTGCGTCACGCTCGTACCGCGAGCGCTCGGTGCGCCACCCGCTCGGCGTCGTAGGTTCGCAGCTGCAATCGGTCGTAGATGGCGACGATCCGCTCGGCCTGCTGCTCCGGCGACATAGCGGACGAGCGATATAGCAGTCCGGCCTCCCGGGCGCCCTCGCGGACCTGGCGATTGCGTTCGACGCGTAACTCCTCGTAGCGCCGCAGAAGCGCCGGAATGTCTGCGGCGCAGGCATTTTCGAGCAGTACGGCGAGCGTGATGGCATCCTCGACGGACTGGTTCGCGCCCTGCCCGAGGTGTGGGGTCACCGCGTGGGCCGAATCGCCCAGCAGCGTGATGCGCTCGGTCGACCAGCGCCGCATGGGCTCGCGATCGTAGATTCCCCACCGGAAGGTCTGGTCCATGACCGCGATGACGTCCTGAACCTGCCGGTCCCAACCGTCGTATGCCGCGGCGAGGGCGGCGACATCGCCCGGCGCACTCCAGCTTTCCTCGACATTCAGGTCGGTGGGGACGAACGCGACGAGATTGAGCAACGCCCCGTCCGAGACCGGATAGGTCAGGAAGCTCTGCCCCGGCCCGACCCACAGCGACCACAGGCCCATGTCGTAGACGCCGTCCAGGCGCTCGGCCGGGATGAGTCCGCGATAGGCCATGATCCCCTCGCTGACCGGTTCGCTCTTCGCGCCGACCAGCGGCTGGATCGCCGAATGGATGCCGTCGGCGCCGATCAGCAGGTCCGCGCGCGCCGCGCTGCCATCGGCGAAGTCGATTCGCACCCCCGCGTCGTCCTCGGCGGCGGCCACGCACTCGTGACCGAGCCGGACCGTACCGGGAGGCATCGCGGCTACCAGCAGGTTCTGAAATTCCGCCCGATGCAGGGAGTAGGTCTCCGTGGCGGGATACGGCGGCCGGTAACCGGGCAGCGCCTGGCCCTGCCAGGTCTGCATCGTCACCGTCGAGGACTTGCCGGCGATGGCGGCGATCGAATCCAGCAGGCCCAGGCTGTGGTAGACGCGGGCCCCGTTGGCGCCGATCACGACCCCGGCGCCCAGTTCCCGCAGTTCGCGCGCTTTCTCGTAGATCGTCACGTCGATTCCACGCCGGTGCAGCGCAATTCCCGCTGTGAGCCCGCCGATGCCGGCTCCCACGATCGCGACCCGTAACCCACTCATGATCCACAGCCTCCGATTCCCGCAAATGCCTTCTCCTCCTGCACAGCCTCGCCCCACCGGACCCGCCGGCGCCAGTGCCGAGCACTCCTAGGAGTGCCGCACCCACGGCACCCGGTCCGGCGGTCTGACCTGGACTAACATTGGCGCTGTGCTGAACAGGCTGGGGGAATTCCTTCGCGCCCGCCGAGCGGCCGTGCAACCGCCTGCCGACCCGCAGCGCCGCCGGCGGCAGACACCCGGCCTGCGCCGCGAGGAGGTGGCCTTGCGCGCCGCCATCAGCACCGACTATTACGTCCGGCTGGAGCAGGGCCGCGAACGGAATCCGTCACCGCAGGTACTCGATGCCCTCGCGAAGGCGCTGGAACTGTCGACGGCCGAGACCAGTTATCTGCACGGCCTGGTCAGGCGGCCTCCTGCCGCGCGCAAGCCGACCGGCGTTCGCGAGGAGGTCAACGAATTCCTGTCGCTGGTCATGCGATCGTGGGAGCCGGGCCCGGCCTACATCGTGAACCACCGCAGCGACGTGCTGGCGGCCAATCGGTCGGCGCGGGAACTCTTCGAGCGTTTCGAGATCTCGGACAACATTCTGCGCATGCTGTTTCTGGACCCGGCCGCCCCGCGGATATGGGCGGACTGGGACGCGTTCGCGCGGTTCTTCGTCGGCGGCATCCGCCGCATGATCGGCCCTGTGCCCGAGGACGATCCGGTGACCAGCGCACTGTTGGCGGATGTCGCGGCCCGCAACCCCGCGTTCAGCGAGCTGTGGAACCGGCACGAGATCGGCGTACCCGAACGCAAGCAGAAGTGGATTCACCACGAGGAACTCGGTGAGATCGGGCTCGACTTCGAGCTAGTGGCCGCGCTGGACACCCCGCATCAGTATCTCGTACTGCACCGAATCCAGCGGCAGTGATCAGCGGTCCGGTGGCGCGATGACCGACGGCTCCCGCTGCGCCGCAACGGTATCGGCGTATCGGTCGGCACGCGAAGCGCAGGCCGCCCCGTGAGAGGCGTTCGGGGCGGCCTGCGGTGATCGGCTCGTGAGAAGCCGATCACGTTGTGGGGGTGGCGCTTCCCGCGTTGCGCAGTTCGGCGAGGGCGTCGATGCGGGCGACCGCCTCGGCGATGATGCGCTCGATCAGGTCGGCCACGGTGGGCAGATCCTCGATGATGCCGGTGACCTGCCCGGCGGCCAGCACGCCGGCCTGCGTATTGCCCTCGACCAGACCGGCTTTGAGCAACATGGGGGTGTTGGCGGCCATGATGACCTGGGACCAGGTCAGGTCCTTCTGCTTGCGCATGGTGAGGCCGTCGCGGACGATCGTGGACCACTTCATGCCGGTCATGGACTTGAACTTCGCGGCGTTGGCGACCGCGGCGGCCAGGCCGCGCCAGCTGCCCGAATGCTCCAGGCGGTCGACGAGATCTGTGTTGAGCACGCGGTGCGGCATGCCGTCGACCTTGCGGGAGACGACCGTGTCCTGCAGGCCGCGGCGCAGGTATTCCTGCTTCACCGAATCGGGCACGCTGCTGTCCTGGGTGAGCAGGAAGCGGGTGCCCATCGCGACGCCCGCGGCACCGTAGGACAGGGCCGCGGCCAGGCCGCGACCGTCGAAGAAGCCGCCGCCCGCGATCACCGGGATGTCGACGGCGTCCAGGACCGAGGGCAGTAGCAGGGTCGTCGCGACCGGGCCGGTGTGGCCGCCGCCCTCACCGCCCTGCACGATCACCGCGTCCGCGCCCCAGGAGGCGACCTTCACCGCGTGTTTGGCCGCGCCGATCGACGGGACGACGACCACGCCGTTGTCCTTCAGTCGCGCGATGAGCTCCTTCTTGGGCGCGAGCGCGAACGAGGCCACCTTGATGCCCTCGCGGATCATCAGCTCGATCCGGTCCGCGGCGTCGGTGGCGTCGGCGCGGATGTTGACCCCGAAGGGTTTGTCCGTCTTGGCTTTCGTCTTGGCGATCGCCTCCTCGAGTTCGGCGAGGGTCATCGTCGCCGACGCCAGAATGCCCAGTCCGCCCGCATTGGCGGTGCCCGCGACCAGGCTCGGACCGGCGACCCAGCCCATGCCGGTCTGCACGATCGGGTGCTCGATGCCGACCAGTTCGGTCAACGGGGTGCGCAACCGCTGCCCGGTCACGACTGAACCTCCTTCTCGCGAATGCCCTTGGGGTCCAGCACATTCCGGATGATGTCCAGTTCCTCGTCGGTAGGCAGCCGGGTTTCGCCCGCCTCGGCCAGGCCCGCGACCTCGAACGAGGTGTTCTCCGCTACCTCCTCGGCGCTCACGCCCGGATGCAGCGACAGCGCGCGCAGCGTGTGGTCCGGCCCGCCGAAGTCGAACACGCCCAGATTCGACACCACTCGGTGCAGGTGGTGGAACCGGTACGCCGGATTGGCGGGATCGACCTTGTCGTAACCGATTCCGGAGACGATGTCCACGCTGTCGCAGAACACCCGCTTACTGTGCCGGGGGACGAAGTAGCTGGTGGGGTGGTTGATGGTGTTGCCCGGAGCGCCGCGCACGCCGAACATCTGCCGGGTCGGCTGTTGCAGCGGGCCGAACGCGGACAGGTTCTGATTGCCGTGGCGGTCGATCTGATTCGCACCCATGACCACATGGCGACGCCCGGAGTTCACCACGTCGAACACCTTCGAGAACGGAATCCAGCCCTCGATGGGAGCCTTCCCGCCGATCGGCGGAACCTCGGCGAAGAACAGTGCCTCGCCGTCGGACAGCAGCAGATCGGGTTCGAAGGTCAGCCGTGCCAGCCGGGCGCCGATGGTGGTGATGGTGGACATCGGCGAGGCCATGATTTCGCCTGCGCCCCGGAATATTTCGGCCGCGGCGATGACGCAGACCTCGGCCCGCGTGATTGTGCTGGTGTCTGTCATTACTTCTGCTCCTCGGCGAAAGCCTCGACGGCGGCCTGGTATTCGTCCTCGGACACGTCCAGATAGCGAGCCTTGAACTCGGCCCACGACTCGGGTGTCTTGGCCGCCTCGACGTAGTGACGCTGGAACTTCTCGTCGCGACGGTAGCTGCCGGAGAAGGTGAAGTGCGCGCCGCCGGGCGCCTCGACCACGCCGTCGACCATCATCCGGTTGAGCAGCAGTGCTTGCTGCGGAACGGTTTTCACCAATTCCTCGGTTTCCACCAGGCGGTCCACCGACAGGTAGCGCTTCTGCGCGGCGAGGGCGTACAGATCGTCCATGTACGGATCCACGCCGGTGTACGCGGCATTGCCGTGCTTGTCGCCCAGATCCAGGTGGAAGAATGCCGCGTCCAGATTCAGCGCGGGCATGGCGACGAGGGTCTCGGCCTTGCCGTCGGTGGGGTACGGGGAGGTGACCGTCTTCAGCTCGCCCTCCCAGAAATCGATGACCGAGGAACCCAATCCGGCCCGCACCGGCAGGAACGGCAGCCGGGCCGCGGCGGCCTGCAGGCCGGATTTGACCATGCCCTCGTCCATTTCGCGGACGGTGATCGCGCCCTCGGTGCGGGCCTTGGCGAACCACGGATCGTAGAACGGCGCGGAGTCCAGGGATACGAAGCCGTAGTAGGCCTTTCGCACCTTGCCCGCCGAGCACAGCAGGCCCAGGTCCGGGCCGCCGTAGCTGACGACGGTGAGATCGGTGACGTCCGAACGCAACAGCGCCCGCACGAAGGCCATCGGCTTGCGTCGCGACCCCCAGCCGCCGATGCCGACGGTCATACCGCTGCGCAGCTCGCCGACGGCCTCGTCGAGCGTCATTCGCTTGTCGCGCATGGCTTCTACTTCTCCTTCTTCTGTGCGGCCAGATCGTCGTCGAACCGAGCCCGGATCTCGTCGGCCACGCCGGCCAGGTTCAGCTCCATCGTGAAACCCTGCTCGAAACGGTAGGAGCGGTGCACGTCCTGGACGTCGATCCCGTTGAGGGCCTTCTTGGCCGCCCGGATCACGCGTCCGTCCTTGTTCGCGATGTTCTTCGCGACTTCCAGCGCGGCAGCGTCGAGTTCGGCCCGCGGCACCACCTGGTACACGGAGCCGAAGTGGTGCAGCTGCTGCGCGGTGAGCTTGCCCGCGGTGAAGAACATCGTGCGCATCAGATGCTGGGGGACCAGGCGCGCGAGATGGGTGGCCGCGCCGAGCGCACCGCGATCCACCTCGGGCAGGCCGAAAGTGGCGTCATCGGAGGCGACGATGACATCGGAGTTGCCGACCAGGCCGATACCGCCGCCGAGGCAGAAGCCGTTGACCGCGGTGACGACGGGGACCTGGCAGTCGTAGACGGCCCCGAATGCCTCGAAGCAGCCGTGATTGGCGCGGATCAGCGCGGTGTGCCCGGAATCGGCGTTCATCTCCTTGATATCCACGCCCGCGTTGAACCCGCGGCCCTCCGCGCGCAGCACCACCACCCGGGTCTCGGGGGCGCGCCCGGCCTCGCGGATCGCGTCGGCGAGGGCGAACCAGCCGTCGGACGGCAGGGCATTGACCGGCGGGTAGTCGACGGTGACGACCTCGACGCCGTCGGATTCGGTGTGACGGTTGATCCCCATCTCGAGTCCCATCGTTGGCAAAGCAAGCAAGTGCTTGGTAGGTTATCACGGTGGCAATAGAAGTGGACCTCTCCGGATCCGTAGTTCTCGTGACCGGCGGCGTGCGGGGCGTGGGCGCCGGGATCAGCCGGGTCTTCCTGGACGCCGGGGCGACCGTGGTTACCTGCGCGCGCCGTCCCGCCGAATCCCCGGTCGAGAGTTCGGGCCGCGCGGCCGAATATCTGCCCTGCGACGTGCGCGACGGCGATGCGGTGACCGCGCTCGTCGATGCGATCGTGGCCCGCCACGGCCGGCTGGATCATGTCGTCAACAACGCCGGTGGCGCACCGTTCGCCCCGGCGGCGACGGCCAGCAAGAACTTCCACGCCAAGATCGTCGAGCTGAATCTGCTTGCCCCGCTTCTGGTTTCGCAGGCTGCCAATGCGGTCATGCAGAAGCAGCCGGAGGGCGGTTCGATCGTGATGGTCTCCAGCGTCAGCGGGCATCGGCCCTCGCCCGGCAGCGCGGCCTACGGCGCGGCCAAGGCCGGGGTCGACAGCCTGGTTTCCTCGCTGGCCGTCGAATGGGCGCCGAAGGTGCGGATCAATTCGGTGATCGTGGGCATGGTTCACACCGAGAGCAGTCATCTGCACTACGGCGATCAGGACGGAATCGACGCGGTCGGCGCGACGGTGCCGCTGGGGCGCCTGGCCGCGCCCGAGGAGATCGGCCGGTGCGCGCTGTTCCTGGCCTCGCCGCTGGCCTCCTACGTCACCGGCGGCACCCTGCTCGCGCACGGCGGCGGTGAGCGCCCGGCCTTCCTCGATGCCGCGACCGTCAACGAGCCGGCTGCGGCTCCGCGCTGAAATACACTGCACCACAACGGAAATGAGAGCAGAAGAGATGGCTGACCGAGACAAGCTCTGCGCCGGACGCACCGTCATCGTGACCGGGGCCGGCGGCGGCCTGGGCCGGGCGCACGCGCTGGCCTTCGCGGCCGCCGGGGCGAATGTGGTGGTCAACGATATCGGCGCGGAACTCGACGGCACGCCGCGCACCGATTCCCCGGCCGCGCAGGTCGTGGAGGAGATCCTGGAACTGGGCGGCAAGGCCGTGGTCAACGGCGACGACGTCGCCGACTGGGCGGGGGCGAAGCGCCTGATCACGCAGGCAGTGGAGACCTTCGGCCGGCTGGACGTGCTGGTCAACAACGCCGGAATCGTCCGGGACCGGATGCTGGTGAACCTGTCCGAGCAGGAGTGGGACGCGGTCGTGCGGGTGCACCTCAAGGGCCACTTCGCGACCATGCGGCACGCCGCGGAGTACTGGCGCGGGGAGTCCAAGGCGGGCAACGCCGTGGACGCGCGCATCATCAACACCAGCTCCGGCGCGGGCCTGCAGGGCAGCGTCGGGCAGGGCAACTACGCCGCGGCCAAGGCCGGTATCGCCGCGTTGACCATCACCGCGTCGGCCGAATTCGGGCGTTACGGCGTCACCGTCAACGCGATCGCCCCTTCCGCGCGCACCCGGATGACCGAGACGGTGTTCGCGGACATGATGGCCAAACCCGAGGACGGGTTCGACGCCATGGCCCCGGAGAACGTCTCACCGCTGGTGGTCTGGTTGGGCAGCGCCGATTCGGCTGGTGTGACGGGCCGGATGTTCGAGGTCGAGGGCGGTAAGGTCGCGCTCGCGGACGGCTGGCGGCACGGTGTTCCGGTCGATCGCGGCGCGCGCTGGGAACCGGCGGAGGTCGGCGCGGCGGTGCGCGAGCTGATTGCCGGATCGACGCCGCCGGAGGCCGTCTACGGCGCCTGAATCACGCGTGCGGTCCCGGGGCACCGAGCCCGGGACGATGCGGACGGACCGGATCGCGTGAGCTTCCCGCGCGCCCGATCCGGCCCGGTTCGGCACCGAATACCCCTGTGCGCGTTGCGATGATCGTGCGACCCGCGCACCTGCGAGAGCGTGCACATCGCCGGATCGCGTTCACCGCCGAGGTCGTCGCCGACCGTGGAACGTGACGTCCGCGGACCATGTGTGCCGACCGCACGAGTGGGATGTCTCACATCATCCGACTGCGCGAGCAAACAACCCGCAGTTATGATGATCGGCATCCGTTCAACTCCCGGATGATCCGCGACCGGGTACAGATCTGCGCTGAAGATGATGAGGGGAAGGCAAGCGCATGGCCATAGGTCGCATTCTGCGCGTCCTGACCGTGACCGGGTTGGCTGCCGGTTACGGGCTACTGGGGGCGTTCGCCGCCCAAGCGCAGCCCGCCCCGCTCTGTCCTCAGTGCACTCCGGCGACGCCGAACAGCCCTGCGAAACCGGGCAATCCGCTGAAACTCGGCAATCCGCTGACGCCGGTCGGTCCGATCGGGCCGGGCAACCCGTTCTCTCCGGGCAACATCTTGACGCCGGGCTCCGCTGTGCGGCCGGGCAACTCGCCGAAGCCGGGTGATCCGGTGCCGCCGGGCAACTCCACGAACCCCGGCAACGCGGTGCGGCCGGATAGTGCGCCCGATCCCGACCAGGGCATTCCCCTCCAGATCCCGGGCCGGTCGACGGCACAGTCCGGCGTACCTGTGCGGCAGTCGCCGCAGCGGAATTCCGCCGCGGGTTCCACGCCCGCGCACGCCACTCGCCCGGCACCGGGCCTGCCCGTCAGGCCCGCTCCGGCCGCCGGAATCGAAGGCCTGGCGGGGCTGCTGGGTCTGCTCGGCACCGGGTCGGCCGCGGCCGGATCGGCTGCGGCGGGCCCTGCCGTGGCGCTGGCCGGTACCGGCTCCGCGGCCGTCGGCTCGGCCGCCGCGGGTACCGGTTCGGCCCTGGCCGGCACCGGGTCGGCCGCCGCGGGCGCGGGCGTCGGGCTCGGCGCAACCGGTTCCGCCGCAGTGGGTTCCGCCGCCGCGGGTACCGGTTCGGCACTCGCCGGAACCGGATCCGCCGCCACCGTGCTCTTGGCGACGTTGCTCGGAACCGGTTCCGCCGCAGTCGGTTCCGCGGGTGCGGCCACCGGCGCGGCGCTGCTCGGAACCGGTTCCGCCGTCGGCCCGGCGCTGGCTGCCATCCTCGGAACTGGTTCTGCCGCAACGGGTTCCGCTTTGGCAGGGCTGGCCGGAACGGGTTCCGCGCTGACCGGTTCGGCCGCGCTCGGTTCGGCCGCTGCCGCCTCGCCACTGCTGCTCCTGCTGCTGTTGCAACCGCCGCCGTCCCCGCCGGCGCCCTCCGCGCCGCTGGCCGTACCGCCCACCCCCGGTGGGGGCGGGGCCCCGGATCCCTCGGTCCCGCTTCCAGGCGCGGCGGACCCCGCCGCGGCCCCAGCCGCGCCGGCCCCAGCGCCCGCCGCGCCGCCGGCCGCCTCCCCGGCGCCCGCGTCGCAGGCCCAGCCGAATCCCGATGTGCGCCCGACTTCGGCGAACTCCGCACTGCCCAAGCCCGCGGTGCTGACCGTTCTCGGCGGTCTGGTCGCGATGGCCCTGGCGGCGGCCGCATCCGGCGCGATCAGTTTCCAGAGCGCTTCGGCCGCGCAGGCGCGCATCGACGCCGCACGCGCGGAATTCTTCGGACCTCGGGCATAGGGGGTTGAGGTCATGACCGGGAGTCGTACCCAGAGCGGCCGTTCGTATCGCCGCGTCGCGGCCGCGGTGGACGCGGTATGCGCGGTGGCAGCCGATTTCGACGCGACCGATCTGGACGAGGTGGTCCTGGCCGTCTCGGCCGAACGCCGCCGCCCGATCGAGATCGCCAGTGCCCAGCTCGGACCCGGGGTGTGTGGTCAGCGACGGAGTTATCCGGAGAAGGACGTCATCGTGCTGGCCTCGGCGCTGCCGGGCCGCGAGCACACCCTCGCACACGAGTTGGGGCACATCATCTTCGATCATCCGGGCGAGGCGGCCACCGAGGTCACCCTCGAGGCCAGCGACGATCTCATCGCGTACATGCTCAGCCAGCGCTCGCATCAGCAGATCGTCGACGACGGTGAGGACGAGCAGGCCGAATGGGAAGCCGAGACCTTCGCCAACATGCTGATGACACGTCTGCGCGTATTCCACAATCGCGGTGCGGGCGTCTCGGTCCTGCGCTTCGACGAGGCTCTGGGATGAACGCGCGGATCCCCGAGCGGACAGCACGCGCGGGCACACCGGGTGGCGGCGACGTGCGCGGTGGGGCCCAGCTCGAGTGGGCCCCGGACACGACGAACGCTGCGATGACGGGTCGTCCTGTGGCGCAACGGATCAGCACGCACCGGGCGTGGTCGTCACGAACCTCCGTGGACATGCCGCGGTGCCGTATCGGCCCGTGCCACGGGAAAGAGTTCACCCGCATGCTGTCGGTGACCGGCGAGCCATCCGGTCACCCGGACGCGCGCCGAGGCGACCTCCGTGGCGGCGCGCGGCTCGGACGGGCGTCGCCCATGGCGAGCGCGGCAGTCGATTACGCAGGCGCACAGGGAAATTCGCGAGGGGAAGCGGCATGACATTCTGGTTGACCGCGCTGCTGATCTGGATGGGCATCTACGTTCGCATCGCCAAGCCGGTGAACT
>CBJNFW010000176.1:0-18419 GCA_966435935.1 uncultured Nocardia sp.
CGGTCGCCGCCGACCACGGGCTCGCGGGAGGTCACCTTGGTGACGCCCTCTTCCGGCGCGGGAACCTCGACGGACACCTTCTCGCCGGCGCCGGCCTGCGGGACGGCCTCGACCGCGCCCGGGCGCACCGAGATCACCGGCACGTCGCCGGTGGCCTTGGCGTCCACGGTGAACGCGCCACCGAAGATGGAGTGCACGACGGTGCCGTCGGACTTGACGTCGATGACGTCGACCAGCAGACCGGAGCCGATGCGGGCGGCCAGGCGACCCGACACCTCCTTGCCCTCGGCGGAGGCGGCGACCAGGATCGCGGCCGGCGCGGCCGATTCGCTCAGCCCGGCCAGCACGTCGACCTTCGGGGTGACCAGGAAGCCGTCGGCGTCATCGGATTCGGCGACGTAGATCTTCTCCGCACCGGCCGCGGCGAGCGCGTCGGCGAGTTTGTCACCGGTTCCGGCCGGGCCCAGCACGACCGCGGCCGGGGTGCCCAGTGCGCGGGCGGCGGTGAGGAGTTCGGCGCTGACCTTCTTGACCGCGCCTTCGGCGTGCTCCACGAGCACGAGTACTTCTGCCATTGTTCTCTTCTCCTGGGGGTTGCTCGGGGTCGGCATGAGCGGTCAGGGCCGGAGGCGGTAGCGAAGCGTCACCACGCAGGCCCCCGCTCATGCCGCAGAGGGCGCAGCGTCAGATGATCTTCTGGCCGACCAGGTAGGCGGAGATCTGGTTGCCGCCCTCACCCTCGTCGACGATCTTCTCGCCCGCCGTGCGCGGCGGCTTGGGGGTGACTCCGGAGACCGCGGAACCCGCGTTGGCGACGCCGACGGTGGCCGGATCCACGCCGAGGTCGGCCAGGGTGAAGGTCTGCACTTCCTTCTTCTTCGCGGCCATGATGCCCTTGAAGGAGGGGAAACGCGGCTCGTTGATCTTCTCGGTGACCGAGACGATGGCGGGCAGGTTCGCCTCGAGCTTGAACACGCCCTCGTCGGTCTCGCGCTCGCCGGTGATCTTGTCGCCGTCGACGGTCAGCTTGCGCAGGTGCGTCAGCTGGGGGATGCCGATGTATTCGGCGATGATCGCGGGCACCGCGCCGCTGCGGCCGTCGGTGGCCTCGTTACCGGCGATGACCAGTTCCACACCCTCGACCTGGCCCAGTGCGGCGGCCAGCACGTACGCGGTCTGCACGGCATCGGAGCCGTGGATCGCGTCGTCCTTGACGTGGATCGCCTTGTCGGCGCCCATGGACAGCGCCTTGCGGATGGCCTCGGTGGCACGCTCGGGGCCCATGGCCAGGACCGTCACCTCGCCGCCCTGCGCTTCCTTGATCAGCAGGGCCTCTTCGACGGCCCGCTCGTTGATCTCGTCCAGGATGGCGTCGGCGGCCTCGCGGTCGAGGGTGTAGTCGCCATCGGTCAGCTTGCGCTCGGACCAGGTGTCGGGAACCTGCTTGATCAGTACGACGATGTTCGGCATTGGTCTTCGTCGACCTCCTGTTCTGGTGGACACGTGAAAGTGGGGTCGCACGAGGGCCGTACGTCCACGGAAGTAGCTCGTTTCGGGAGATTACCCTACGTTAAGTTACTCATGGGTAACTTACGGTGTGATGTTCTCCATCGCCACCTCCGCGCGTCGGTGTGATACAGGCGACCGCTAACGTCTGTCGGATGAGTGAGGCCGTTTTCTCTGCTGCGGAAGCCAGCGCGGTGGACCCGTTACCGCTGACCGGTGAGCGGACCGTGCCGGGTATCCCGGAGGAGAACTACTGGTTCCGCCGGCACGAGATCGCCTACCTGCGACTGCTTTCGCGCTGCGCCGGCCGCACCGTGCTCGAGGCCGGGTCCGGGGAGGGCTACGGCGCGAACATGATCGCCGATGTCGCCGCCAGGGTGATCGGCCTGGACTACGACGCGAGCGCGGTCGAGCACGTGCGCGCGGCGTACCCCCGGGTGGAGATGATCCAGGGGAATCTGGCCGAGTTGCCGCTGGACGACGATTCGGTCGACGTCGTGGTGAATTTCCAGGTGATCGAACATCTCTGGGATCAGGCGCAGTTCCTGCGCGAATGTCTGCGGGTGTTGCGTCCCGGCGGTGAGCTGCTGATCAGCACGCCGAACCGGATCACCTTCTCGCCCGGCCGCGATACGCCGCTGAACCCCTTCCACACTCGCGAGCTGAACGCCGCGGAGATGGCGGAACTGTTGGTGGCGGCGGGTTTTCGCGTCGAGGTGATGACCGGCGTGCACCATGGGCCGGAAATCGTTGCGCTGGACGATAAATGGGGCGGATCGATCATCGACGCGCAGATCGAGCGCGCCCTGGCCGGGCAGCCCTGGCCCGCCGACCTGGCCGCCGACGTCGCCGCGGTTCGCAGCGAGGATTTCGCAATGGACGTCGCCCCGGCGGGCGCCGGGCCGGAAGGCGTTGGCGGAGTGTGGGATCCGCGCATCGACGCGAGCCTGGACCTGGTCGCGATCGCGGTGAAGCCGTGACCGGCGCATCCGGCGCGCAGGCACGGTCCGTGCCGGGACAGTTCACCCTGGTGCTGCACTCGCATCTGCCGTGGCTGGCCCATCACGGGCGCTGGCCGGTGGGGGAGGAGTGGCTCTACCAGTCCTGGGCCGCGTCCTATCTTCCCGTGGCGCGGGTATTGAGAAACCTTGCCGCCGAAGGCCGTTCGAATCTGCTGAGCCTGGGCATCACGCCGGTGCTCGCCGCCCAGCTGGACGATCCGCACGCGCTGGCCGGTATGCACCACTGGCTCGGCAACTGGCAGTTGCGCGCCGACGAGGCCGCGATGGCCGGGAACGTCGCGCTCGGGCGCCACGAGCACGGCCTGGCCGCGGCCGCGCTGGCCGATTTCGAACAGCGCTGGCGGCACGGCGGTTCGCCGGTGTGGCGGGAGCTGATCGATGCCGGCGCGATCGAACTGCTCGGCGGGCCGCTGGCCCACCCGTTCCAGCCGCTGCTGGATCGGCGGCTGCGCACCTTCGAACTCGCCGAGGGACTGGCCGACGCCCGGCACCGCTGGGGCCACACTCCCGCGGGTATCTGGGCTCCCGAATGCGGTTTCACCCCGGGAATGGAAGCGGAATACGCCGCCGCGGGCGTGACGCACTTCATGGTCGACGGTCCCGCCTTGCGCGGTGACACCACCCTGGGGCGGCCGGTGCGCGATTCGGACGTCCTGGCATTCGGCCGGGACCTGCAGGTGAGTTATCGGGTGTGGTCGCCGAAATCGGGATATCCCGGGCACGGCGCCTACCGCGACTTCCACCATTACGACCACGCCACCGGCCTCAAACCCGCGCGGGTCACCGGCAAGCAGGTCGAGGGCCCGGACAAGGCCCCCTACGATCCGGAACTCGCGGCCGCGGCGGTGCGCCGCGACGTGGCCGACTTCGTGACGACCGTGCGCGAGCGCCTGATCGCCGAATCCGCCCGGATCGGGCGGCCGGCGCTGGTGGTGGCCGCGTTCGACACCGAACTGTTCGGGCACTGGTGGCACGAGGGTCCGCAGTGGCTCGAACAAGTGCTGCGCGCACTGCCCGAGGCCGGGGTCGAGGTCGGCACGCTGGCCGGCGCCCGCGCGAAGGGGTACGTGGGAGAGCCGGTTCAGCTCGCGGACTCGTCCTGGGGTTCGGGCAAGGATTGGCGGGTCTGGGCCGGGGACCAGGTGCGCGATCTGGTCGAGCTGAACGCCGAGATCGTCCGTTTCACCCTGGACACGCTGGACAAGCTGCGCGCCGAGGCGGGCGGTGCGCAATTGCGCGATCCGATCGCCGATCAGCTGCTGCGCGAGGTCGTGCTGGCGGTGTCGAGCGACTGGGCGTTCATGGTCAGCAAGGATTCCGCCGCCGGATATGCCCGCGATCGCGCGCACCGGCATTCGCACGCGGTGCGGGAGATCGCCGCGGCTGCCCTGGCCGGACAACTGGCCAAGGCACGGGATCTGGCGGCAGGATGGTACGCGGCCGACGGACTCTTTCCCGCGTTGGACGCGCGGCGGCTGGGCCCTGCGGCGCCGGTGGTCCCCTCGGCGGGCGATCACACCCAACACAGAGGACCAGCATGAAGATCTTGATGGTGTCGTGGGAATACCCACCGGTCGTGGTCGGCGGCCTGGGGCGGCACGTCCATCACCTGGCCACCGAATTGGCCGCCGCCGGGCACGAGGTCGTCGTGCTGGCCCGCCGTCCGATGGGCACCGACGCCTCCACCCACCCCACGCACACCTATATCGAGGACCGGGTGCTGGTCGTCGCGGTCGCGGAGGATCCCCCCGCGTTCGACTTCGGCGAGGACATGCTCGCCTGGACCCTCGCGATGGGGCACGCGATGGTGCGCGCGGGCGTGGCGCTGAGCAAGCCGGGCATCGCCGAGGGCTGGACGCCCGATGTGGTGCACGCGCACGACTGGCTGGTCGCGCATCCGGCCATCGCACTGGCCGAATACTTCGACGTACCACTGGTTTCCACCATTCACGCCACCGAGGCCGGGCGGCACAGCGGCTGGGTGTCGGGCCGGGTCAACCGGCAGGTGCACTCGGTGGAGTGGTGGCTGGCCAACGAATCCGACGCGCTCATCACGTGTTCGGCCTCGATGCAGGACGAGGTGGAGCGGCTCTATCACCCCGAGCGGGTGCCGCTGCGGGTGATCCGCAACGGAATCGACGTGGGGGCCTGGCCTTTTCGCGCCCGGCTGCCGCGCTCGGGTCCGCCGCGGCTGTTGTACGTGGGGCGGCTGGAATACGAGAAGGGCGTGCAGGACGCGATCGCGGCGCTACCCCGGATCAGGCGCGTACATCCCGGGACGACGCTGACCGTCGCCGGTGTGGGCACCCAGTTCGAATGGCTGCGCGAGCGTGCCCGGGTGCACCGGGTGGCGCGGGCGGTCAATTTCGTCGGCCGTCTCGACCACGAGGAGTTGCTGGGCTGGCTGCACGGCGCCGACGCGGTCGTATTGCCCAGCCGCTACGAACCTTTCGGCATCGTCGCGCTCGAGGCCGCCGCGGCGGGGATACCGCTGGTCACCTCGACCGCGGGCGGGCTCGGTGAGCTGGTGGTGGACGGCGTCACGGGTGCTTCGTTCGCACCCGCCGATGTATCCGGCCTGGTCGAGGCCGCGTGCGCGGTGCTGGATGATCCCCGGGCCGCGCAGGATCGCGCCTTTGCCGCGCGGGAGCGGCTGACCGCCGACTTCGCCTGGGATGTGGTCGCGGCCGAGACGATCCTGGTCTATCAGGCCGCCAAGCGCCGGGTGCGCAATCCGCTGGGACGTCCGGTCGTCGTCGAGCGGCCGCTGCCGGAACGGGATCCGAATTCGGAATAACGCACTCGAATGATCCCCGGCCGGGTGCTACCTTCTACTCGTTTCGACGAACGGTCGCGGACCGGTTGCGCACGGGGAGGATTCGGCTGTGGACAAGCTGCAGTGCGACTGGTGCGGGGTGCAGACACCGCCCGGCACGGGGCATACCTGCCCCAGTTGCGGTGCGCCGCTGGACGAGGCGAACAAGGTCAGCGATTCGGGCTGGCGGGAGGCGCCGCGACTGCGCGATATGACCGAATTCCGGTTCGGCGGCAGCGTGTGTCAGGTCGAGGGTGAGCTGGTCCCGGTAGCCGAGATCGCGCTCGGGCCGGGCGATCAGGTCTACTACGAGCATCACGTGATGCTCTGGAAGGACGAGACCGTCCCGATCTTCGCGCTCAATACCGGTGGCGGGGTGAAACGTTCGCTGGCCGGAATGCCGCACGTCATCACCGTGTCGCAGGGGCCGGGCCGGATCGCGTTCTCCCGGGATTCGCCCGGCGAGCTGGTGGTGCTGCCGATGCATCCGGGGATGGAACTCGATGTGCGCGAGCACGCGTTCCTGCTCGCCTCGGGCAGCATCAACTATTCGTTCGTGCGGATCAAGGGACTGGCCAATATCCTGCACGGCGGCAACGGAATGTACATGGACCGCTTCATCACCCAGGGCTATCCGGGGCTGCTGATGCTGCACGGGTACGGCAACGTCTTCGAACGGAATCTGCGTCCGGGCGAGAAGATCCTGGTCGAGCCGGGCGGATTCCTCTACAAGGACGCGTCCGTGCAGATGCAGGCGGTACCGCAGAACATCAAGGTCGGCTTGTTCGGCCGGATGTATCTGGCCGAGATGACCGGGCCCGGCCGGGTCGGCATCCAATCGATGTACGTTCACCACCGGTCGGGGTAGGCCGAGATGAACGCCTACACCTGCCTGTTCTGTCGTCAACCGAGCGATCCGAACGCGAGCACCTGCCCGAATTGCGGTGCGCCGGTGGATATCCGGGCCGCGGTGAGCGCGTCGGGCTGGACCAAACAGCCCGCGGTCCGCGATATGACCCGGATCCAGTTCGGCCAATCCCGTTGCCAGATCGAGGGAACGCTGGTCCCGGCGGCGGATTTCGCTCTGGCGCAGGGTGATTGGATCTACTTCTCGCACCACAACCTGCTGTGGGTCGATCCGAACGCGCAGTTGGACCGGATGAGCCTCAAGGGCGCGTGGCGGCGGATGATGGGCGGGCTGCCGCTGATCATGATGACCGGTCGCGGGCCCGGACATATCGCGCTGTCCGGTACGCACGCCGGGGATATCGTGGTACTGCCGCTGGCGCACGGTCAGCAGATGTGGGTGCGCGAGCACCGATTCCTGGCGGCCGGCGGCAACATCTCCTACGACTGGTCCAACAACAACGTCTGGTTCGTCACCGGCAGCGGCGACGACCGCAAGACGCACTACCCGCTGGGCATGTTCGGCGATATCTTCAGCGCCCAGACCGGTCCCGGGCTGTTGTTGCTGCACGCGCCGGGCAATACTTTCATCCGCGATCTCGTTCCGGGGCAGAGTCTGCTGGTCAAGCCGTCCGCGCTGCTGTACCGGGATCTGTCGGTGACCGCGCATCTGCATCTGGAGTATCCGCACACCCGCGGGCTGGGGTGGTGGCGCAGTTTCAGCTATCGCAGCATCTGGTTGCGGCTGGTCGGCCCGGGACGTGTTGCGGTGCAGTCGGTTTACGTGCCCGAGGAGGAATCCGAGGCGATCCGGTCGCATTCGCAGGCGACCGTGCGGCGTTGGTGACATCCCGGGGTGATTGTCCCGGACAGCCGTCGCGCCCGCCCGGATATCGCCGGACGGGCGCGAATCACGCTGTGCTCGAACGTTTTCGAGCGATGTGTTTCGGGTGGATCAGCAGTTGGGCAGCTTGGTCCCGAGCAGGCTGCCCAGCAGGCAGCCGACCTTACCCGCGAGCAGTGTCTGCAGGATGCCGGTAGTGCCCGCGCCGTCGGCGGAGCCGGTGGCGGCGATCGGAGCCGGCATCGTCTGCGCGCCCGCGGTGGTCGCGGCGACGGTGCTGCCACCCGCCACGAGGGCGAGAGTCACTGCGGCGCTTGCGAAAACACGTTTCATGTCTTATTAATCCCTTTTCACCCGGCCGACCGGACGGTCGGCGACACCCGAGTATATGAAGCATCCGCTTCCTGCAAAAGCTCCTTTTCCGAAGGTCGGATCACATCACATTCGGCGTCCAGCATGCGGCGGGCGCGCGGTACCACCAGTCCTCGATTGATCGCGAACCACGCGAGGATCAATGCGGCGAAAGGCAATTGGGATACGAGTCCGGATTGTGCGATCTGCCCGGATGTGAAGCTGTAGATCACGACGATCCGCAGCGCCGCGTCGGCCAGCAGGACAACGCCCAGCGAACCGTTGATCGCGCGATAGGTCGTGCGGAACCGGGCGGAGCTCACCCAGAGCCGGTCGTAGGCCGCGGTGCGCAGCGGGTCACCTTTCGTGGCAACGGGCTCGAGCGCCACTTGCATCATCGGCCGATCGGTCCAGGTCGACCCCAGGATGACCAGTCCGGCGACGGCGAGGTAGAACGAGCCGCGAGCCAGGACGAATCGGGCGTCACCGCTCATCGAGGTGACCACGACGCTGGTCACGACCTCGGCCAGCACGATGACCGCGAAAGTATCGATCGGGAGGCGCGACGCGCTGCGCAGCCGGGTGAATGCCAGATCGGCCGCGGCGGCCACCGCGCCCGCGATCGCGCCCGCGACCATCGAGATCCGGTCGTCGCCACCGGCCAGATGGCAGCCGAAGAGGGCGATGAGCGGGATCGTGGTAGCGAGAAGTGCCGTCCGCCAACGAAATTCGCCGGTTTCGATGCGCCCGCCGAACGCCTTGGCGCCGAGCAGAATTCCACCGACGGTCAGGCGTAGCGCGGCGGACAGCCCGGTCGGTGCGAGCGCGAGGTAGATCAGCGTCGGCAGCAACATATCCGCGGCGAGATTCGCGACGGTGATCGCGAGCCAGGTCGCCTTGGTGCGTTTATCGGGTTGGGGCATGGGTTCGATTCCCCCTGGTATCAGTTCAGCTGGCAAGTATCTTAGTTGCCAAGATAGTTAAAAGCTAAGATATGATCGGACCATGACGCAAGTGCCGCAGGACCACACGCTGCTGGGCCGCGAATTCGCGGCGGCGATGGTCAACTTTCACGAGGCGACCGGAAAACTGTTGGGGCTCAGCGCATCCGAACGCAAATGCATGGATCTGCTGTCGGCCCTCGGGCCGGTCAGCGCGGGGGTGATCGCCGAACGCACCGGGCTGACCACCGGGGCGGTCACCGGACTGGTCGATCGCTTGGAAAAGGCCGGGTACGCCCGCCGCACTCGCGACCCGGGCGATCGGCGCAAGGTGCTGGTCGAGTTGGTTCCGAACAGCCGCGTCGATGCGTTGCTGGCCGCGGTGTTCGGGCCCTACGGGCAGGACATGGCCGGACTGACGGGTCGGTACAGCGCCGAGGAGTGGGCCGCCATCGCGGACTGGGTCGAGCGAGTCACCGAGATTCTGCGGAGCAATACCCGCCGGATCGGCGAGCCCGGTTTCGCGGACACGATCGAGAGTTGACAGGATATGGGGGATGGCGGATTCGCCTCGGTTGCGACCCGTTCGGCAATCGCGGGCGAACTGGACACAACCTCGCGGTTAACGTCGGGTGTGATGCTCGTCTCGTTCACCGGACTGGCATCGGGGCGACACTCAGCGGATGCTCAGGGGCCGATTCGAGCTGGCTTCATCGGATCATGGCGACAAAGGCAGTGTCAGACCCCGCCCTGCTCTCACCCGAGTCCGCACCCGCCGCGGCTTCCTCCGCGCCGGTGCACGGCGCGGCCGCCGGGGACGGCCGCCCACAGTACTCGCTGGTGGTGTCCTCCGACGCCGAGCACCGCATCGCCGCACAGCGGCTGCGCTACCAGGTCTTCGCCGGGGAACCCGGATTCCGCATCCCCGAGCGCGCCGACGGCCTGGACGCGGACTCGTTCGACGACCACTGCGACCACCTGCTCGTGCGCGACGAGCTGACCGATCAGTTCGTGGGCTGCTATCGGATGCTGCCGCCGCACAAGGTCGCCGCGGCGGGCGGTTACTACACCGCCACCGAATTCGACCTGAGCGCAATGGATCCCGAAGGTCAGCGGGTCGTGGAGATGGGCCGGGCCTGCGTGGTGCCCGACCACCGCAACGGCTCGGTGGTGACGCTGATGTGGGCGGGCATCCTGCACTACATCCAGCTCACCGGCTACGACTGGGTGATGGGTTGCGCGTCGGTGCCCATGCAGGACGCGCCCGGCGATCCCGTCGGCGCGAATGTGCGCGGAGTGCGAGACCTGGTGCTGGCCAAGCACGGTGGCGATCCGGCCCGGTGGGCGCGCCCGCTGAATCCGGTCGTGGTCGACGGCCGCACGCTGGACGAACTGGAACCGCCCGCGCGGCCGAAACTTCCGCCGCTGCTGCGCGGATACCTGCGCCTGGGCGCGGACATCTGCGGCCAGCCCGCGCACGACCCGGATTTCGCCGTCGCGGACTTCGTGGTCCTGCTCGGCCTGGACACCATCAACCGCCGGTACCTGGAGCGCTTACAGTCGGCGGCCTCGGTCATGGATGGACGGTGAAATTCGATGTCCGCGTTGGTATCTCCGGGATCCGCAGCGTTATCGTGCCCGCCCGCGGAAGCGGTGCACGCCTGGATGCCGTCGAGTCCGTGTGAACCCGGCTGCGTCGAGACCGTCGCCGAGGGCGGGTCGCTGCGCGTCGCCGCGCGGGTGATGGGTGCGTTCGGTCTGCTGTTCGCCTTCCCGGTGGTCAACCTGGCCACGCCGCGCAGTCGCCGGCGCACCCTGCACCGTCGCTACGCGCGTGCCGTATTGCGTTGTTGCGGACTCGGATTGCGGGTCGTCGACGAGCGTGGCGCGACCTGCGAGCCGAGTGAGTCGCCCGCCGACCCGGCGCTGCTGATCGTGGCCGGGCATGTCGGCTGGACCGATGTGCTGGCGCTGGCCGCGGTTCAGCCGATGGGCTTCGTGGCTCGTGCGGATCTGATCGAGTGGCCGGTACTCGGCCGTCTCGCGCGACTGATGCGGGTCATCCCGATCGAGCGGGAACGGTTGCGCGGACTGCCGGACGTGATCGGGTCCATCGCCGCGCGGCTGTCGGGGGGTGAGCACGTCGGGATGTTCCCCGAGGGCACCACCTGGTGCGGCCGGGCGCACGGCCGTATGCGCCCTGCGCTCTTCCAGGCCGCGGTGGACACCGGCACGGCCGTACAGCCGATCCGGAGACGGTATCTGGATCGACCCGGTGAGCTGTCCACCGTGCCCGGTTTCGTCGGCGTGGACACCTTCCTGGACTCGGTCGCCCGGGTGCTGCACTCGCGCGGCGTGGTCGCCGAACTGACTCTGCTGCCGGCTGAACCCGCGGGTGATGACCGACACGATCTGGCCCGCCGCTGCGAACGCGCGATCCGCGGTGACGAGACCCCGATCATCGACGCCGGCGCCACCGCCCTGGGGACCGGACCGACCCGGAAAATCGTCTCGGACAAGGATATTCACCACCCCGTCACGGTCTCCTGAGGCTTCGCGCGCAGCCTCCTGCACCCTTCCGGCGCCCGGTGCGACACCGGGCGCCGAACTGTGTCCCGGTTGGGCGTGCCGGACGCTCTGGCACCGCTGCCGGAACCGATCTCGCCACCCTCGCTGACCAGCCTCTTCGCGTTTCGGACCGGGCACTTCGTATTGCGCACTGACCGGGTGCGCCGGCTCGAGCAATACTGGGGGCCGCGGCCTACTCGATGCGCCGACGTTGAATCTCCAGCGTTCGGCGCGCGACGACCTGGCCGCTGGAGAGGCACCTCATGACCTCGCACGTCACCACCGGGGCGACGTCCGCGTCACGCTCGAATCGAGGCCGCGACAGTTACGACGATCTCGAGCCCTGGTTCGAGAAACTGGCCGCACTATCCGAGAACGATCCCGAACGCGCCCGGCTACGCAAGGAGATTGTGGACCGCTGCCTGCCGCTGGCCGACCATATCGCGCGCCGCTACAGCCGGCGGGGGGAGGCCTTCGAGGATCTGTTCCAGATCGCGTCACTGGGCGTCGTCCTGGCGGTGGATCGTTTCGACCCGTCGCGGCAGAGTACGTTCATGTCCTTCGCGGTACCCACGATCATGGGGGAGGTTCGCCGTCACTTCCGGGACCACACCTGGATGGTGCGGGTACCGCGCCCGGCCAAGGAACTCCAGGCCGCCATCGGGCCCGCGACCGAACGCCTGGCGCAGCGGCTGCACCGGATGCCCACCGTCACCGAACTGGCCGCCGAGCTGGACGTGGACCGGTTCGAGATGACCCAGGCCCTGCTGGCCGCGAACGCCTACAGCGCCGACTCGATCGATAATTCACCGAGCGACGCCGATCAGGAGCCCAGCACCGCCCGGGTCATCGCGGAACTCGGCGACGAGGACGACGGTTACCAGCTGACCGAGGACTCGCTCGCGATCGGCCCGCTGCTGCGTGAACTCCCGGACCGGGAGCGAATGGTGTTGCGGCTGAGGTTCTTCGAGAATCTCACCCAAACCGAGATCGCCGAGCGGATCGGCGTATCGCAGATGCAGGTCTCCCGGCTGCTGTCCAAGACGCTCGCGGGCCTGCGTCAGCGAGCGCTCGCCGACTGAGGTCCGCCGCCGGCCGGCCGGCCGAGTTCGACGATCGCGGTCAGGTCGGCTGTGTCCCAGCCGTCCCGCGCGACGCGCAGATACGCCTCGCGGGCGGCCCGGGTCAGCGGAAGCTGGTAGTCGTCCGGGACGAGGTCGAGGGCGTGACCGAGATCCTTCGCTCCGAGCATGGTGGTGAACCAGCCGTCGTGTCCGGGGTCGAACAGGCCGTCGATCCGGTTGTGCACGCCCGCCGGGACCATCGGCGATTCGCGCAACAGGTCGGCCAGCGCCTGCTCCTCGATACCGGCCGCGCGGGCGACGCGGGCGGCCTCGGCCACCACGGCCAGGCCGGTCATCAGCAACTGATTGTTGACCAGTTTGACCACGCCCGCACGGACCGGGTCGTCGCCGGTGTCGATCGGCCCGGCGAACAGCTCCCAGACCGGCCCCAGGGCCGCCCGTGCGGAGCGTGCGCCGCCGATGACGAAGGTCGCCTTGCCGGCCGAAACCGCTCGAGGCGCACCGAGAATAGGTGCCGCGACCAGTCGGTCACGGTAGAGCCGGTGCAGTTGCGTCAGGGTGTCCGCGGACACGGTCGACATGACGGCCACGACCGTGTCCGCCCATTTCGGCCGAGCCGTGCCTTCGGGCGCCGCGACGTCCAGCACGCTGCGATCATCGGCCGTGCAGACGAAGACGGCATCGGTGCCCGCCGCGATGTCGTCCGGAGCCTCGAGTTCGCGTGCGCCGCGCTCGACCAACCCGTCGGCCCGGCCCGGCGTGCGGTTCCACACCTCGACCTCATGTCCTGCGCCCAGTAGCCGCTCGCCGAGCGCGTGGCCCATTCTGCCCATTCCGAGAACTGTCACATGCACCGATGCCCCTCCTCCGGGATCGCTCAGCTGTCGCGGTTGAAGCCGAGTTCGTCGACGATCGGGCCGACGGGAACATCCTTCTCCTGTTCGGCCAGTCCGGGATGAGTGTGGGTGCGCCGGCGCGCGGCCCGATCGGCGGGGTTCGTGCTCGGCCGCAGGTCGACCGATTGCAGGACCTCGGTGACGTTGGCATAGGAGACCACCGGTATCGCGCGCAGGGCGCGGACGGTGTCGGCATCGGCGTGCGCCCGCCTCGCGCATTCGACCAGTTGCTCCTTCTCCGCCGGGAAATGCGCGTTGGACAACGCTTTTCGCACGCGGTCGGAATCGGTGGTCACCATGACGAACCTCCTGCGACTCGGAAGCGGTGCTGACGTTTCGGTCTGACCGCGGTACCCCGTGCCGTATCGGGCCAAACGTCGTATCGAGCGGGGTACACGGAATTCGGCTGGGGCGGCATCCGGGGCGCTCACCTCTTCGCAGTGCGAGCGACGACGCGGATCGTCTTCAATTCCGGATCGGCGGCGTCCGGAACGTTCATCCCCGCCTCGACGCCGGTCCGCAGATATTCGAGCACGGCGGCGTCCAGGCATTCGCCGGGAACGACGGCGGGGATACCGGGCGGATACGGAGTGAGCTGTTCGGCGGCGATACGTCCGGCGGCGTCCTCGACCGGGACCATGTCGGTGGGGCCGAAGAACGCGTCCCGGGGCAGCATCACGCTCTCGAGCTGGAGCTCGTTCGGGGACGGCAGCCGAATTCCGTGCGGTGCGGGATCGCCGACCTGTGCGCGCCAATCGGTCATCGCCCGCACGAGTTGATCGATGCGCTCGGCGGTGTCGGCCATGGACAGACTCGCCAGCACTCGTCGATGGTCGCTGAGACCGACGTCGATCCCGCGATGTTCGCGCAGCCAGTCGGCCGCGGCGTAACCGGTGGCGCCGGTGGCCGACACGTCGGTCAGCACCTGCAACCGATCGAGGTCGTGCGATGCCTGCACGCCGAGCAACGCGTCCTCGAGGACCACGACGTCAGCGACGGCGTCGAGCCCGTCGCGGGCGCGCCGGGCCAGGTCCAGGGCATGACCGAGCGATTCCCTCCCGTATTCGACCATCTGCCTGCGCCAGCCGTCCAGGGCCGCGTAGACGAGCACGTTCGGGCTGGTGGTCATCAGCAGATCCGCGCATTCGCTCAGGCGCGTGGGGTCGACGAGGTCGCCCTGGAGATGGAACACCGACCCCTGCTCGAATCCCATGCCCATCTTGTGCACGCTGACCACGCACACGTCGGCGCCGGCATCCATTGCCCACGTGGGCAATTCGTCGTGGAACGGCAGATGCGCACCCCACGCCTCATCGACGATGAGCGGTTTGCCGCGCTCGTGGCACACCTCGGCGATGCCCGCGATGTCGGCGCAGGTGCCGTAGGGGCTCGGGCTCACGATCAGCGCGCCGGCGGCGTCGGGGTGTCGGTTCCAGGCCCGGCGTACCTGTTCGGGCGAGGGCGGGTGGGAGAAATGGCGGTCCGCGTCCCAGCGCGGTGCGATCCACCGAGGCTGCACACCGGAGAAGATCAGCCCGGCGACGATCGATTTGTGGCTGTCGCGGGCCACGAGCAGGCCGCCGTCCTGCCCGCCGACGACGGCCATCATCGCGGCCTTCACCGACAGGGAGCTTCCGCAGGTGGAGAAGAACGCGGAGTCGGCGCCGACCGCGTCGGCCATCAGGGACTCGGCCTCGGCGAGGTATCCGCCGCGAGACAGCCTGTCGTCCAGGCCGGGGCTGGCCAGCACGTCCGAGCCGAACGCGTCCTGTCCGATGACCTCGATCGTCCGGCGGTCGGCGCCGCGGCCCTGCCGATGTCCGGGCGGGGTGAATCCGTAGCGGCCGCGGCGATGGTAGTCCGCCAGCGCGGACAGGATCGGAGCGTGGGAATGGTCCATACCGGCGACCTACCCGTTCCCGGCGCGAACACACTCACCGAGGTTGTCCGCGAAACCATCCGCCGCCGGGTTCGACCGCGCGATTGCGGGTATTGCGCTCGACGTCGCGGGTTCCGGCTAGTGCCACTGGCGCATCGACGCAAGTGGCGCCGTCCGGCACCCGCACGCCCTTCGTCACCAGCGCGGGGTTTGCAGGAAGCGGGTCGCGGGCCGGCTCGTCGAGGTAAGGAGTTGTTCATGATCGTCATCGGAATCATTCTTCTGGTTCTCGGTTTCATCTTCGGGATCCACATCCTGTGGATCCTCGGCATCATCGCGCTCGTGGTCGGATTGGCCCTGGCGCTGCTCGGGGCGCTGGGACGCCCGGTCGCGGGCCGTTCCCACTACTTCTAGCCGATCCGCCAGGATGGTCCGACCCCGACATGGCTGATGAATGAAAGGTGGCCCCGGAAGATCCGGGGCCACCTTTTCCGTGTGCCGATCACCGGTCCAGCGAGGGAAGCACGGTTTCGCGGACCACGAGCAGCAGTGCCGCGGCGACCGGGATCGCCAGCAGGGCGCCGACGACACCGAGCAGCGCTCCGCCGAGCAGTACCGAGACCACAGTGACCAGCGCCGGCACCCGTACCGTGCGGCCGATGATGCGCGGCACCAGCAGGTAATCCTCGATCAGGCGCAGCGCGATGAAGAAGCCGACCGTCGCGATCATGACCGGGAACGACACCGTCAGCGAGACCAGCGCGACGATGACGCCCGCGACGGTCGACCCCACGATGGGGATGAGATCCAGCACCGCGACCAGCACGGCGAGCACCAGCGCGTACGGAACGTCGAAGGCGAGCAGCCAGATGATGGTCGCGACACCGGTGATCAGCGAGATCAGCAGGTTTCCGAGGATGTACGCGCCGACCTTCGCGAAGATCTCGTCGCCGATGAGGATGGCGCGAGGCCGGCGTTCGCGCGGGAACAGCCGGTACGCACTGCTGCGAACCCGGGGGAAGTCGGCCAGGAAATAGGCCGTCAGCACGAAGACGACCACCGTCGCGGTCACCGCCCCGAAGACCGCGCGCCCGATGTCCAGGACTCCGCCGGCCAGCCGGGACGATTCCGAACCCAGCGCGTGCCGGACCTGATTCTGCAGGTGGAACCGCGAGTCGAGGCTGCCGACGATCGGGTATCGCTGCGCGAGATGTTGCAGGTACCCCGGCGCGTTGTGCGCGAACGCGGCCCCCTGCGAGGCCAGCGGTGAGATGACGGCGGCCAGGAATCCGGCGATCAGCCCGAGTACCAGCAGCAGGACCAGGGTGACCGCGGCCCACCGCGGCAGCCGATGCCGGACCAGCCACGACACGGCGGGCTCGAGCCCGATCGCGAGGAACAGCGCGACCGCGATCAACATCAGCGCCTGCCCGGCGGTGAGCATGGCCTGGATCAGGGCGTAGGTCACCGCGACTCCGGCGGCGCCGGTCAATCCGACGATGAACGGCGAGCGGCGATCGAACAGCCGGCCCGGCTGCCCCAGCGGGTGCGCCGGGGTGCTCGCCCGTTCCGCCGCGGCCTCCGCTTCGACGATCGGCTCCCCTTCACGTGATGAATGCGGTTGTCCCACAGCGGATTCGTGACCGGCGTCCGCCGCGTCGAACTCGTCTGTCATATCCGTTCTCGGTACTCAGTCGCCGGCTTTGCGACTCCAGTCGCGAACCATGTCGCGGACGCGATCGAAGACCGCCAGGGGCGGACCGGCGATGAGGTTGGCCACCGCGCTCTCTCCGCCGCTCGGGTGCGGCCGGGTGGGAGCGATGGCCTCGGCGGCGCGCACCAGCGTTGCGAGCCGGGTGAGTTCGGCCCGGCCGCAGTGTTCGGCGAGGTGGTTGAACTCCTCTTTTTCCTCGTTGCGCGCGTGCTCGATGACGCTGTGCGCGAATTCCTGGAATTTGGTGTCGAATTCGACGTTCTCCACGCCCAGCTCGTACAGGTCCGACAGCACTTGCTTGGCCTCGTGCTCCTCGGCCAGCCGACTGTCGACGACGCCCTGATCGATGCCGGACTGCCGGACGAACGGGTGCACGATCTCCTCTTCGGCGCTTTCGTGCACCGCCAGCAGGCGGACCAGGTCCTCGAAGGGTTCCCGCTTCGCGGTGCTCGGCGTCGACAGGATGCGGTGGAGCAACTGCTCGATCTGAACATGTTGTGCCAGAAGCAGATCGATGACGGTGGCGTCGGTGTCGTTTCCCATCTGATTCCTCTCTCTCGGGAGTGTCCTTGCGACCTACCCGCACGCGGGGCACTCACACCGCCTAGTCCGCACCGCATCGCACATCGACCGATCGGATTGGCGGGTGCGCTGCCGGGTAGTGCCGCGATGGATCGACTGGCGATTACCCCCGGAGGAAGATGTGTCACAAGTGACGGTCGGTGTGCTGGCCGACCCCGATCTGCCGGTGCGGCTCGCCCGGCACCTGGTCACGGATCTGCCCGATGAGCTGCGCGCCCGCGGCGGAGACGAGGTCGATTGGCGGGTCGAGACCCTGGATGCCCCGTTCGAGGCCATGTATCCGGGGGACGAATACCTCATCGACAAGGCCCGTCACCATGTGCGCGACACCTCGTGGGATCTGGCGCTGTGCCTGACCGACCTGCCGGTGCGGGACGACACCGGGGTGCGGATCGCGACCATCGACAGTGTGCATCGCGTCGCACTGGTGTCCGTCCCGGCCCTGGGCGGTCTGCGATTGCGGCATCGAGTGACGGCGCTGGCCGCGACCGTCGTCGGCATGCTCGCGGTGCCGAACCGACCGCCGGCGGGCCTGTCACCATTCCTGGCCGCGCGATCGCGCCGGGTACGGATCTACGGCCCCGACTGCTCGGAGGTGAACGTCTATCGGCCTCGCCTGGCGGGAACGGTGACGTTGCTGGCCGGTATGGTGCGGGCGAATCGTCCCTGGCAGCTGGTGGTCGGCCTGTCCACGGCGTTGGCGGGTGCGTTGGCGGGCACGGCTTTCGGAGTGCTCTACTCCAGTATCTGGCAGCTGGCCACCGTGCTGGGGCCGTGGCGCCTGGCCGCGATCACCATGGTCGCGCTCGTCACATTGACGGTGTGGATCGTATTGGGACACAGCCTGTGGCAACGGCCCGAACACGACACCGTGCGCGTTCGCGACCCGGACCGCACCCTGCGCAACATCGGCACGCTGACAACCGTTGCGGCGGGGGCGATCACGTTCTTCGCCACGTTGTACCTGCTCACGCTCGGCGCGGTGGCGCTGACCGTACCCCCGGCCTACCTCGGCAGGGTGCTCGCACGGCACGTGGATGTGCGCGACTATCTCACGATCGCGCTGATGGCCACGGTGCTGGGCACCATCGCCGGTGCCGTGGGGTCGGGCCTGGAGGACGACGTCACGGTACGCAAGGCCGCTTACGGTGGCCGCGAACGCGAGCGGCTCCATCGAGCCGAGCAGCTTCGCCGCGCGTCCGAAAGCTGACGGCGGCTGTCCCGCAACAAGTTTCGCTCTGATATCCGCATCGCCGACTGGGGGGCCGGGCCGGCAGCCGGCGACCGCGCCGGCCGGGCGGGGGGGGGGG
>CBJNFW010000177.1:0-18253 GCA_966435935.1 uncultured Nocardia sp.
CTGCCCTGAAAGCCACCACAGCGTCCGAGGCGCGCCGCAGTGCCGTGCGCCGCAGTGCTGTTGCAGTTGCCGCGCTGGCCGCGGGTGCCGCACTCGCGCTGTCGGGCTGCAGCTCCGGCCAGATCGCGCAGACCGCGCGCCAGGTTTCCGCCGTGAACGGCAATACCGCCGACATCGGCAATGTGGCGCTGCGCGACGTGCGCATTCTGCTGCCGCAGTCCGAGGAGTACACCAACGCCAAGGGCGGCAAGGCGCTGCTCGCCTTCAGCGCGGTCAACTTCGGCGCGTCCCGGGCCGACGAGCTCAGCAGCATCACCACCGACCTGGGCACCGTCCAGATCACCCCGTCGGACGCGACCCTGGACCCGGGCCGGACCGTCGTCGCGGGCGGCCCCGAGGCCGTGCAGGCCGGCTCGCCGACCACCTCGACCAGCACACCGGCCTCCGGCACCACCACCAGCGCGCCGACCAGCACCGCGCAGGCGACCAGCACGCCGCCCGCCGCCGACGGTAAGGCGACCTCCGGCCCGGCCAAGCCGATCCTGGTCGAGATCACGGGTCTGACCAAGGACATCACCCCCGGCCCGACCTATCCGGTGACCTTCAACTTCAAGGAGGCCGGGACCGTGCTGGTGAACGTTCCGGTCGACGGCGACAGCGCCCCGCACGCCGCGAGCTGATCCCGGCCGCGCCGCGGGCTGATTCCGCGGCGTGGCGTGGGCTGATTCCGCGGCGTGGCGTGGGTTGGTTTCGCTGAGTGTCCGGGGTGATTCCGCGGTGTCGAGGGTTCGTCTCGCCGAGTGTCGCGGAAATTCGGACTTGTGGGCGCGCTTTCGCGGCAATGTACGACCCGCTGCTGTGGCGGGGCGAGCGGGTTGATCCTGCGGCGTGTCGTGGGTTGGTTTCGCCGAGTGTCGTGGTTGACCCTGCGGCATGGCGTGGTTGGTTTCGCTGAGTTGATCCCGCCGCCCTTCGTGGGCTGTTCCCCGCCGCGGGCGGGGGTGGACCGCCCAGGGCCGAACGCCTGTCGACGTGCTCAAACACTGCGCTGCTGCCGCCAACAAAGCCGGGGACCGCGCGGAAATATTTCGCCGATCGCGCGGGCACGCCGGTGTGCGAACGGTACGGTGCGCCGCCGCGGGTTCCCAGCAGTTCGGTCGGTGACGCGGAACGGCCTCGTCGAGACGGGTGAACGCTATGGTCGGGCAGGGCGCGCGGAGTCTGTCGGAGTCGATCCCTAGGCTGCGCACGTGCCCAAGGTGAAATCGCTCTACCGCTGCTCCGCCTGTTCGCACGAGGTCGCCAAGTGGGTGGGACGCTGCCCCTCGTGCGGTGAATGGGGTTCCGTCGACGAGCAGGCCGCGGCGCCCGCATCGGTCGCGACCGGTCGGCGCGCGCTGCTGCCCTCGACGGCCGCGGCGCCTATCTCGACGATCGATTCGCAGGTCACACGGGCGCGTCCGACGGGCGTGAGTGAGCTGGACCGGGTGCTCGGCGGGGGCGTCGTCCCCGGTTCGGTGGTGCTGCTGTCCGGCGAGCCCGGGGTGGGCAAATCGACGTTGCTGCTCGAGGTGGCGCACCGCTGGGCACGGCAGCGGGAGGAACGCGCACTGTATGTGACCGCCGAGGAGTCCGCCGGACAGGTGCGGTTGCGCGCCGATCGGACCGGCGCGGTGCACGAGCGGGTCTATCTCGCCGCCGAATCGGATCTGGCCACGATCCTCGGGCACGTCGAGCAGGTGCGGCCCTCGCTGCTGGTGGTCGACTCGGTGCAGACCATGCTGGCCGCGGACGCGGAGGGCGTCATCGGCGGGGTGACACAGGTGCGCGCGGTGACCTCGGCGCTGACCTCGCTGGCCAAGGCCAGCGGTATCGCGGTGCTGCTGGTCGGGCACGTCACCAAGGACGGCAACGTGGCGGGGCCGCGCACGCTCGAGCACCTGGTCGACGTCGTGTTGCAGTTCGAGGGCGACAAGCACTCCACCCTGCGCATGGTCCGCGGGGTGAAGAATCGCTTCGGCAGCGCCGACGAGGTGGGCTGTTTCGAACTGCACGACGACGGGATCGCCGGGGTGCCCGACCCTTCCGGACTGTTCCTGCATCATCGCGCCGACCCGGTGCCGGGCACGGCGATCACGGTCGCGATGGACGGCAAACGTCCGCTGCTGGCCGAGGTGCAGGGCCTGACGGTATCGACGCCCGCGCCCGCGCCGCGTCGAGCGGTCAGCGGCCTGGACTACAACCGGGTGTCGATGGTGCTCGCGGTGCTGCAGAGCCGATGCCACGTCTACCTCGGCAAACACGATGTGTACGCGGCCACGGTGGGTGGCATGCGGCTGACCGAACCGGGCGCGGATCTCGCTGTCGCACTGGCGATCACGAGTTCCGAGCGCGGGATCTCGCTGCCCGGCGGCCTGGTGATCCTGGGGGAGGTCGGGCTGGCCGGTGAGGTCCGGCGTGTCACGGGGGCCGGGCGTCGCCTCGCCGAGGCCGAACGGCTAGGTTTCACTGAGGCGCTGGTGCCGCCGGGCGTGGATTGCTCCGGCCTGTCCATGCGGGTGCGCGAAGTGGCGAATGTTCGTGCGGCGGTTGCGTTGAGTGGTTTGTCGAAGCGAGGGGGCGAACATGCGGAGGCTGCCCAATGAACCCTGGCCGCTGGGTCACCAACCTGCTCGGCAAGCCCGAGCCCGGCATCGAGTCGGCGAATTCCGCTGTGCCGCGACGCGATAGCGGGCATGTGGCGCTGCGCGACGTCATCGCGCGGCTGGTTCCGGGTACCCAGTTGCGCGACGGCATCGACCGGATCCTGCTGGCCCGCACGGGTGCGCTGATCGTGCTCGGGCACGACGAGTCGGTCGAGCGGATCTGCGACGGCGGTTTCGAACTCGATATCGAGTTCTCCCCGACGCGGTTGCGTGAACTTTCGAAAATGGATGGCGCCGTTGTGCTTTCGACCGATGGTGCGCGGATCCGGCGGGCCAACGTGCATCTGGTTCCCGATCCGGCGCTGCCCACGGTCGAGTCCGGCACCCGGCACAAGGCCGCCGAGCGCACCGCGGCGCACACCGGATATCCGGTGGTCTCGGTGAGTCGCTCGACCGGGATCGTGACGGTGTATCTGGGCGGCCTGCGGCATCTGGTCCAGCCCTCGCAGTCGATTCTCTCGCGCGCCAATCAGGCGATGGGGACGCTCGAGCGCTACCGTTCGCGGCTCGATGAGACGATGCGACTGCTCTCGGTGGTGGAGCTGGAGGATTTCACCACTCTGCGCGATGTGCTGACCGTTCTGCACAATCTCGAACTGGTGCGCCGCATCGGCCGTGAAATCGACTCCGATGTCGGCGAACTCGGCATCGACGGCCGCCAGCTCGCACTGCAGCTGGCCGAGCTGGTGGGCGAGACGGACACGCTGCGGCGGCTGCTGGTTCGCGACTATCTGCGGATGCATCCGGTGGACGAGCGGAGCCTCGACGCGGCCCTGGCCGAACTGGACGCTCTGCTCGAGGTGGATCTTCTGGAGCTGTCGAATCTCGGTCCGGCACTTGGCTTCCCGGCCACCCTGGAGGCGCTGGACGTCGCCGTGTGCCCGCGTGGCTACCGGCTGCTGGCCAGAATCCCCCGGGTGCCGCTGAACACCGTGGAATCGGTTGTCACGGTGTACGGTTCGCTGTCGAGCCTGCTCTCGGCCACCGCCGACGAACTGGAGACCCTGGACGGCGTGGATGCCCAGGCGGCCCGCCAGATTCGCGAGGGCTTGTCCCGCCTCGCCGAATCCGGCGGGGTCTGAACCACATCCGCGGTGCGTCTCGGTCAGGAGATGTTGAACGTCTCCGGCGAGCTGTGGACCGAACCGAACTGCGCGCTGACGGCGTAGGAGCCCGCCGGGACGGGAACGCGATCGCCCGCGCAGTTGGGCTGGGATGTGGTGCCCGACCAGGTGAGGGTGAACGCCGCCTGCTGGCCGCCGTTGAGGGTGCGCACGTCGGGCTGGCCGCCCTGATCGCAGTCGGTGCTGGTCCACAGCCGGCGCTGGCCGTCGAGCGATTGCACGGACACCTGCTGCAGGCCCGAACCCATGTCGCGAGAGCAGGCCACGGTGGAGATATTGGTGATGACGATCCCGAACACCGGCTTGTCACCCGCCTTGTAGCTCGGCTGCCCGACGGTCACCTTCACCGCCAGCGATTGATCCGGGCAGGCCGCCGGTGCGCTGGCCGCGGTGGCATTCACCGTCCCCGATGGCGTCGAGGTGGACGACGCCGCGTCGTCGGCCGACGTCGCGGCCGCCGTGGGCGTCACCGATCCTGCGGCGGGTCCGGTGGCGTTCGCCGAGGTGGAGGTCGCGGCGGCCGTCGACGTGGACGAGCCGCCGCCGTGCAACAGCATGATCGCCAGCCAGATGACCAGCGCCAGCACGACGACGATCGCGCCGATGGCGAACACGCGACGACGCCAGTAGATCTCCGGCGGCAGTGGTCCAGTCGGTTCCAGCACGACACCACGGTAAGGGCACGATCGGGTGAGCCGCCGCTCAGCGGCACGGCGTGTCGGTGTGGAACAGCTGTGGGACCGGGTACCTTTCGCCCGATCTACGGTCCGCTCACACCGTTTCGCCGATGTTGCCCACGGAACGGTGCAGTTGGGCGCGGCCGTCGGCGAGTTTGTAGGTGACCGAGGCGATCGCGCACTGGCCGGTGGCCACGCGCTGGGAGATGATCATCGAGCGCTGCATGAGCAGCCGGCTCGTCTCGACGACGTGCCGTGCCTCCAACTCGTCCACGCCGGTCAGGCCCTCGCGGCGGCCGATCAGGATGGACGGAGTGACTCGTTCGACGACGCTGCGGATGAAACCGCCGGGCACGTCGCCGCCGTCGAGCGCGTTGATCGTCGCGGCGACCGCGCCGCAACTGTCGTGTCCGAGTACCACGATCAGCGGGACGTTCAGGATCTCGACGCCGTATTCGATGGAGCCGAGCACCGAGGCATCCAGTACGTGGCCCGCGGTGCGGACCACGAACATGTCGCCGAGCCCCTGATCGAAGATGATCTCCGCGGCCACGCGGGAATCTCCGCACCCGAACAGGATCGCGGAGGGCTGCTGTCCGTGGACGAGTTTGGCCCGGTCCGCGGTTCCCTGGCCGGGATGCTGCAGGTTACCGCTCACGAACCTGTCATTGCCCTCGCGGAGGGACTTCCAGGCGCTGATCGGGTTGGTATGAGGCATGCGTCCCATTTTCCATACGGCCGTGGTTACCGGCCAGTCCGCTTGGTTACTTCCTGGCAATTACTTGTGTCGTTTCGGCCCGGGCCGATGGTCGGATTTCCGGTGATGTGGGCCGGGTGCGAGCGGCGGTCGGCTCGGAGTGAATCATGGTTGTGTGATCGTTCGGCAGCTGAATTCGTCCGTGTGGGCGGTGGATCCGGAAAGTGTCCAGGCCGGGTGCCCTGGGTGGGGGTCGGGGGTGCGCGGGTGAGCATCGACTCCGATGTGCTGATCGACTGGTACGAGCAGACGGCCCGGGATCTGCCGTGGCGGCGGCCCGGCGTTTCGGCGTGGCAGATCCTGATGAGCGAGATCATGTTGCAGCAGACGCCGGTCGTGCGGGTGGAACCGGTGTGGCGGGAATGGGTTGCGCGCTGGCCGGTGCCCTCGGCGATGGCGGCGGCCACCCCCGGAGAAGTGTTGCGGGCCTGGGGAAAACTGGGATATCCGCGGCGGGCGTTGCGGTTGCACGAATGCGCCCGGGTGTTGGCCGCCGAACACGGTGACGAGGTGCCCGGCGATGTCGACGTGCTGCTCGGGCTGCCGGGGATCGGCGCGTACACCGCGCGGGCCGTGGCCTGTTTCGCGTACGGTCAGCGAGTTCCGGTGGTGGACACCAACGTTCGCCGGGTCGTCGCGCGTGCGGTGCACGGCCGCGCCGAGGCGGGCAATCCCGCGGCCCGCGATCTGGCCGAGACCGAGGCGCTGCTGCCCGTCCGAATCGATCGCGCCGCGGTGTTTTCCGCCGCGCTGATGGAACTGGGCGCGGTGGTGTGCACCGCGCGCACACCCGGTTGCGCTCTCTGCCCGCTGCCGCGCTGTGCCTGGCTCGAGGCCGGACGCCCCGCCTCGGATGTGGTGCGCCGCACGCAGAAATACGACGGTACGGACCGGCAGGCTCGCGGCCGGCTCCTTGATGTGCTGCGCGGAGCTTCCGGACCCGTCGAACGGGTCGCCCTCGACCTGGCCTGGACCCGCGATACGGGTCAGCGCGACCGGGCCCTGGACTCGCTGCTCACCGACGGCCTGGTCGAACAGACTCCCGACGGGCTGTTCGCCCTGGCCGGCGAGGCCGGAGCCTGATCGTCGCGGCGCGGGCCGCATTCGCGCGCGCGGAGCCGGTCAGCCGTGTCGGCCGAACGCCGGATGCGGATCGGCCTCCGGCGGTGCGGTCGCAGCGCTGAGCGACCGAGGGCGGTATCAGCTCGGCGTGGCACTCACCTCGGCCGGGCCGGGTGTCGTCGAGGGGGCTTGCGCCCGGGCGCGACGACCCGAGTTCAGGCGTGGCGAGATCGCTCTGCAGACCAGATAGATCGCGAAGGAGATGGTGGTGACGAAGGTCGACACCGGAACGCCGGGAGCCAGCGACGCGATGATGCCGCCGACCGCGGCGAGTTCGGCGAAGACAATGGACAGGACCGCGGCGCGCAGCGGACTCGCGGTGAGCTGAGCGGCGGCCGCGGCGGGGGTGATCAGCAGCGACAGCACCAGCAGGGCGCCGACGATCTGCACGCCGAACGCGGCGGTGATGCCGAGCAGCACCGCGAAGACCACCGACAGCGCCCGCACCGGAACTCCGCGTGCGACCGCCACTTCCGGGTCGGTGCTGGCGAAAAGCAGTGGGCGATAGATGAATGCGAGCACGACCAGGACACCGGCCGTGCAGACGGACAGCAGGGTCAGCCCGTTGTCTCCGACGCTGACCACCTGTCCGGTGAGCAGCGAGAACTTCGATCCGGCGCGGTTGGGCCCCAGCCACAGGAACAGCACCGAGAGTCCGAGCCCGAACGAGAGCACCACCGCGATCACCGAATCACGTTCGCGCGCACGCGATCCGAGCAGGCCGAACAGTACCGCCGCGACCACCGAACCGATGATCGCGCCCGCGCCCACCCCGATTCCGGCAAGCAGCGCCGCCGCCGCACCGGTGAGGGACAGCTCGCTGGTGCCGTGCACCGCGAACGACATCTGACGGCTCACGATCAGCGGACCGATCAACCCGGCCAGCAGGCCCAGCAGCGCGGCGGCCAGCACCGCCTGCCGCACGAAGTCGTAGGACAGCAGATCGGCGGTCGTGTGGAAGTCGAGCATCTTGGTGAAGATGTCGGTGAGCTTGTCGTTCACGCGTTCTCCCCGCCGAGGGCATCCATCGCGTCTCCCGTTCCGACCACGACCAGCCGCCCGCGCACCCGCAGCACATCGACCTCGGTGCGGTACAGCTCCGAGAGCACCTCGGAGGTCATCACCTCGTCCGGTGTGCCGATCCGGAATTTGCCGTCGACCAGGTACAGCACCCGATCCACCAGCGGCAGAACGGGATTGATCTCGTGCGTCACGAACAGCACCGCGGTGTCGTGGCTGCGCCGCCGGGCGTCGATCAGCTCGGCCACCAGCCGCTGATTGGCCATGTCCAGGCTCAGCAGCGGCTCGTCGCACAGCAACACCCGCGGATCGCCGACCAATGCCTGCGCGACCCGCAACCGCTGCTGCTCACCACCGGACATCGATTCCAGCGGCGCGTGCGCGTAGTGCTGCGCCCCGACCCGCGCCACCGCCTCGGCGATCCTGCGCCGCCGCTCCTTGCGTCCGCGCCACCCCAGCCCCCACCGATGTCCGTCCACCCCGAGCCCGACCAGATCCACCCCGCGCAACCGGACGCCCGCATCGATCGTCTTCTGCTGCGGGATATACCCGATATGCGGATTGCCCACCCGCGCAGGTGCTCCCGCGATCTCCACGGCTCCGGCGCTCGGCGCGACCTGCCCCAGCAACATCCGCAGCAAGGACGTCTTCCCGGACCCGTTCGGCCCGAGGATCGCGATGAATTCCCCAGCCCGCACCGCCAGATCCAGACCGTCCCACAGGGTCCGCTCCCCGTACGCCAGCCGCGCTCCCCGCAACCGCACCACCGCCTGGCGATCCGGTGCTGCCTCGGAAACGACGTGCGCGCCGATGCTGTCCGTATCGGTGCAGACAGGAACAGCTGCCGCAGCGGGACTTGCCGTTCGGCATACGGTCGTACCGCCCGATATGCCCTCGCCGCGCGTTTGCCGGTCTCCTGTCGAGCCGCGCCCGCGTACCGCACCGGACTGCGTTGCCGCCGAGCGGGTTTCGTTTATCGCAGAGCGGTCCGCCGCGGTCGAACTGCGCGTCGAGGGATCTCGGCCCGCGGTCCTCGGCGTCCCGGCCCGCGCGCGGATGGAGTGGTCCGATGCTGCGGCCCCGTCGACCTCGGAGGTTCCTGTGACCGCGCCCTGCTCCGCTATGGGCGGAACAGAACTCTCGCTGGTTTCGCGCGCTCGCGGCGCCTCGGTCTCGGTTGCCCCCGACCGGGTTTCGGGCAGTTCGGCGCGCACGACCTGGACCTGTGCGTCCGGAGATTCGGCCGGTCCGCAGATGGGACAGTCCGCCGCGGCCAGAGTGTTCGGGAGTCGAGTGCCGGGCGCCGATGCGGCAGAGGATGTTTCGTTCGGGTTGTCGAGTTCGGTGGTCGAGTCTTCCCGTGCTCGGCCGCTGCCGTCGGTCCGAGCCGCCGCTCGGTGGGCAGCGCGTTCGCGGGCTTCTGTCCCCGGGGAGGCGGATGCAGCCGGGGCGGACGACCGAGCGGTCCCGTCGGCCGGTTCTGTGATCGGATCGGTGACTCGCCCGGCGCCGGTTCGGGGCGTTCCGGTAGCGGTGTGCGAATCAGATGCCGCCGCAACGGGTTCGGTGGTGGTGCGAGAGGTGGGCATGGGTGTAGCCGATCAGTTCAGGGCCGCGGCCAGTGCCTGGGCGTTGCGGGTCTGCCAGCCGAGATAGTCGGTGCCCTGCGGCAGGGTTTCGGTCACGTTCACGACGGGGACGCCGGCGGCCTTCGCGGTGGCCGCGACGTTCCGGGTGGTCTTGTCCTCGGTCTGGATGTTGTAGATCAGGGCGCGAACTTGCTTGCCGTTCAACAGGTCCCGCACTGCCGCCAGATCGGCGGGAGCCGGATCGGTGCCCTGTTCGATGGCCTCCTCGAAGGGATGTGGGGTGCGGTCGTCGGCGTCGGCGGCCAGCAGCAGGTAGTGGGCGATCGGCTCGGTCTGCAGCACCGGGGCCTTGGGGTGAGCCGTGGCGATCTGGTCGGTGATCGCGCTGATGTTCTTCAGCTTGGAATCGAACTGGATCGCGCGATCGGTGTATGCCTGGGCGTGCGCCTTGTCGATGGCTCCGAGTTCCGCGGCGATCTTGGTGGCGACGGCGGAGACGGTCGGCACGTCGTACCAGACGTGCTCGTTGTCGTCCTTCGACGAAGCGGCCGGGCGCAGGGCGAAGGCGTCGATGGTGGGCTTGCCGCGCCCGGCGGCGGCCTTCTCGGCGAATTCGTCGTAGTTGCCGCCGTTGTAGACGACCAGGTCGGCATCGTGGATCTTCGCCGCGTCCTCCGGGGTGGTCTGATACGAGTGCGGGTCATCGGTCGGGCTGGAGATGAGGGAGCCGACCTCGGCGTCCGGGCCGGCGACGGCGGCGGCGACACTTCCCCAGACGTTGGTCGAGGTGACGATCGACGGTTTGCCGGAGCCGTTCTTCGAACTTCCGCACGCGGTCAGCGTTGCGGCAGTGGCAACCCCTAATGCGAGGACAGCGAATCGAGCAATGAGACTTCTGGACACGCGGGGTACTCCTGGCACTACCGATAACGGAAACGATTTCCATTTGAATGTAGCTCACGTGTCCAGAACCGGCGGTATCGTCTGCCCGATTCGTCCCTGTGACGCCGCGCACTCGCCCGGTGGATACGCGAACGGCCCGTCCGAACCGGACGGGCCGTTCGATCGATCTCGCGGACTACCGCGTCACTGCACCAATGCCGGAACCGGCTGACTCAGCAACTGAGCGCAACGCAGCAGACCCAGGTGGCTGTACGCCTGCGGATGGTTGCCCAGCGATCGCTCGGCAACCGGGTCGTACTCCTCGCTGAGCAGGCCGGTCGGCCCCGCGACGTCGACGAGCTGGGCGAACAACGCCTCCGCGTCGGCCCGCCGGCCGATCAGCAGATACGCCTCCACCAGCCAGGCCGCGCACAGGTGGAAGCCGCCCTCGCCGCCGGGCAGCCCGTCGTCGTGGTGGTACCGGTACACCGTCGACCCGCTGCGCAGCTCCGCCTCGGTCGCCACGACCGTCGCCTCGAACCGCGGATCGGACGGCTCGATCAGCCCGCTCAGACCGATGTGCAGGGTCGCCGCGTCCAGGTCCGAACCGTCGTAGGCGGCGGTGTAGGACTGCACCTCGTCGTTCCAGCCCTTGGCCTTGACCTCCTCGGCGATGGTGTCGCGCAGGTCGGTCCAGGCCGGGTCGGCCAGCCGGGCGAACCTGGCCGCCAGCCGCACCGCGCGATCCACGGTCAGCCAGCCCATCACCTTGGAGTACACGTGGTGCCGCGGATTGCCGCGAATCTCCCAGATGCCGTGATCGGGTTCGGTCCAGCGTCGCTGCACAGCCGAGACCATGGCCGTGACCAGCTCCCAGTCCTGGTCGGGCAGGGCCTGCGCGGGGTCGTCGACGCCCTGGCGCTCGCGGGCGTCGGCCAGCGCCGCGATCAGGTCCACGATCGGGCCGAACACGTCCAGCTGCACCTGCATGTTGGCCGCGTTACCCACCCGGACCGGCCGGGAGCCGGCGTAACCGGGCAGCTGATCCAGCACCGCCTCGGGGCCGAGCGTCTCGCCGTAGAGCGTGTACAGCGGGTGCAGGCGCTCGGGACCGGGGAGCGTCTCCAGCACCCGGTGCACCCAGGCCAGGAATTCCTCGGCCTCGGCCAGTGAGCCCAGCGCCACCAGCGCGTGTGCGGTCAGCGAGGCGTCGCGCAGCCAGCAGTAGCGGTAGTCCCAGTTGCGCACGCCGCCGATGTCCTCCGGCAGCGACGTCGTCGCGGCGGCCAGGATGGATCCGGACGGGGCGTGCACCAGACCGCGCAGAGTCAGTGCCGAACGCTTCATCAGATCGGGTTTGAGCGGCGGCAGCTCCAGCTTGGCGGCCCAGTCCTTCCAGTACCGCTCCGCCTCGCCGCGGCGGTCCGGCTCGCTCACCATCGCGGGGGCCAGATCTGAAGTGCCGCAACGCATTTCCAGGACGATCGGCCCGCGCGAGGGATCCACGACCGCGGTCGCGACGTGGTGAATGCCCTCCTCGAGGATGGTCCACTGCACGCCCGGTGAGCGCAGCACGATCGGATCGTTCGTGCCGTGCACGCGCAGTCCGGCCGGTTCCTGCACCAGCGTCACGGGCACCTGCCCGAATTCCGGACGCGGCGCGAAGGTGACCACGGCCTTGGCGTCACCGGTGATGACGCGGGTCAGGTCGGTCCGCTCGGCGGCCACGTCGTGCGGCAGATAGTCCACGACCTGCAAACTCGCCCAACGGGTTTCGACGGTCATGGTGCCGTCGACGTAACGCTGCGACAGCGGCAGTCCGGGCCGCTCGGGCACGACGGTGAAATGTCCGGCCTCGGGTCCGCCGAGCAGATGCGCGAACACCGCCGCGGAATCCGGCTCGGGATGGCACAGCCAGGTGACGGTGCCGTCGGGGGTGACCAACGCCTTCGCTCGCGGGCCGGCCAACATGGTCAGCCGTTCGATTCGGGGGGCCGAAGCACCGGCCAGCCAGGTGCGGCGCTCCTCGAGCAGGAACGCCAGGGCCTTGGACACCTCCTCGGTACTGGCGACCCGGTATCCGGCCTGGCTCTGGCCGTCGCCGACCTTGATGCCGACATCCGGCCCGGCCAGGCGCGCGAAAGCCTTCTCGTCGGTGACGTCGTCGCCGAAGAACACCGCCGCAGACGCGCCCTCCTGATGCCGGATGATGTCCAGCGCGGCGCCCTTGTCGGTCTGGATGACGGCCAGCTCGATGACCGATTTGCCCTCCGTCACCTGCACCCCGACCCAGCTGGCGGGCCCCAGGTTCGCCTGCTGCAGTGCGCGCCGCCCGACCTCGGGTGCGGCATTGCGCACGTGCAGCGCCACGCTGGCCGGTTTGACCTCGACCGATACGCCCGGATTGTCCTGGGCGATGCGGGTCAGGGAGTTCTGCACTTCCTGCAGTAGCTTGCGGGCGTCGTTATCGATGGCATGGACGAAACCCACGTCGAATTCCGAGCCGTGGCTTCCGATCAGCTGAACCTCGACCGGAAGGCGGGATAAAGCCGCGAGATCTCGCAGGGCCCGGCCGGAGATGACGGCCGCCGTGGTGGCGGTCAGGCCGGCGAGCGCGCGCAGGGCGCTCACCGATTCCCGATGGGGATAGGCTTTCGCCGGGTCGCTGACGATAGGCGCGAGTGTCCCGTCGTAGTCCGAGGCGACCAGTAGCCGCGGCATGCGGGCCACCGCCGACAACGCACGGCGAAGTTCGATTGGCAGATCCTGTGCGCTCACGCATCCAACCTTGTGATCGGAGGAGAAATACCGGGGGCGCGAGAAACCTTACTGGGTGGGGGTTGCTCACGTGTTTCGCGCACGTCGCGGACATCTCGGCCGTGCGCATCCCAGGTTGTGAGGTCTCCTGCGGTGCGTCACCTTATTAGCCACAGGGAAGCCGCGACAAACTTCTCAAACGCGGCGAGTCCGCGCACGCCTGCGAGTCACCCGGATTCGGTGTGAATTCTCCCGGTCCGATTCGGGCCGGAACTACGAGCCGAGCAGCAGGTCGACGGTCAGTTCCAGGCGCTCGGCGACGTCGGTCGCGGAGGCTCGGCGGGTCAACCACGCCACCAGATTCGACAACCACACGTCGCTGATCACCCGGGCGATCGCCAGATCGCGGTCGGATGGCTCGTCCTCGTTGAGGGCGCGGGCGAAGAAGCGGTCCATCACCTTGCCGACTCGATCCACCTCGGCGGCGGCCGACGCGTCGGCGAACATGAACGCGCGGGTCATCGCCTCGGTGAGCAGCGGATCGCGCTGCATGGACCGGGTGATCTGGGTCAGCATCAGGTGCATGCGCTCGCGCGGGCTCTGCCCGGCCAGCGGTTTGCGTTTGCTGTCGAACTGCTCGAATTCGCGGGCCAGTGCCGATACCAGCAGGTGCACCTTGGACGGGAAGTACCGGTACAGCGTCCCCACCGCGACGTCGGCTCGCTCGGCCACCGCGCGCATCTGCACCGCGTCGTACCCGCCCTTGGAGGCCAGGGCCAGGGTGGCGTCGAGAATGCGTTTACGACGTTCGCGCTGCGCGGTCGAGCTCAGTTCGTCCTCACTCAGTGTGGACACCGGGGTCGCGCGTGAACGGCCGCCGTTCTGCGCCCCCGAGTCTGCTGCCTGTTCTCGGGAGGGACTGGCCATCGATGAAAGTCCTTTCCTGCACAAGCCTCATTGGTGGCGAGGAGGTGCGTCTCGTCTGTTCGGCGGGACGGCGGTTGACATCCGCCCGAACTGGATATTAGAAAATGTTCTAGGTGTGGGAGTCACGCCGGAAAGGCGGTATGGACTGTGACCATCGCCACCACTGACGAGCATAAAGCCGTTCAGGAGTCGATGAGCGCGTGGGCGGCGTCGGTCGGCCCGATTGCAACAATGCGCGCCGGCCTGGGCGGGACGGCACCGAAGTCGGCATCCGAGCGTCGGGACGCGGGATCTCCGGCCGGTTCCGGCGAGCCCAGCGCGGCCGATTCCTGGCGTGAGTACTGGCCGAGCCTGGTGGAGCTCGGGATTTTCCGTGTCGCCGTGACCGAGGGTGAGGGGCTCGCGGACGGTTCGGTGAGCGATCTGGCCGTGCTGATCGAGCAGGCGGCCCACGATCTGGTGGGCGGACCCGTGCTCTCGACCGCCCTGGCCGGTCTGGTCACCGGCGCGGCTCTGGCCGAGGATACGCCCTGCGGCGTCGCGCTGGAAGGCCCGGTTCGGGTGCGGGACAATGGATCCGGTGAGCTGGATCTCACCGGTACGTGGCCGGCCGTGCTGGGCGCGGCCCCCGGTGGCGCGGTGCTGCTGCCGGTGTCGCGCGGCGATCGCGAGGTGTGGTGCCTGATCACGCCGGATACGGCCGGGCTGCGCATCGAACCGCTCGAACCGCTGGACCACAGCACGCCGCTGGCCCGCGTGGAATGCGCCGGGGTCCGGGTTCCGGCCGAGAAGATCTTCGAACCCGGTTATGCCGTGCGGGATCTGGCCGCCGTGCTGGTCGCCGCCGAGGCCGCGGGCATCGCGGGCTGGTGCCTGCAGACGGCCACCGAATATGCCAAGGTCCGTGAACAATTCGGCCGCAAGATCGGCGAATTCCAAGCGGTGAAACACATCTGCGCCTGGCTGCTGTGCCGCGCGGAACTGATCCGCGCGGTCGCCGCCGACGCCGCGGCCGCGGCCTCGGTCGATCAGGGACGCAATCCCGAACTGCCGATCGCGGCCGCGATCGCGATGACGATCTCGCTGGACGCGGCCGTGCAGACCGCCAAGGATTGCATCCAGGTGCTCGGCGGTATCGGCTTCACCTGGGAGCACGACGCGCACTTCTACCTGCGGCGCGCGGTCGCGTTGCGGCAGCTGCTGGGTGGTTCGGCCCAGTGGCGGGCCCGGGTGACCGAGCTGGTGCGCCGTGGTGACCGGCGCACGGTCGGGCTGGACCTGGGTTTCGGGGACACCGCCCGGGACGACACGCAGGCGTGGGAGTCGCTCGGCCTGGACGCCGCGCAGGCGACCGAACTCGCCGCGGATCTGGCTCGGATCGCGGCACTTCCGGTCGAGCAGCAGCGAGATGCCTTGGTGGACACCGGGCTTTTCGCGCCACACTGGCCGGCGCCGTACGGCCGGGGCGCGGGCCCGATCCTGCGCACGCTGATCGACGAGCAGGTGCGCAACGCGGGAATCACCGTGCCGGACATCACGATCGGCAACTGGGCGGTGCCGACCCTGCTGCAGCACGGCAGTCCGGAGCAGATCGAACGTTTCGCGCAGCCGACGTTGCGCGGGGAGGTGATCTGGTGCCAGCTGTTCAGCGAGCCGGAGGCCGGGTCGGATCTGGCGGCGCTGCGCACCACCGCGACGCGCGTGGACGGCGGCTGGCGGCTGCGCGGGCAGAAGGTGTGGACCTCGCTGGCCAACGTGGCCAACTGGGCGATCTGCCTGGCCCGCACCGATCCCGGCGCACCCAAGCACCGGGGGATCAGCTACTTCCTGGTGGATATGAGCAGTCCCGGCATCGAGGTGCGGCCGCTGGTGCAGATCACCGGTGAGGCGCGCTTCTCCGAGGTGTTCCTGGATGATGTCTTCGTCCCGGACGACTGCCTGGTCGGTCAGCTCGGCGCGGGCTGGAAGATCGCGCGCTCGACACTCTCCTCGGAGCGAGTCGCCATGGGCGGCAGCGGAATCGGCGATGCCCTCGAGGAACTCATCGCCGCGGCCCCGACCTCGGGCCCGGGAGCGGAGCTGATCGCCGACCGGATCGGCGAACTCGTCTCCGACGCTGTTGCCGGACTATTGCTGGAGACTCGTGCGGCGCAGCGAATGCTCGCCGGCGGGGATCCGGGTCCGCAGAGCAGCGTGCGCAAACTGGTCGGTGTGCGGCACCGGCAGGCGGTCGCCGAATTCGCCGTCGAGCTCGCCGGCACGGCGGGCGCGCAGGATATCGACGTGGTGAAGGAATTCCTGCTGACGCGCTGTTTATCGATTGCGGGCGGTACCGAGCAGATCCTGCTGACGGTGGCCGGTGAACGGATACTCGGACTCCCGCGCGAACCGCAGGCGTAGGTCCACACCTCGATCTGGAGTATGGAATTGGATTTCGACAGAGACGAGAGCCAGGACGCTGTCGCCGAGGTTGTCGTAAGCTTGCTGGAACGCAATCCTGAGCGTGATATCGAGCTTTGGCCCACCCTCGTCGAGAGCGGTCTGCTGGCCGTCGCCCTTCCCGAACGTTTCGGCGGCGACGATATGGGCCTGCTCGAGGTGTCGGCGATGCTGACCGAGCTGGCCACCGACGCGGTGCAGGTGCCTGCGCTGGCGACGCTGGGGCTGGGTGTGCTGCCGCTGGTCGGCAATCTCCCGGACGCTTTGGCGGAGAAGGTCTTTCCCGCCGTCGCGAAGGGGGCGGTGCTCACCGCCGCGCTGCACGAGCCGGGTGCGCCGTTCACCACCACACCGAAGACCACCGCCGTCGCCGAGGGCGATTCGGTGCGGATATCCGGCCGCAAGACCGCCGTGCCGTACGCGGATCAGGCGCAGTGGCTGCTGGTGCCGACGGATGCGGGCCTGGCCGTGGTGGATGGTGACGCGGCCGGCATCAGCCGCGTCCAGAGCCCTACCTCCGCCGGATTCCCGGAATTCTCCGTGCAATTCGACGATGTGACCATCCCGGCCGAACAGCTGTTGTCCGTCGAGCTGGGCACGCTGCACCGCTCGGCGCTCGCCACGATCGGTTCGGTCGCGGACGGGCTGCTGAAGGGTGTGCTGACGCTCACCGCCGAACATGTGCGGACTCGTCAGCAGTTCGGCCGGCCGCTGGCCGAATTCCAGGCTGTGGCACAGGAAATCGCCGACGTCTATGTCGTGTCGCGCACCCTGCACGTCGCGGCGGTGTCGGCGAACTGGGCACTGGCCGAACAGGATCCGAGTCCGGAGCATCAGAACCGGGTCGACGACGATCTCGAGGTGCTGGCCTACGCGGTCGCCTCGGATCTGCCCGCGGCCATGCAGAAATGCCATCACCTGCACGGCGGCATCGGCGTCGACGTGACCCACCCAATGCATCGCTACTACTCACAGGCCAAGGACATCGCCCGCTGGCTCGGCGGCGAATCGTTCCGGCTGGACCGTCTGGGGGCGAGATGTTCATCGATCTGACGCTCGAACAGCGCAACCTGCGCAACGAACTACGTTCGTACTTCGCCGATCTCGTGACTCCCGAGGAGGAGGCCGAGATGGCGGTGAACCGGCACGGCGACGCCTACCGGGCGGTGGTGCGGCGGATGGGCCGGGACGGCCGGCTCGGTGTGGGCTGGCCGAAGGAGTTCGGCGGCCAGGGATTCGGGGCAGTCGAACAGCAGATCTTCTACAACGAGGCGGTGCGCGCGGATGTGCCGCTGCCGTTGGTCACGTTGCTGACCGTCGGCCCGACGCTGCAACAGTTCGGAACCGACGAGCAGAAGCGGAAGTTCCTGCCCGGAATCCTCTCCGGTGACATCCATTTCGCGATCGGCTACTCCGAGCCCGAGGCGGGCACCGATCTCGCCGCGCTGCGGACCAGCGCCGTGCGCGACAGCGACGGGGACTGGATCGTCAACGGGCAGAAGGTTTTCACCACGGGTGCGCACGAGGCCGACTACATCTGGCTGGCCTGCCGCACCGGCAGCACCGAGTCGCGGCATCGCGGTATCACCATCCTGATCGTGGACACCACCGATCCGGGCTACTCGTGGACCCCGATCATCACCTGCGACGGTGCGCACCACACCAACGCGACCTATTTCGACAACGTCCGCGTCCCGGCGAACATGCTTGTGGGCGAGGAGAATCGGGGCTGGAAGCTGATCACCACCCAGCTCAATCACGAGCGGGTGGGCCTCGGGCCGTCGGGCAAGATCGAGCAGCTCTACGATCGCGTGCACGACTGGGCGAAGGCCCACGGGGTGCTCGGCGAGTCCGGGGTGCAGCGGGCGCTGGGCCGGCTGCACGCGATGGTCCGGCTCAACGAGCTGTTGAACTGGCAGGTCGCGGCGAAGGCCGAACAGGCGGCGGCCGACCCCAACGGGGTCATCGCCGACGCCTCGGCCACCAAGGTCTATTCGACCGAATCCCTGCAGGAGGCAGGGCGTTTGGCCGAGGAGGTGATCGGTCGCTACGGCGATCCCGCCGAACCCGCGACCGCGGAACTGCTGGGCTGGCTGGACCGGGCGGCCGACAAGCTGACGCCGGGCCTGATCGTGATCGAGAACCTGCTGAGTCCTGCGGCGGTGCTGTTCGGGGGACGGCTGCCGGCGCCGCTGATCGACGAGCTGATCGATCTGCTGCACGAGCGCCTGCCGGACGTACAGATGCGGGCGCT
>CBJNFW010000178.1:0-18192 GCA_966435935.1 uncultured Nocardia sp.
ACGAGCGTCCGCCTGAAAAGCGGAAGGTCGCCGGTTCGATCCCGGCCCTGGCCACACGGGACCGCCTCTCCGACACTTCAGCGTGTCGTGGGAGTGCGGTCATTTTTCGTTTCGGGCCGGTGGTTCGCGTGGATCACCTTTTGGGCATACATGATGAGTTACCCCTGTTGTTGCGAGATCAGTTGCTTCGGTTGGTCGGGGCTTCGCCCCTTGCCCCCTGAATATCGGTGATATCGCTGGGGCGTGGTCGGTGTGACGGCGATCATGTAGTTTATTGTTGGGCGTGGCAACAAATGCGTTCTTTCTGGTTGGATTGATTTCGGGAATTGTTGCTGTGTCATTTATTTCTGGCGTAGAAGTCGGTGAGGTTTTCATTCCGAATGCTTCGTCGTGTGGGATTTCGCATAGCGGATGATGTTCGGAGAGTGGGGAAGTGCGCGTCCGGTCGGTGCGGGGTATGGGCTGTGGCGGGGTTCGTGGATGGGATCATCGGGGTATGGGTGATTCCGAATCGGATTGGTACTACTGCCTGAAGCATCGTCGGGCCGAGCAGAGCAAGCGGTGCTGGTTCGCGGATCGGATGGGGCCCTATCCGGATCGGGCGACGGCCGAGCGGGCGCTGGAGATCGTGCGGGAGCGTAATGCCCGCGAGGATTCCCGCGACGAGGGGTGAGGGGCGGGCCGACACGGTGCGGGGGTGGGAAGTCGATGGGCTACGGTCAATGCTGTACACACGCGCGCGTGAACGAGCGGGAGGCTGACCCTTGAAGGTGACCGTTGTGGTGCCGACCTATAACGAGCGGGACAACCTGCCCGTGGCGGTGGAGCGGCTGACCTCGCTGCCGGTCTCTGACCTGCATATTCTCGTTGTCGACGACAACTCGCCGGACGGCACCGGAGAGCTCGCGGACAAACTCGCCGTCGAGCGGCCCGATACGGTCGGTGTGCTGCACCGGACCGAGAAGGACGGGCTGGGGCGCGCGTACATCGCGGGGATCACCCGGGCGCTGGAGGAGGGGGCCGAGGTCGTCATCCAGATGGACGCGGATCTGTCGCATCCGGCCGAGGTCATTCCGGCCATGCTCGACAAACTCCAGACCTCCGGCGCCGGTGTCGTGCTCGGATCCCGGTACGTTCCGGGCGGTTCGACCGCCGAGGAATGGAAGTGGTACCGCAAGGCGCTCTCGGCGTGGGCCAACTTCTATGTGAACCTGATCCTGCGGCTGGGCGTGAAGGACGCCACGGCCGGCTTCAAGGCGTGGCACGCCGATACCCTGCGCGCGATCGACGTCGCCTCGATCCGCAGCAACGGATACTCCTTCCAGGTCGAGATGAACTACCGGACCATCAAGAAGGGCATCGCCATCGCCGAGGTGCCGATCCGCTTCGAGGAGCGCACCAAGGGCGCGTCCAAGATGAGTCTGAAGGTGCAGCTGGAGTCGGCGGCGATGCCGTGGAAGCTGCTGTTCGGGCGGCAGGTCTAGGACCCGGCCAGGCCCCGGACCGGGTGCGCGTGCCGCTCGTCCGGTACCGGCCAGTCCAGCAGGGTCGCGACGAACAGTTGCCGCACCCGTTCGACCTCGGCGTTCATCTCGTCGGGATCCCAGCCGCTGACATCGATCGGCGGCAGGACCGCTACATCCACCGTGCCGCCGCGCACGATCGCCGAATTACGCCAGGCGATTTCACCGGCATTGCGGATCACCACCGGAATGATCGGCACCCCCGCCTGCGCGGCGATATGGAATGCGCCCTTCTTGAACGGGCCCACGCGCGGCGTCAGTGAACGGGTGCCTTCCGGGGCGATGACAATCGACAACCCGGCCCGCAGCGTTTCGACCACGGGTGCCAATGCCGCACGTGTGCCGGAGGTATCGGAACGATCGATGAAAGTAGCCCCCGCGAAACGCAACAGCGGCCCGAACACCGGATTGCTGGTCACTTCTTTCTTCACGATTCCGGTAAAGCCCGCACCGAGCACCGCGGCCAGAACGACCATGTCGAATTGACTCTGATGATTGAATACGAATACCGCGGGCCGGGGTGCGTGAGCGTATTCGGCGCCGGTGATCCGCATGCGTATGCCCGTCGCCCGCAGGGTGCCGGTCGCGGCGTGGGTGATCATCGAATCGGCCATCCGCCGCCGGTCCCGGGTGGCCGCGGCGGCCGCCACACCGGCTGCCGCGCCGCCCAGCAACCCCGCGAAACCCGCTGCGGTGCGGGCGATATCGCGTGCGCCGGCCGTGTCCCGAGGGCGTAAGGACAGCACCGGCCAATTCTGTTCGACCGCCCGCATCGCCATGCGCGGACCCGGATTCACCGCTGTCGGATGGGCGACGAGGTCGAGCAGCGGAATGTCGGGAGCGGCGTCGGCATAGGCGTAGCCGCGGGCGAGATCCAGGTCGCGCTCGGCCGCGAAACGTCGCACGGCGTCGGCCTTACCGTTGCGCCACAGCGGTTTTCCCTCCACATGTCCGGTGAGTACGCCCTCGCTCACGGCCATTCGGGTGGACAGGACGTTCGGGAAGCCCAATTCCGTTGCGGCGGGCAGGACCTGGAACTTCGACAGGCAGGAAGCCAGCACCAGCGTGTGCCCGGCGGCCTCGTGCGCGCGGATCAGCCGCCACGCCTCCGGATACACGTGGGCGTGGATGGTGTCGCGGAACAGCCGTTCGCCCAGAGCGGCGAGTTCGGACTCGGCGTGCCCGGCCCACAGATGCATCGCCCGCTGCAGGAAGCGCTCGTATTCGCCCTCCGCGCGGGAGCCGCGAATGGTGTTCACCAGCGAGGCGGCCAGATCGGCGCGGCTGCCCCGGCGCAGGAGCCGCTGGACCGTCGTGTCGGGAGTGAAGCCGTGCACGACGGTGCCGCCGAAATCGAAGACGGCCGGGACGCGCGGCCCCTGCGGTCCGGAGCGCACGGCTTCGATCGCCTGATCGAGCGTGCGCGTCGCGACGGAATCCGGTGTGTCCGAGACGCTCATGGTCCCTCCGTGCGACTCGACGGGTCCAGGGCCGCCGCGCGGGAGATGCGCGCCCCGATGACGCGCAGTTCGTCGGCGAAAGCCCTTCTGCGGGCGAGGAGATCGGCGCCATCCGGATCGAGCAGTCCGTGATTGTCGGCGAGTTTCAGTGCGGTGGTGAACAATTCCGATGATACCGATTCCGGACTGTGCAGGCGCTTCTGCAACAGCATCTGGTGGCCGACCGCGAGGCATTCGTCGATGAACTGTTTGCGGTCCAGCGGTCCAGGGACCCGGGCCGCCAGACGTTCGGCGACGACCAGCTGGGCATCGAAGAACGAGCGCAGCACGCGGTGGGCCATGATGAATCCGGACTCGGTGAACACGGCCAGGATGTCGGCCCCGACCGTGCCGTCGGCCGTGCGGTCGTGCCAACTCGGGTCGGCCAGCAGCATTTCCGAGATCATCTCGGTCGCGAATTCGGTGCGCTCGGGGAAGAAGAATTCGAATTTCAACAGGTCACGCAGCCGGTAGGCCGATTGCCACCCGGCATCGAGCTGTTCACCCTCGGGGGCTTCGACCGCGGCCAGCACGGACAACTCGAGGATGGCGCGGTTGACGAACCAGTGCACGGCGCTGTTGCGATAGAACGCCGCCTCCAGGTACGCGCCGGTCTGGATGGAGTACACCGGCTCCACACCGCCGCGATAGACGGTCACCACGCGGGCGAGGGAGAGTTGCTCGAGCACCGCGGCCAGGCCCGAATCCTCGTCCACCGTGTCGAATTCGCCGCTGGGCAGGCCGCGTCGGCGGATGTAGTCGCGTACCGGTTCCAGCGCCATGCGGACCTCGCCGAGGGTAAGCGCGCGCTCGTGCACGCCGAGCAGCACGAGAGTGACCAGGGCGTTTACGGTGATCGGGGTGACCGCGTTGATGCCGACGGCCACCTCGAAGGCCAACAGCTGCACGGCCTTTCGCTCCTGCGCGCCGACCTCCGCGGGATTCGGATCGGCCGCGGCGGTGGGCAGCAGCGGATCGCCGTACGCGCCCAGGCGTTCCCGGGCGGACAGCGGTGCGCCGAAGCGGATGTAGACGTTCCCGGCCGAATGTTGCTGATTGCGGATGTAGCGCGCCAGCCAGGGCAGGCCCTCGGGCTTCTTGACGCCGCCGGCCTGTTCGCTGGCGATCGCGCCGAGTTCGTTGAGCCGCTCGTAGGTGATCGAGACCGGGACCAGCACCACGTCGTCGATCCGGTGCGAACGGATCGCCGCGGCAAGGTAATTCAGCAGCCCGTAGCGCGGTGGGCGGAGCTTTCCGGTCCGGGTGCGCCCGCCCTCGAAGTACCACTCCAGATTGAACCGCTTGGCCAGCAGGTAGGCGAAGTATTCCTCGACCACCGCCTTGTACACCTCGTCGTCGCCGAAGCTGCGGCGGATGAACACCGTTCCGGTGCGCCGGGCGATCGGGCCCATCGGCCAGAATCGCAGATTCGCGCCGCCGATCACGTGATTGGGCGGGAAGTCGTTGCGGGCCAGCGCATCACCGAGGACGAACGCGTCGACGTAGGACCGGTGCGAGGGCAGGAAGACCAGCGGATGATCCTGATTGATCCGGCGCAGCTCGGCCAGACCGGACCGGTCGTAGTCGACCTTCCAGGCCGAGGCGTGTACCGGTCGCATGGCCTGGGTGAACAGATCGGAGACCAGACGGCTCTGTGCCGCAACGAGTTCCCGCAATGCCTTCTCCGCGCGGCGGTACACCTCGCGCGGGCTCGCCCCGATGTCGTCGGCGATGCGGTCGAGACGGCGCAGGAATTCCGGCGAGTCCAGGATTTCCTCCGCGACCAGGCGCGGCACCTTGTAGCGATCGCCGATGACGGCGCGTTCGGCGCGTTCGAGCGCGACGATTCCGGCCCGGACGATGGCGCGGGCGAACGGATCCGCGGATCCGGCCGTGGCGGGATTGTTCGCGCGCAGTTCGCTCAGGCGGGCGGGCTGCCCGGTGAGCACGAGATGGCGATCGGGCGCCTTGTGCACCAGACGCCGTTGCAGCAGCCGGTGGGGCCGCCGGGGGTTGCTGAGCGTGACCAGATCGGCGAAGGTCGTGCGGCGCACGCCGTCTCGCTCGGGCGGCAGCCACAGTACGCGGATCGGTACCACCAGCGGATCGTCCCGGCGGCCGACCAGTCGCTGGGCCACCACTTCGGCATCCAGGTCGAGCTGGGTGATCGGGGCGTCCACGCCGAACTCCGCGTCGATACCACCCTCGTCCAGCCAGCCGCCGATCAGCTCGCGTTCCACCGGGGAACGGGCGTCCACGAGGGCGACCACCGACTGCGGCGCTCCGCCCGGTGCGGGCGTCGCCGGAACGTCGGGGCGATGATCGAGCATGGCGGGGACCTCCTACATATGGCGCAATCCCCATTGAAGCCCCGCCGACGCCTTTCCCGCAGGAGGTTCGCGAGGAGTCTTCGTCCGGTTCGACTCTCCGGCCGCCGACGCCGCCGAACTGCCGCAGCGAACCGCAAGCAATCCGATGCGGTCCGCGCCCGCCTCGCCGCCGAGACATCTGCCGATGCGAGCAGCGAGTCCCGGGCGGAGGCCGAGCGTGAGACTCCAGGCGGTACGAACTGGAGACGATCGAACACGGTTCGCGGCATGTCTTGCCGGCCTGATGCGTGAAGAGCGTGGGTCGCCCGCGCGGGGTCGGGCTCCTGCGACTGGAGCGGCGTGGGCAGCTGCGGCGACGTGGAGGTGATCGAGCGTGGTTCGGGCCTTGTCTTGCGGGCCTGATGTATGGCGAGTGCGAGTTGTTCGGCGCGGGGTCCGGGTGCCGGGCCTCGAATGGGCGGGCTTGCCTCCGCGGCGCGGCGGAGTCGATTCGGCCCGATCGTGGCATGTCTTCCTGGTCGGTCGTGCGGAGGTGGGTGGAATCGGATCGGTGTTCGCGTTGGGGGCCGCCCAAATTGGTCAGGTAATGCTAACCTCACTTCTTGATTAGGTAAGCATAACCTTGGAGGATCGGTGTCGACCACGGACGACCGCGTGCGGATCGGATATGAAGAGGGTCCGGGGGCGATGATCACCGCGGATCGCGGCGGTGCCGGGGGATTCGACGCGGCCGCGGCGGTGGCCGCGCTGGCGGCCTGTGATCGGTTCGGCGAGTACGTGATGTACGAACGTCCCGGCGAGTGGGTGTTCGCGGCCGATCCGGTCGGCAGCGTCGAACTCGACGCGTCCGAGCTGCGGATCGGTTGGGACGGAAGCCATTCGGCGCGGCCGTGGCAGGGCCGCCCGGCGCATGTGATCGACCGGGCGCTGGCCGGCCTGCCGCTGGCTGGGCGTCATGCCTACGGCTGGATCGGATTCGAGTTCTGTGCCTGGGCGTTGGAGGCCACCGGTCACCTGTCCGAGCGCACGCCGCTGGCACACCTGATGATTCCGCGCATCGAGGTTCGCATCGATGCCGACGGTGTACGAGTGCGCGGCGCGACCGATTCCGAGAACGCCGAGATCCGCGAATTGATCGAGGCGGCGCAGGACACCGCGCTGCCCCGGGCGCATCCGGTCGACGTCGCCGCCGATCCGACCGGTTATCGGGACCGGGTCGGCCGGGCGGTCGAGGAGATCCGTGACGGCCGCTATCAGAAGGTGATCCTTTCCCGCCGAGTCGAACTGCCGTTTCCGGTGGACGTACCCGCCAGCTATCGTCTGGGCCGGGTGCACAACACCCCGGCGCGGTCGTTCCTGTTGCGGCTGGGCGGGCTCGAGGCGGCCGGATACAGTCCGGAGCTGGTCGTCTCCGTCGACGAGGACCGGGTGGTGACCACCGAACCGCTCGCCGGGACAAGGGCATTCGGCCGCGGCGCGGAGGCCGACGCGGCCGCGCGCGCCGAGCTGGTGGCCGATCCGAAGGAGATCGTCGAACACGCGATCTCGGTACAGACCTCCTTCGCCGAGATCGCCGCGGTCGCCGCGCCGGACACCACCGTCGTATCGGATTTCATGGCCGTGCGCGAGCGCGGCAGCGTGCAGCATCTCGCCTCGACGGTGCACGGCCGCCTGGATGCCGGCCGAAGCTCCTGGGAGGCATTGGAAATGCTCTTTCCCTCGGTGACCGCGTCCGGAATTCCCAAGCGCGACGGCGTCGATGCGGTGTTCCGGCTCGATCACGACGCGCGCGGATTGTATTCCGGTGCGGTGGTGACGGTTTCGGGCAGCGGCGCACTCGAGGCGACGTTGGTGCTGCGCGCGGTCTACCAGACCCCCGACGGCGCTTGGTTGCGGGCCGGAGCCGGGATCGTCTCCCAGTCCACCCCCGCGAGGGAATTCGAGGAGACCTGCGAGAAGCTGCGCAGCGTCGCCCCGTACGTGGTCGAGGCGTGACCGCACACGAGTGTGGCCGCGTCGGGGATGCTCACAACGATGCGCGCAGGGCCTTCTTGTCGATCTTGCCGACCGCGGTCAGCGGCAGACTCGTCGAGAAGTGCAGCAGGTCAGGATGTTTGAACGCGGCCAGGCCGCGGCCGGTGAGGAACTCCTTCAGCTCGGCGAGGGTGGGGGCGTCGCCCGAGCTGACCAGGACGACGCAGACCTTCTCGCCCAGTACCGGATCGGGCAGGCCGACCGCGGCGGCGTGCCGGATGGCGGGGTGGGCGAGCAGGTGTTCCTCGAGTTCGTCGCAGGAGACGTTCTCCCCGCCGCGATTGATCACATCCTTGATCCGGCCGGACACGATCAGATGCCCGCTCGGCAGCCGGCGCACCAGGTCGCCGCTGCGGTAATAGCCGTCGGAAGTGAAGGAACGGGAATTGTGTTCCGGCGCACGGTAATAGCCGCGCAATGTGTACGGGCCGCGGGTCAGCAGTTCACCCTCCGCGCCGGGCGGGACGTCGTTGCCGGCGGCATCGACGATCCGGATCTCGTCGCCGGGGGACAGCGGACGGCCCTGGGTGGTGCAGGCGATGTCCTCCGAGTCGTCCGGACGGGTGAAGTTGATCAGGCCCTCCGCCATGCCGAACACCTGCTGGACGGCCGCACCCAGCGCGGGCCGCACCGTGCGGGCGTTCGCCTCGGCGAGTTTGGCCCCGCCGACCTGCAGCAGTCGCAGCGAGGACAGATCGGCGTCTTCCCATTCGGTTGCGGCACACCATAATTGCGCCAGCGGCGGGACGACCGAGGTCACCGTGACGCGATGACGTTCGATGGCGGCGAAGGCGCATTCCGGGCTCGGGTCGGTCAGCAGGGCGATCGCCCCGCCGCTCGCGATCGTGCCCAGGATTCCGGGGCAGGACAACGGAAAGTTGTGCGCCGCGGGCAGAGTCGCGAGATAGACGTCCTGCGGGCCGAATCCGCAGATCTCGGCGCTGGCACGTGCGTTGTATCCGTAGTCGTCGTGGGTGCGGGCGATGAGTTTGGGCAGACCGGTCGTTCCGCCGGACACCAACATCACCGCGATGGCCGATGACGCCACCTGTGGGAGCGAATCACCCTCGCGGGGAACCGAACTCAGCGCTGTGAACGGGCCCGGATCACCGACGACGAACACCTGTCGCAGTCCCGGCACCCGGGCCCGCACCTGCGCCGCCAGCTCGCGATGGTCGAAGTCGCCCGCTCGATCGGCGGTGAGATATGCCACCGCACCGGATAATTCGGCCAGATGCTCGATCTCCGCACGCCGATGCGCGGGCAGGGTCAGCACCGGGATCGCCCCGGCGCGCAGCAGCCCGAACAGCGCCACCACGAATTCCGGGACGTTCGGCAACTGCACGAGCACCCGGTCGCCGGGTTCGATGCCGGTGGCGAGGAAGCCGTGCGCCATCCGGTCGGCCGCGGCGTCGAGTTCCCGATAGCCGAGTGTTCCGGACGCGTCCAGCAGCGCCGGGCGATCCGGCCACCGCCGGGCCGATTCACGCAGCAATTCACCGAGCGTTCGGCCGTCCCAGTACCCGGCAGCGCGATACGCCTCGGCGAATTCGGCGGGAATGGGGGTGAATCCGTCGTGTGCCATCGATGTCACAGGTGCTCACTTCACGCTCACGGTGCAACCCGAAATGCGGTTACACAGGTTAGGCAACCCTATCTCATTGAGCTTCGAATGTGCCTTCCGACCGTTGTGGGGCGGGACGCGCCCGGCGCGGGGCTCTAGACTCTGGAGCGTGAGTGATTGGGATATCGCCGACATCCCCGATCAGAGCGACCGGACGTTCATCGTCACCGGCGCCAACAGCGGGCTGGGTGCGGTCACCGCGCGAGCGCTGGCCGGCGCGGGTGCGCGAGTGATCATGGCCTGCCGTGACGAGGTGAAGGCGCGGGCGGTCGCGGACACCATCGGCGAGCGGGCGCAGGTGCGCCGCCTGGACCTCGCCGACCTGGATTCGGTGCGCGAATTCGCCGACTCCGTCGATGCCGCCGATGTGCTGATCAACAACGCGGGCGTGATGGCGCTGCCGTTGCGCCGTACCGCGCAGGGCTTCGAAATGCAGTTCGGCACAAACCATCTCGGTCATTTCGCACTCACCGGGCTGCTGCTGGACAAGATCTCCGAGCGGATCGTCACCGTTTCCAGCGGTGCGCACCTGATCGGGCGGATCGATCTGGCCGATCTGAACTGGGAGCACCGCAGGTACCAGCGCTGGAGGGCGTACGGACAGGCCAAACTGGCCAATCTGATGTTCGCCCGCGAGTTGCAGCGCCGCCTGAGCGCGCACGGCTCGTCCAAGATCTCCGTCGCCGCCCATCCCGGATACGCCGCGACCGATCTGCAGTTCCACACCGAATCGCTGATCAGCGTGCTCATGCCGGTGGGCAACCGGATCCTGGCGCAGAGTGCGGAGATGGGCGCCCTGCCCAGCCTCTACGCGGCCACCGCCGAGGTCGAGCCCGGCGGCTACTACGGTCCGAGCCGCCTGGGCGGCATGCGTGGCCATCCGGGTCCCAGCACGTCCTCGGCCGCGTCCAAGGACGAGGTCACCTCCCGCCGCCTGTGGGACATGTCCGAACAACTGACGAAGGTCACCTACCGCTTCGGCCGGTGAAGTGAGGCAGGTCACTTCCGGAGCTGTCACACCGCGGCATGCTGTCGCGTCTTCTCTGTGTAGCGCCGCCGATGCGGCGGAAACAGTGAGAGTGAGGACACGGTCATGGAAGCTCGCCTGAACGCATTCGAAATCGATGTCGTCTCGAAGGTCATCAAGCGGCTGGGCGCCGTCGGGCAGGTGCTCGACCAGTCGACACTGCCCAAGCGCACCCAGGAACTGGTGAAGTTGCGTGCCAGCCAGATCAACGGCTGCGGCTTCTGCACCGATATGCACGCCAAGGACGCGGTGGCGGACGGGGAGAGCTGGGTGCGCCTCAATCTGGTCGCGGCCTGGCGCGAGGCTACCGTCTTCACCGAGGCGGAGCGGGCCGCGTTGGCGCTCGCCGAGGAGGGCACCCGGATCGCCGACGCGCAGACCGGCGTCAGCGACGAGGTCTGGGAACAGGTGCGCAAGCACTACGACGACGAGCAGATCGGCGCGTTGATCTCGGTCATCGCGGTGATCAACGCGTACAACCGGTTCAATGTGATCGTGCAGACGCCCGCGGGTGGGTACGAGCCCGGCATGCTCGGCTGAAATGCGGCGAAATATGGTCCGGCGCAGGGTCTTTCGATCCTAGCCGGGCCCTGCGCCGGTCCGCGCGAGCCGGTCCGCGAGATGCGTGTCGGCGACGCCGCGCCGGCCGTCTGCCGGTGCGGTACCGACCTGATGACATGTAGTGGTGCGCGTCGTACGCTCACTGCATACCGAAGGTGTCGATCAGTGCCTGACAAGCATGTCCCGAAGGGGCATGGCTCCGCTCTGCTCGTTACCGGAGGTGGACGATGGCCAGGAAGTTCGAGGGAAGAATTTCGCTCGACATCCGCGATTCGGAGCCCGACTGGCGGCCTTTCGTGGAGCCGACCGCACCGCAGGACGCGCCGAATGTCCTGTATCTGGTGTGGGACGACATCGGGATCGGCACCTGGGACTGCTACGGCGGTCTGGTCGAAATGCCGAATATGAAGCGGATCGCCGATCGTGGTGTGCAGTTCACCCAGTTCCACACCACCGCACTGTGTTCACCGACGCGCGCCTCGCTGCTGACCGGTAGAAACGCGACCTCCGTCGGAATGGCCACCATCGAGGAGTTCACCGACGGGTTCCCGAGCATGTGTGGCCGGATACCGGCCGAGACCGCGCTGTGCTCGGAAGTTCTCGCCGAACGCGGGTGGAATACGTACGCGGTCGGAAAATGGCATATGACGCCATTGGAAGAGGAGAATCTGGCCGCCTCGAAGCGGCACTGGCCGCTGGCGCGCGGGTTCGATCGCTTCTACGGATTCCTGGGCGGGGAGGCCGACCAGTGGTATCCGAATCTGGTCTACGACAACCACCCGGTCTCGCCGCCGTACGCACCCGAGGACGGATATCACCTGTCGAAAGATCTGGCCGACAAGGCGATCGAATTCATTCGCGATGCGAAGGTGATCGCGCCCGGCAAACCGTGGTTCACCTATCTGTGCCCGGGGGCCGGGCATGCGCCGCATCACGTGCCACGGGAATGGGCCGAGGAATACCGCGGCCGGTTCGTCATGGGCTACGAGAGGTATCGCGAGATCGTTCTGGAGAATCAGAAGCGCTTGGGTCTGGTACCGGAGAACACCGAATTGTCGCCCATGAACCCGTACGCGAATGTGACCAGCGCGGACGGCAAGCCGTGGCCGATGCAGGACACCGTGCGGGCATGGGATTCGCTGTCGGAGGACGAGAAGCGCTTGTTCAGCCGGCAGGCGGAGGTCTTCGCGGGATTCCTGTCCTACACCGACGCGCAGATCGGCCGGCTGCTGGACTACCTCGAGGACAGCGGCCAACTGGACAACACCATCATCGTCACCTTCTCGGACAACGGCGCCAGCGGCGAGGGCGGTCCGAACGGCTCGGCCAACGAGATGAAGTTCTTCAACGGCTACATCGACACCATCGAGGACAGCCTGGCCAAACTCGGCGAGCTGGGTTCGCCGACGACGTACAACCACTACAGCATCGGCTGGGCGATGGCGTTCAACACCCCGTACAAGCTGTACAAACGCTACGCCTCACATGAAGGCGGCATCGCCGATCCCTGCCTCATGTCGTGGCCGGCCGGAACAGCGGCCCGCGGCGAGGTTCGCCATCAGTACCTGAACGTCTGCGATATCACCCCGACCGTCTACGACCTGCTCGGCATCACACCCCCGGACACCGTGCAGAACGTGCGGCAACGTCCGCTGGAAGGAATCAATTTCCGGGCGTTGTTCGATGACGCCGACGCGGACGTCGGCAAGCACACCCAGTTCTATTCGATGCTGGGCACCCGCGGAATCTGGCATCGCGGCTGGTTCGCCGACACCGTCCACGCGGCCTGTCCGTCCGGCTGGGGTCATTTCGACCAGGACCGCTGGGAACTGTTCCACATCGAGCAGGACCGCAGCCAGATGCACGACCTCGCCGACGTGCATCCCGAGAAGCTCGAGGAGATGAAGGAGCTGTGGTTCTCGGAGGCCGCGAAATACAACGGCATGCCGCTCAACGACCTCGACATCATTTCCGTCCTGACCCGCTACCGCCCGACCTACGGCGCCGAGCGGGACAGCGCCGTCTACTATCCGGGCAGCGCGGAGGTGGGACCCGGTGCGGCGCTGGAGATCCGGGGACGGTCGTTCGCGCTGCTGGCGAAGACGACGATCGACAGTGCGGATGCCGAGGGGGTGCTGTTCGCCCACGGTGGCCGACTCGGCGGGCACACGCTGTATCTCGAGGACGGTCACCTGCACTACACCTACAACTTCCTGGGTGAGCAAGAGCAGACCATCGTCTCCGATCGCGTGATGCCGGTGGGTGACCACATTCTCGGGGTCCGGTACGAACGGCGCGGAACCCGGCCGGACAACTTCACCCCGACCGGTGAGGGCGTTCTCTACATCGATGAGAATCCCGTCGGCTCACTGGAGGACATGCGGACTCAACCGGTCGTGTTCTCCGGTGTCGGGGAGGGAATCCGCGTCGGCCGCGACAACGGCCAGTCCGTTTCCGCGCGGTATCGCGCGCCGTTCCCGTTCACCGGAGGGACCGTGCACGAGGTCATCGAGGACGTGAGCGGCAAGCCGTACCAGGACCTGGAAATGGCTGCGGCAGCGGCGTTCTCGCGGGATTGAGGCCGGAACCCGTGGCGGTGCGGGCACGCGACGGGGCAGGTCGCGGCATGATCCGGATACCCGGTGGCAGCTTCGCGATGGGGTCCGAGGAGTTCTTCCCCGAGGAGCGGCCGGTGCGGGTGGTGCGGGTCGATTCGTTCCGGATCGACCCGCATCCGGTGACCAACGCGGCGTTCCGGCGTTTCGTGAAGCAGACCGGATACGTCACGGTCGCCGAACGAACCCCCGCGGCCGAGGACTATCCGGACGCGCGGACGCGGGACCTGGTTCCGGGCGCGCTGGTCTTCCGGCCCACCGGAAGGCCGGTGCCGCTGGATGATTGGCGCCGCTGGTGGCGGTATGTGCCCGGCGCGTCCTGGCGGCACCCGCGTGGGCCCGGCAGCACACTCGACGGGCTGGACCGCCACCCCGTCACCCAGGTCGCCTACGCGGACGCGGCGGCCTACGCGGCCTGGGCCGGTAAACGGCTGCCGACCGAGGCGGAATGGGAGTATGCCGCCCGCGGCGGATTGGACGGGGCCACCTACGTCTGGGGCGACGAGTTCGAACCCACCGGCCGCCGCATGGCCAATGTCTGGGTCGGCGCGTTTCCGTGGCAGTTCCACCCCGGCCGGGGCCAGACCGCGAAGCCGGGCACCACAGCGGTCGGCACCTACGCACCCAATGGTTACGGTCTGCACGACATGACCGGCAACGTGTGGGAGTGGACCGTGGATCGTTTCCGTGCCGAGCGTTTGCCGGGAACCTGCTGCGCCCCAGGCGATCCGCCGGGTTTCGCGCTCGAAACAGCAGCAGCGCAACGCTTTTCGCGATACGTGGTCAAGGGCGGATCGTACCTGTGCGCGGCCGAGGACTGCCTGCGGTACCGGCCCGCCGCGCGGCAGGGCCAGACCGAGGACACCGCAACCTGCCATCTCGGGTTCCGGTGCGTCGCGTCCGAAGGGTGAGATCGTGTCGCGCCGGTACCGCAGCGGCCGGCGTGCCGGGGCCGGCCGGCCATGCGATCGCGCTGTGCTACTGTCGCTGGCGTGCAGCGCGTGTATTTCTGGTTTATCTCCCCGGCCCCGGGTGGGCCGGTCGGTGAACCGCGCTGACCCAACCACCCCGAGCCGGACTACCGGCTCGACGGGTATTTCCGCTCGGTGGGCCGGATCTACAGATCAGGAACCCATACGATGACAACCGCAGCCGATGCCGCCGCGAACCCCCTTGCCGATCTGGATGATCGCCGCACCCTGAGCGTGAGCCCGTTGCTCTCGCCCGCCGACGTGCGACGTGCGCACCCGATCGATAACGCCCTCGCGGACGTCGTCCGGGCGGGCCGAAAGGCCACCGTCGACGTGCTCAACGGTGCCGACGACCGGCTGATGGTCGTGGTCGGACCGTGTTCGGTGCACGATCCGGAGGCCGCGATGGACTACGCGCGGCGACTGGCCGCCAAGGCCGCGGAGCTGTCCGATCGGCTGCACGTCGTGATGCGGGTCTACTTCGAGAAGCCGCGCACCACCCTCGGCTGGAAGGGGCTGATCAACGATCCGCACCTGGACGGATCGTTCGACGTCAACACCGGCCTGGGACTGGGACGCCGGCTGCTGGTCGACATCACCGCGCTCGGGCTGCCGGTCGCCTGTGAATTCCTCGACCCGATCACCCCGCAGTACATCGCCGATCTGGTCTCCTACGGCGCGATCGGCGCGCGCACCGCGGCCAGCCAGGTGCATCGGCAGCTGTCCAGTGCGTTGTCCATGCCGGTCGGCATCAAGAACGGCACCGACGGTGATGTGCAGGTGGCGGTGGACGGTGTGCGTGCGGCCGGGGCCAGCCACGTCTTCCCGGGGACCGATCTGGACGGGCGTTCCGCACTGATCCGCACGTCCGGAAATCCGGACTGCCACGTCATCCTGCGCGGCGGCAGCAATGGCACCAACTACGACGCCGCCTCCGTCGCCGAAGCGTGCCTGCGGCTGGAGAAGGCGCAGCTGCCCCAGCGTGTCGTGGTCGACGCCAGCCACGGCAACAGCAACAAGGACCACAACCGCCAGGTCGACGTCGTCACCGATATCGCCGAACGTCTCGCCGCGGGCGACCGCCGCGTCGTCGGCCTGATGATGGAGAGCTTCCTGGTCGCGGGCCGCCAGGACCTGACCCTCGGCCACGCCGCGGACCTCACCTACGGCCGATCGATCACCGACGCCTGCCTCGATTGGGACACCACCGCAACACAATTGGACCGCCTGGCCCAAGCCGCCTAGCGTGCCCGCCTCGCCGCGTCTCGAGCGTGCCGTCGGGGGCACAGGGGCTTTCGTGTCGGGCCGGAGGCAGGGTGCGCGGTGCTTTCGGGCGTGCCCGTGAGTTACCCGTGTGCGACCGAAATCCGTTGTCGCGGAACCCCGGTCGGTCGGCGCCGCGCGGTTCGGGGTGGTGCCGGCCGGCGGGTGGGTGCGAGGTCGAGTTCGGGCGTACGGAGGACTTACCCATGTGGCTGCGAAAACAGTTGTTGTGCGGAGCTTTACAGGGCTCGGGCAGTGATTCGTGGCGTCGGAGTTCCGGTCCGGCGTCATGAACCGCGACTTCCGTTGGCAGGACGGTTGGTCGAATCCGATCCTGCTGGAAGTAGCATCGAGGTGCCGTCTCGGAGAAGCCGGGACGGGGTGGTTTCGGGAGTGCGCGGCGGTGGACCTGGTTCTTTCATGAAACTTGTTGTCGTGCAAGGGGTCTGTTGTAGCTTTGGGTGGATCGCGATGTCCGTGTTCGGTCCGGCGTCACCGGGCGGATTCGGCCGGCCTCGGCGCGAGTGGGTCGGCACGGGCAGGCCAGCGGGTTGGGAGTGGACCGCGACAGGGGGCGGGTGAGCGGGCCAGTATGGGGGCATGATCGGGATGACTGCGGTGGTCGGGGTTCTGGTGGCTGCGTTCGGGCTGGTGCTGACGCCGGGGCCGAACATGATGTACCTGGTGTCGCGGACGGTGTCGCAGGGGCGGCGGGCCGGATTGGTGTCGCTGGGCGGGGTCGCGGTGGGATTCCTGTGCTACCTGGCGGCCGCGGCGGCCGGGATCACGACGATCTTCGCGGTGGTGCCCGAGTTGTACCTGGCGGTGAAGTCCGCCGGGGCGCTGTATCTCGGGTGGTTGGCGTGGAAGACGTTGCGGCCCGGCGGAATATCGGCGTTCGCGCCCAGTGCGCTACCGGCGGATTCGACGCGGCGGCTGTTCGGCATGGGACTGCTGACGAACCTGCTGAATCCGAAGATCGCGATCATGTACATGGCGCTGATCCCGCAGTTCGTGGAGCCCGCGCACGGACGGATCTGGTTGCAGAGCCTGTGCCTGGGCGGGCTCCAGATCGCCGTCGCGCTGACCGTGAACGGCCTGATCGTCCTCGGCGCGGGCGCCATCGCGGGATTCCTCGGCGAACGCCCCGCCTGGCTGCGGATGCAACGCTGGATCACCGGAACCCTGCTCGGAACCATCGCCGTCCTGCTCGCCTCCGATCGAACCCGGCCCCTGGCAGCCGTTTCCTGACCGTCCCGCCCACGCCACGGATCCGCAAATCAGGACCTGCCGCGGAGACAGCCCGCGCAACGGCAGCCGGGTTCCCGGCGTCCGGGGTGCGCATTCCCCCGGCACGCCGACGGCGCGGACGGAGAGGCGGAATCAGTGCGTGAGGCGGCGAACGGCTTCGGTGATGGTTTCCTCCTTCTTACAGAAGGTGAAGCGCACCAGGCGATTCCAGGAGTCGGCGTGATCGGCGAAGGCGGACAGCGGGACCGCGGCAACGCCGAGGCGTTCGGGTAGTTCGCGGCAGAACGTCATGGCGTCGGCGGAACTCAGCGGGGTGATGTCGGCGCAGACGAAATAGGTTCCGTCGCTGCGTTTGACGCCGAATCCGGCTTCGGCCAGCGCCCGGGACAGGCGAACGCGCTTGTCCGCCAGGTCGTCTCGCAACTTCGCGACCCAGGGCAGTTCGTGTTCGAGGGCGTGTGCGACCGCGGGCTGGAACGGGCCGCCGCCGACGAAGGTGAGGAACTGCTTGGCCGCCAGCACGCCGTCCAGCAGTGGCGCGGGTGCGCACGCCCAGCCGATCTTCCAGCCGGTCACGCTGAAGGTCTTCGCGGCGCTGGAGATCACGACGGTCCGCTGGTACATCCCGGGCAGCGTGGCGATGCTGATGTGCTCGTGCCCGTCGAAGGTGAGATGTTCGTACACCTCGTCGGTCACCACGATGAGGTCGTGTTCGTGCGCCAGCTCGGCGATGGCCAGCAGATCCGCGCGGCCGAGCACCGTCCCGGTCGGGTTGTGCGGTGAATTCAACAGCAGTACACGGGTTTTCGGCGTGATCGCGGCCCGCAGGCTGTCCAGGTCCAGCGCGAAGCCGTCGCCGTCGGGCACCAGCCGGGCGGTGCGGCGGGTGGCACCGGCCAACGCGACCGCCGCCGCATAGGAGTCGTAGTACGGCTCGATCAGCACGACTTCCTCGCCGGGCTCGACCAGTCCGAGCACCGCGGCGCTGATCGCCTCGGTGGCCCCCACCGTGACCAGGATCTCACTGTCGGGGTCGTAGCGGGTGCCGTACCGCTCGGCGCGATCCCGCGCGATCGCCTGCCGCAGCACCGGCACACCGCGACCGGGCGGGTACTGGTTGAACCCCTCGGCGATGGCCCGCTCGGCCACCTCGAGCATGGCCGCCGGACCGTCCGAATCCGGAAATCCCTGGCCCAGGTTGACCGCGCCGTGCCGCACCGCCAGTTCGGTCATCTCGGCGAAGATCGTCGAGGCGAACGGGCGCAAGCGGGCGACGGTCGGCGGATTTCGCATGGTCACAAGGTAGCGCGTGTCAGCCGGAGCTTCAGCGGTGGCGGTGGCCCGGTACCGGCCGACGGCCGGCCCGGCGAGGCGACGGGCCGCCGTCTGCGGCCCTGTGAGCGACGCCACCGGCCGATGCGGCGATCGAGCGCGCGGGATCAGGGAAGACAGCCGGAGTGAACGGTGTTCCACGGGACGGATGGGCGCGCGGCC
>CBJNFW010000179.1:0-18109 GCA_966435935.1 uncultured Nocardia sp.
CCATCGTCCCCGCACCGGGCCCGAAAGGCCGTATCCGCGACGGCGGCGATCCCGCACGCTTGCGGGTATGACAGCGAGCCATCCCCTCACCACCGCACCGGATGCCCACACGATCGAGACCACGATCTGCCGGGCCGCCCGCGCCCCGTCGCTGCACAACTCCCAACCGTGGCACTGGGTCTTCGACGGCGCCCGCCTGCACCTGTACTCGGATCCCGACCGCCAACTCCCCGCAGCGGACCCGCACGGGCGTCAGCAGATCATCAGCTGCGGCACCACACTGCATCACGCGCGCACGGTATTCGCGGCACTGGGCTGGCACACCGACACCACCCGCCTGCCCGATCCGGATCGGCGGGATCACCTGGCCACCATGGACTTCCGGGCCTGGCCCGACCCGCCGCCCGGCATCGCGCGCCGCGCGGCGGCCATCGATCGCCGCCACACCGACCGGCTTCCGATGCTTCCGCCCGCGGCCTGGACCGATCTGGTTCCCACGCTGCGGCGACTGATCGAACCGCACGACCTGCGCTTCGACGTTCTCGACGACGAGGTCCGGCCCCGCCTGGCCGCGGTGTCCGAGGGATCCGCGGCCGCCCGCAAGTACGACATGTTCTACCAACAGGAATTACATTGGTGGACAGGGCATTCCGGGCCTTCGGAGGGCGTGCCGCCGACCGCGCTGGCCTCCGACGCGGAGTTCGCCCGAGTCGATGTGGGCCGGTCCTTCCCGCGGCCGGCGCACTCCCAGCGCCGCGCCGATATCCGCGACCTGTCCCGGCTCGTGGTGCTGAGCTCGTACGACGATTCGGTACCGCAGTGGCTGCACACCGGCGAGGCGCTCTCCGCGATCCTGCTCGAATGCACCGCCGCCGGCCTGGCCACCTGCCCGCTGACGCACATCACCGAACTGCCCGCCGGACGGCAGACCCTCGCCGCGCTGCTGCCGCACCCGGGACTACCGCAGGTGATCATCCGCGTCGGCACCGCGCCCGAGGCCGAACCGCAGCCGCCGACCCCGCGCCGCCCGCTCGAGGAGATATTCGAGAGCAGGCCACGATCATGACCACGGTGTTCCTGGTCGACGATCACGAAATCGTACGGCGGGGACTGACAGATCTGCTCGAGCAGGATCCCGAACTCACCATCGTCGGCGAGGCGGGCGACGTGACCCACGCCCTGGCCCGGATTCCGGCGTTGCGCCCCGACGTCGCCGTGCTGGACGTGCGACTGCCCGACGGCAACGGCATCGAGCTGTGCCGGGAACTGCTGTCCAGGGTCGAGGGCCTGCGGTGCCTGATCCTGACCTCGTTCACCGACCAGCAGGCCATGCTGGACGCGATCCTGGCCGGAGCCAGCGGGTACGTGGTGAAGGACATCAAGGGCATGGAGCTCGCCGAGGCCATCAAGACGGTCGGGGCGGGGCGCTCACTGCTGGACAACCGGGCAGCGGCCGCCCTCATGGACCGGCTGCGGTGCAGCACCCACCCCGACGGCCCGCTGGCGGATCTGACCGAGAAGGAACGCATCCTGCTCGAACTGCTCGGCGAGGGGCTGACCAATCGGCAGATCGCCCAGCGCATGTACCTGGCCGAGAAGACGGTCAAGAACTACGTCTCGCGCCTGCTGACCAAACTGGGTATGGAACGCCGCACCCAGGCAGCGGTGCTGGCAACGAAACTCCGTGTGGAAGAAGCGGATTCGCACTGAACCTCGGTCCGCCGCCGCGCCCGTGACCGCCCGGGACCACCAGCTGCGCCGACCCGGCCTGCGCCGCAAGCGCCCGAACCGGCTGTCGGCGCTGCCGTCCACACCGACCACGACCGGGCGTTCGGCCGCCGCCGGATCCGGCGGCAGCGGATCACACCAGCCCCAGGCACGCGAGTCCGCGCGAAACCCGGGCGCCGGCAACACTTTCACGGCAGCCGGGCGTTCCCGGGCCCGCCGCAAGGCAGATCTAGTCCTCGGGATCCGAACTCCGTTCGAGGCCGCTCGATGATCGCGCGGCAGGGATTTCGCCGGTGGCCAACAGGATGGTGCGGCGGCCGACCTCGACGGCGTTGTCGGCGAAACGCTCGTAATAGCGCCCGATCAGTGTCATGTCGACCGCGGCGGTGATCCCGTGGTCCCAGGCCGGGCCCAGGACCGTGGCGAGCAGCTCTTCGTGCAGGTGATCCATCAGGTCGTCCTGCCGTTCGAGCATGTCCGCGGTCCGGCGGGCCGGGGCTTCGAGCACCGCCGCCGCGCTGGTGGCGATCGCCACCGCGACGCTGCCCATCCGATCGATCAGCGGCCGCACCGGTTCGGGCACCGCGGATTCGGGGTGACGACGACGCGCGGCCGTCGCGATATGCGTCGCGAGCACCGCCATTCGCTGCAGGTTGCCGGTCAGCTGCACCGCGGTCACCAGCTGCCGCAGATCCCCCGCCGCGGGCGCCTGCGAGGAGAGCAGCCGCACCGCCTCGGCCTCGGCGCGCCGCGCCATCGCCTCCACCGCACCGCCGGTGTCGATCGCGGCCTGTGCCTGCTCCAGGTCACCCTCGACCAGTGCGTTCGTCGCGGCCGAGACCACGGCGCGATCCCGCAGGCACATCTCGTGCAGCAACTCGGCGAGCTGCCGCAAATTCTCGTGGTACTCGATGCGCGTCTCGGACCGGTCCCCGCCCTGATCGTCCGCATCGGACGGAACACCCAGTGCCGCAGCGGTTTCGGCGGCGGGCTCGGGCACGGGCGGCTGCCAGTCGCCGCCCACCGGCCAGCCGCCGGACCGCAGCCGGTCACGCACTCGCGCGAGATCCGCTTCCTTGGGCAGCTCGTTGGTGTGGCGGGTGATCGCCACACCGGCATCGACCCGGTCGGCCGGGAGCGCGCCCTGCACGATCAGCTGGTCCACCACCTGACCGATCTCTTCCTCGCTCAACCGGCGTCCCAGCACGGCCAGCAACGGCACATAGTCCTGCGCCGGAACTCCCTGCGGATATCCGGCCCGCAACCACGCCACGATCCGGGCCAGAAGGTCCGACCACTCCACCACTGACCTCCCATACCGTGCGCGGTGAGCGCACGTTCATCTCGATGTCGCGACGGCTTCGATGGGAAGTCTGCCGTAGTCGCCGCGCCGAGTACATCGGCCCCGCCGCCGAATTCGACGCCCGTCAGGCGGGAGCGTCGAGATTCTGCAGCACCCAGTGACCTTTGCCATTCGTTTTCGCGTAGTAGAGGCTGGTGTCGGCGGCGGCGAGCAGAGATTCGGCGTCGGCTCCGGCAACGGGCGTCACGATGACGCCGATGCTGGCCGACATGCGCAGCTCGTGACCGTCGATGACGACCGGCGCGGCCAGCGCCGAGAGCAGCTGATCGGCGATGATCGAGGTGCGCGAGGTGCCGGCCGGCGGCGGCACGAGAACGACGAATTCGTCCCCGCCGATGCGCGCCACCAGGCAATCGTGCTCACGCATGACCACCCGCAGCCGCTTCGCGACGGCGATCAGGGCCTTGTCCCCGACGTTGTGGCCGTACCGGTCGTTGATCACCTTGAAGTGATCCAGGTCGGCGAAACAGAACGCGGCCCGGTCCTCGGGGCGGGCGGAGGCGGTCAGCTCGCCGACCCGCTCCGCGAGCAGCCGGCGGTTGGGCAGCCCCGTCAGCGGGTCGTGCCGGGCCTCGCGATGCAGCTCTTCGTGCCGCTGATGCAGTTCGGTGACGTCCCCGCCGACGGCCAGGAGGTAGTCGGGCTCACCGTTGACGCCCGGGACGTAGGTGATCGCGAACGACATCCATCCGATGCTGCCGTCGGCGCGCACCAGCCGGCGCTCCATCGTGACCGTGCCGGAGCGAGCCGGAACCAGCTTCTCGTACAACAGGTTCCGGATATGCTCCTGGTCGTCGGGGTGGGCGAAATCGTAGACCGATATCCCGTGCAGCGAGTCGACCGGGACGCCGATCATCTCGGCCAGCGCGTTGTTCGCTTCCAGCATCCTGCCTTCGGTGTCCCCGATCGCGACGGCGGCGGCGATGTTGTCGAACGCCATGCGGAACCGGGAGTCGTGCGCCGCGGCCTCCCGATCGCGCGGAGGCTCGCCGTGGTGCTGTTCGAAGCCGCGCAGATCGCACAACCCGGCCTGGTGGCCCTGTCCCAGACCGGCGAGCAGCGCCGCCAGCCGGGAAGCGGCATCGGGATGCTGACAATGGTCGGCGAGCCGGTACAGCACGCCCGCGGAAGTCGAGGGAACGTCCTCACCGGTCCACTGCGCCGCGACCAGAGCGCGCCCCACCTGCGCACCCGCGGCCGGGTCGAAGGGGTCGGTGTGCAACGCCGCGAGCAACTCGATGATCAGGCCGCGCAGCAGCCGATGCGCCGACACGGCCGACTCCGGCCCCGCGTCATCGACCGCCAAGGCCCTCAACCAGGCCTTGGCCAGCACCCCCTCGACGTCATCCACCCACATTCTCCTCGGTGCCGGGCCACTCGCGGACCACTCCACTCCGAGAACGAACCCCACGACCTGTAGACAACAGAACATCTCAAACCTACTGCGCACACCGATTCCGGTCGCGGGAATTATCGCCGGTGCGGAGAATTTGTGAAGATCGTCACATCGATGCAGATCAGGGACCTTCGGCTCCAGGGAGTGCCCCAACTGCCCTGGCGTATGCACGCGAACCGGGAAACAGGTACCCGATCGGTAGATCTACCGATGTGCGCACGCGGCGCGCGGCCGACCCTTTACCTGGACATCTTGTTGCCGCGAACACCGCAGGAGGCCTGCCATGGACCTTCACGATCCGAAACAGCCGACCCGGCCCGAACACCTCGACGATACCGCCCGCCCGCACCCCGGCGAGGCGTTGATGATCAGGCGCTGCATCGCCTGCGGGTTGCGCCTGGCGCCGGTGGTCCGCACCTGCACCGCGTGCCGGTCCACGGCGCTGGAGTGGGTGATGTCCTGCGGCCAGGGTTCGATCGTGTCGTGGAAGGTCGTGCACCGCCCCGCGAACGGCGCCGGCGAGTGGGAGGCGTCCACGATCGCCATCGTCGAACTCGACGACGGCCCGTGGATCTACACGACGCTCGCGGGCGAAGTCCCGCCGCCGTCGGACCGGCCGGTGCGAGTGAAATTCGCCCCCGAGGCGATCCCCGACAAGTTCCCGGTGTTCGTCACCATTGCGGCCGACCCCGCCCCCGCCGCCCCGTCCCCGCGCCGGCAGATCGACCATTCGAACCAGCGGAGAGCGAAGAAATCGATGACCGAGCCGACCCGGGAACGGCCCGGCGACCCGATCTGGGTTCGATCCTGCCTGCACCAGTGCGATTTCCTCGCGACGTCCAGCTCACTCGACGCCGACGCCCGGACGCTGATCCGATTCGCGATCGAATGGGCTCCCTTCGGCGGAGCGAGCGGCGAGGAACTGCTGGTGCGCTTCGGCATCACGCGATGGCGGTTCGTCCAGGCGATCCGGGAAAATCTGCGACCGCGCGTCAGCGACACCAGCACCGCACGCACCTTCAAACGAAATCTGCTGGACGCGCTGTCCTGGGGGTGGCAGATCTACCCGGACTCCGCGTCGCCGTAGCGAGCGAACCGGCCCGGCTCAGAGCCATGGTCCCGTCGGCTGCCGGTTCCGGCGCACGGTCACCAGGTCACGGACTCGATCCAGGGCGGCCACGGCCATGCCACCGGCCTTCTGCACGGCCGGATGGGCCGGAGCCTTCGGATGCGGGCGGGTGGGGGCGAGCTTCCTGGCCGCGACCATCTTCTCCCCGACCGCCTCGAGCTGCTGGGCGGAACAGAACTGCCGCAGCAGCGGCCAGACCCGGGTCTGCTCGAAATTGATGTGCTCGCGCGCCGCCGGAATGTACGTCGCCAGCGCCTCCTCGAATTCCGGGCTGCCGACCGGGCCCTTCTCCAGCCGCTGCAGCAGGTACTTACCCGCCTTCTCCTGACCGATCGCGTGGTCGGCCAGCACATCCCCGTCGGGCACCATTTTGCGGACCAGCGGCCAGAAATACTGCTCCTCCACCGCTTCGTGCCCGGATTCGGTGATCACCAGACTGGTCACCAGCTCGGCGCGAGCGGTCTGCTCGGCCTCTCCCCGGCCGCGGCCGCGCTCGAGTGATCGCAGAATGCGCAGCACCACGTTGTGGTCGGTGAGCAGCACAGTCAAGACATCCATACGGAGCATTTCCTTTCAGGCTCGTCGTGCGGCGTCGGGCGGCTACCCGGCTCGGAGACGGGAAAACACCCCCGTCGAACCGGCCACCGCGCACGTTTCACCTCGGTCGCGGCGGGCATGCGCCCGTTGTGAACTCCGAGAATTCGCGACCGTATGTGACTCCGGACGACCTGCGACGACTGCTGGACGCCGGTGATCCCGGCGCACAGCTGGTGCTGGTCGCCGGTGCGGTACGACTGGACGCCGGCGAAAGCGACGGGATGGCGTTGATCGACCGGAACGAGCTGGTGCGACACGTGGGCACCGGCCCGCAGGACAGTCAGCTCGCGGAACAGGCCGAGTTGCTGAACACCCTGATCCGCCTGCAGGGCAGCTGACGCGGCCCGATCATGCGCACGATTTCGACGGCCGTCCCGGCTCGCCTGGATCGCCTGCCGTGGTCGCACTGGCACTGGTTGATCGTGACCGGCCTGGGGTCGGTCTGGATCCTGGACGGTCTCGAGGTCACCGTCGTCGGCAGCGTGGCGACGCGGCTGTCCGCGCCCGGCAGCGGCGTGCCCATCACGGCCTCGCAGGTTTCGGGTGCCGCGGCGGCGTTGTACATCGGGGGCGCCTGCGCCGGCGCGCTGTTCTTCGGCTGGCTGACCGACCGGCTGGGACGCAAGAAATTGTTCCTGGTGACGCTGGCGGTATATCTCGCCGCGACGGCCGCGACGGCGATGTCGTTCTCGATGTGGTGGTTCGTGCTGTTCCGATTCCTCACCGGATTCGGCATCGGCGGCGAGTACGCGGCGATCAATTCGGCCATCGACGAACTGATTCCGCGCAAATATCGCGGCCGGGTCGACGTGGTGATCAACGGAACGTACTGGCTGGGCGCGATGGCCGGTGCGCTGCTGTCCATCGTGGCGCTGAACACCGCGCTGTTTCCGCCGAATGTCGGCTGGCGCCTGACCTTCGCGCTCGGGACGATATTCGGGCTGATCATTCTGGTGGTGCGCCGCAATGTCCCGGAAAGCCCGCGCTGGATGTTCATCCACGGCCGCGAGGACGAGGCGGACGATCTGGTCGCCGAGATCGAGCACCGGGTCCGCGCCGATACCGGCACGGATTTGGCGGACGTGGGCGATCAGCGCATCGAGGTCCGGCAACGCCGGGCCACCGGCTTCGGTGAGATCGCCGCGGTGCTGGTGCGCCATTATCCGCGCCGGACCGTACTGGGGTTCGCGTTGTTCGTCGGCCAGGCATTTCTCTACAACGCGATCACGTTCAATTACGCGCTGATCCTGTCGAAATCGTTCGGCGTGCCCGACGACCGGGTCGGCTATTACTTCGCCGTCATCTGCGCCGGTAACTTCCTGGGCCCGCTGCTGCTGGGCGGACTCATGGACACGATCGGCCGCAAGCCGATGATCGCGGGGTGCTATCTGGTGTCGGCAGTGCTGCTGCTGGGAACGGCGGCGCTTTTCGATGCCGGTGGACTCTCGGCGTTCACGCTGACGGCCTGCTGGACCGTCGTGCTGTTCTTCGCCTCGTGCGGCGCGGGCGCGGCCTATCTGACGGTCAGCGAGATCTTCCCGATGGAGACCCGCGCGATGGCGATCGCGTTCTTCTACGCGATCGGCACCGCGGCGGGCGGTATCGCCGGCCCGTTGGTCTTCTCGAAATTGTCCGCCGAGGGCGATCCGGGTCGCACCGCACTCGCCTTCGTCATCGGTGCGGCGGCGATGTTCGCGGCGGGACTTGTCGAACTCGTATTCGGGGTTCGGGCCGAGGGCCGCTCACTGGAGGATCTGGCTCGTCCGCTCAGTGCGACCGAATCCGCTGCGGCCGTCGAAACGCGCAGGTGAGACGCACCGATTTCGGTGCGCACTTCGTTGCGATCCCGCGCCGCGCCGTTTACCGGCACGGTGCGCGGGTACCGGCGGGACATATCCGAACGGTTCGACGCACACCCGACAGGAGAGCACGGTATGACCGACGGAAATGCAGGTCGACCAGGCAATGGAGGGGAAACCCACCAGCAGGCATCCGGTGACGACGTACGACTCACCACCCAGCAGGGCGTCGTGGTCGGCGACGACCAGAACACGCTGCGCGCCGGTGAACGCGGCCCGGCGCTGCTGGAGGATTTCCACTTCCGCGAGAAGATCTTTCATTTCGACCACGAGCGCATTCCCGAACGTGTCGTGCACGCACGCGGTTACGGGGCCCACGGATATTTCGAGAACTACGAATCGCTGCAGGACCTGACCGTCGCGGACCCGTTCCGCGAAGCCGGCCGCCGCACCGAGGTGTTCGTCCGATTCTCGACCGTCGCCGGGAACAAGGGTTCGTCCGACCTGGCCCGCGACGTCCGCGGGTTCGCGGTGAAAATGTATACCGGGGAAGGCAACTGGGATCTGGTCGGAAACAATATCCCGGTCTTCTTCATCCAGGACGCCATCAAATTCCCCGATATCATCCACGCGGCCAAACAGGAACCCGACCGCGGCTTCCCGCAGGCGCAGACCGCGCACGACAATTTCTGGGATTTCGTCTCGCTGACTCCGGAATCGACCCACATGCTGCTGTGGATCATGTCGGACCGCGCGATTCCGCGCTCGTTCCGCTTCATGGAAGGGTTTGGGGTGCACACCTTCCGGTTGGTGAACGCCGAGGGACGCTCGACCTTCGTCAAATTCCACTGGAAGCCGAAGCAGGGCATGCAGTCGGTGGTGTGGAACGAGGCGTTGAAGATCAACGGCGCCGATCCGGATTTCCATCGCCGCGATCTGTGGGACGCCATCGGCTCCGGCGACTTCCCCGAATGGGAACTCGGCATGCAGCTGTTCGACGAGGAATTCGCCGACCGGTTCGAATTCGACATCCTGGATCCGACCAAAATCATTCCGGAGGAACAGGTTCCGGTGCGCCGGGTGGGCAAGCTCGTGCTGGACCGGATGGTGGACAACTTCTTCGCCGAGACCGAGCAGGTCGCCTTCTGCACCCAGAACATCATTCCCGGAATCGATTTCACCGACGACCCGCTGTTGCAGGGCCGGAACTTCTCCTATCTGGACACCCAGCTCAAGCGCCTGGGCAGCCCCAACTTCACCCATCTGCCGGTCAACGCGCCCAAATGCCCGTTCGCCACGTTCCAGCAGGACGGCCACATGGCTACGGTCAACCCCGCGAATCGGGTGAATTACGAACCCAATTCGTGGCCGTCGGACATCAAGGGCCCGCGCGAGGACCCGGAACGGGGTTTCACCTCGGTGCCCGAGACCGAATCCGGCCCCAAACGCCGGCTGCGCGCGGAGAGCTTCGCCGACCATTACAGCCAGGCCCGGCAATTCTTCGCGAGCCAGACCGCGGTGGAACAACAGCACATCATCAGCGGATTCGTCTTCGAGTTGAGCAAATGCGAGCGCGTGGACATCCGGCAGCGGGTCGTGGCCGCGCTGCGCAACGTGCACGAGGACCTGGCCGGAGCGGTCTGCGATGGGCTGGGCCTGCCCGAACTGCCCGAACCCCTGCCCGCGGCGCGCGAGACGCGCACCGATCTGCCCGAGTCGCCGGCGTTGAGCATTCTGCGCAACGGCCCGGAGACGTTCGCGGGCCGCAAGTTCGGCGTCCTGGTCACCGACGGCGTGGACGGGAAGCTGATCTCCGCGTTGCGCGAGGCGGTCACCGCCGAGAAGGCGCTGCTCGAGATCATCGCGGTGAAGGTCGGCGGCATCGTCACCGCCGACGGCGAGCGGATCGAGGCGGACGAGAAGATCGACGGCGCGCCCTCGGTGGTCTACGACGCCGTTGCCGTCCTCGCGACCGACGACGGCGCCGCACAGCTCGCCTCGCTGCCACCCGCCCGCGATTTCGTCAGCGACGCGTACGCCCACTGCAAGTTCGTCGCGCACAGCGGGGCCGGTGCGCTGTTCACCGCGGCGGGAGTGACCGAACTCGACGCGGGCTTCGTCGATCTCGGCGCGTCCGACAGCTCGGCCGCCGACTTCGTCGCCCGCTGCCGTGAAGTCCGGTACTGGACCCGGTTCGCGGGATGAACGGTACCGCGAAGCCGCTCAACGTCCTGCTCTGGCATGTGCACGGGTCGTGGACCTCCTCGTTCGTGCGAGGCGGGCACACGTATCTGCTGCCGCGGCTGCCCGAGGGCGGTCAGTGGGGCCGCGGCCGCTGCGGCCGGCCGTGGCCCGATACGGCGGTCGAGATATCGCCGGAACAGCTCCGGGACACCCCGGTCGACGTCGTCGTGCTGCAGCGGCCGCAGGAACTCGAACTCGCGGCCCGATGGCTCGGCAGGCGGCCCGGCCGGGATGTCGCCGCGGTCTACGTCGAGCACAACACTCCCGGCGGACCGGCGACCGCGACCCGGCATCCGCTCGCGGACCGCCGCGACATCCCGCTGGTGCACGTCACGGATTTCAACAATCTGATGTGGGACAACGGGATCTGCCCGACGACGGTCATCCGGCACGGCATCGTCGATCCCGGCTATCTGTACGACGGGCATCTCCCGCGCGCCGCGACGATGATCAACGAGCCGATCCGCCGGATGCGCGTCACCGGCGCCGATCTGCTCGCGCCGCTGTCGGCCGCCGCGCCCATCGACGTGTTCGGCATCGACACCGGCGACGTGCACACCGCACTGGGCGTGCCCGCCGACCGGGTCAACGGCTCGGGGGACCTCGACCAGTCCGCGCTGCACGCGGCGGTGGCCGGGCGCCGGGTGTTCGTGCACACCGCCCGCTGGACATCGCTCGGGCTCTCGGTGCTCGAGGCGATGCACATCGGCATGCCGGTGGTGGCGCTGGCCGCCACGGAGGCGGCCGCGACGTTCCCGCCCGACGTGGGCGTCGTGGCCACCGATCCGGCGGTACTGGCCGAAGCGATCTCGGGCTTCGTCCGCCGTCCGGAATGGGCTCGCGCGGTCGGGCTGTCCGCGCGGCGGTGGGCTGTGGCGAATCACGGTCTGGACTCCTTCCTGGCGAACTGGGATCACGTGCTCGGCGAAACCTGCTCCCGGCACGCCGCGAAGCGACTCGCATCCTCGACAGTTGGGAGTACGCACCATGAAGATCGCGATGATCTCCGAGCACGCCAACCCGTTGGCAGCGATCGGCAGCGTTGACGCCGGGGGCCAGAACGTGCACGTCGCGGAGCTGTCCGCCGCGCTGGTGCGGCGCGGGGCCCAGGTCACCGTGTACACCAGACGCGACGACCCGGTGACGCCGGAGCAGGTCGACGCGCCGGACGGGTACCGCGTCGTGCACGTGCCGGCCGGACCGCCCAGCCCGGTCCCCAAGGACGAATTGCTCACGCACATGGACGAATTCGGCCGGCTGCTGCAGGACTACTGGACCAGGGACCGGCCCGATGTGGCCCATGCCCACTTCTGGATGTCCGGGCTGGCCGCCCTGCGCGCGGCCCGCGGGCCGACGGTGCCCGTCGTGCAGACCTTCCATGCGCTGGGCGTGGTGAAGAAGCGCTATCAGGGTGCGCGGGACACCAGCCCGGATTGCCGGATCCGCACCGAGCGGACGGTCGCGCGCAGCGCCGACCGAGTCGTGGCGACCAGCAGCGACGAGGTGTTCGAACTGACCCGTCTCGGGTTGCCGCCCGCGCGGGCGTCGGTGGTGCCGTGCGGTGTCGACCTGGACCGTTTCGCACCCGGCCCGAAGGCCCGGCATCGCGCGCCGCCCCGGCTGCTGGCGGTCGGAAGACTGGTGCCGCGCAAGGGATTCGACACCGCGATCCGGGCGCTGGCCGATATTCCCGGCGCCGAACTGCTCATCGCGGGCGGACCGCCCCCGGACGGGCTCGAACACGACCCCGAAGCCGGCCGGCTGCTCGGGATCGCCCGGTACTGCGGAGTCGCGGACCGGGTGCGGCTGCTCGGCTCGGTCTCGCGTGCGGATATGCCCGCGCTGATGCGCTCCGCCGACGCGGTCCTGTGCACGCCGTGGTACGAGCCGTTCGGCATGGTGGCGCTCGAGGCGATGGCCTGCGGTACGCCCGTGGTCGCGTCCGCGGTGGGCGGACTGCTGGACACCGTGGTCGACGGCGTGACCGGACGGCTCGCGCCACCGCGCGATCCGGATGTGCTCGCCGCGACGGTTTCCGGGCTCCTGGCCGACGACCGCGAGCGCGCCGCCATGGGTGAGGCGGGCCGCCGGCGGGCGCGTTCGCGCTATTCCTGGGATCGCATAGCCACCGATACGCTGCGCGTCTACCACACCGTGCAGCCGGCCGGTTCCGCGGCCGGACTCGGCCCGAGCGCGGCCCTCGCCGGGCACGCCGGACCACGGGAGGTCGAGATATGAACGGCGCCTTCCCCTTTCGTCATGCGGTGGTGACCGGATGCGCCGGATTCATCGGCTCGCACCTGTGCGCCACCCTGCTCGCGCGCGGCACGGCGGTCGTCGGCCTGGACAACTACTGCACCGGGGATCCGGCCCATATCGCGATGCTGGAATCGCATCCGCGCTTCCGGTTCATCGAGCACGACGTGTGCGAGCCGTTCCCCCGGATCGCGCAGGTGGACCTGGTCGCGCATCTGGCCTCCCCCGCCTCGCCGGTCGACTACGCGCGCCTGGGCGTGCAGACGCTCGAGGCCGGAGCCGACGGCACCGCCGCGGCGCTCGACCTGGCCCGCCGGCACGGCGCCCGGCTGCTGCTGGCCTCCACCAGCGAGGTCTACGGCGACCCCACCGAACATCCTCAGCGCGAGGACTATTGGGGCAACGTCAATCCGGTGGGCCCGCGCAGCGTCTACGACGAAGCGAAACGGTATGCCGAGGCGTTGGTGTGCGCGCATCATCGCGAGTACGGGACCGATACCGCGATCGCGCGCATCTTCAACACCTACGGCCCGGGCATGCGCGCCGACGACGGGCGGATGGTGCCCACCTTCATCGAACAGGTGCTGAGTCACCGGCCGCTCACGATCACCGGCAGCGGTGAGCAGACGCGGTCGCTGTGCTACGTGGACGACACGGTCCGCGGCCTGCTGGCGCTGGCCCGGTCCGGACATCCCGGCCCGGTCAACATCGGCAACCCGCGGGAGATGACGGTCGACGCGATCGCCGCGCTGATCCAGCAGATCGGCCACGGCCGCTCACCGATCCGGCGGCTGCCCACCCCGACCGACGATCCCCGCCGTCGTTGCCCGGATATCAGCCGCGCCCGCGAACTGCTGGGCTGGGAACCGACCGTCACCCCCGCCGTCGGACTGCGCCGCACCGTGGCCTGGTTCGCCGCGCGGCGGGAACGAGCCTCGTTTACCACGGCAGACGCCGGGTAGTTCGGCGACGACCGGGGGGCACCCACAGGAGGTGTTCGGATGCGCGTACTGGGGATCAACGCCATATTCCACGATTCGGCGGCAGCGGTCGTCATCGACGGCAGGACGGTCGCGGCCGCCGAGGAGGAGCGGTTCAGCAGGCGCAAGCACGGCAAGGCGCCGGTGCCGTTCGCCGCCTGGGAACAACCCGAACAGGCCGCGAGGTGGTGCCTGGAGCAGGCCGGTCTCACTCCCGCAGATATCGACGCCGTCGGGTACTCCTACGATCCGGCCCAGGTCGATCACGGGCTCGACGGCCTGGACCCGGGGTGGGAATCGCTGCGCACCCGGTACGCCGAGCGGGCCCCGCACTTCCTCGCGACCGCGCTGCCCGGACTGGACCCGGCCAAGGTGCGGTTCGTGCGGCACCACGTCGCCCACGCGGCCTCGTGCGGGCTGGCGGCTCCGTTCGGCGAGACCGCGGTGCTGACCGCGGACGGCCGCGGCGAGTCCACCTCGATGCTCGCGGGGATGTTTCGCGACGGCAAGCTGGATGTGCTTGCCACTCAAACACTTCCGCATTCACTCGGATTGATGTACGAGGACCTGACCACGCACCTGGGCTTCGCCCGCTCGAGTGACGAGTACAAGGTGATGGCCCTGGCGTCGTACGGGCAGCCGCGCTTTCGCGACGCCCTGCGCCGGAGCGTGTACAGCACGGCGGACGGGGGTTTCCGCACCGAGCCGATCGACTGGGACGGTTTCGCGCCCGCCCGGCCGCCCGGTGCGCCGCTCCGCCGCGAGCACGCCGATCTCGCGGCCTCGGTGCAGTGCCGCCTGCAGGAGGTGCTCCTGGACCTGTGCGCGTGGCTGCGTACCGAGACCTCGTCCGAAAACCTCACCCTCGCAGGCGGTATCGCGCTCAACTGCGTGGCCAACACCGCGGTGTTCGATCAGGGTCCGTTCGAACGCGTCTGGGTGCAGCCCGCCGCGGGCGATGCCGGGACCGCGCTGGGCGCGGCACTGAGCATCGCCGCCGAATCGGGCGACCGGATCGAACCGATGACCACCGCCGCACTGGGCCGGGGCTTCTCCGACGCCGAGATCGAACACGCGCTGCGCGCCGCCGACATCCGCTACGAGCGGCCCGATGATCTCGCCGGAACGGTCGCGGATGCGTTGGCGCGCAACGACATCGTGGCCTGGTTCCAGGGCAGGGCGGAATTCGGCCCGCGAGCCCTGGGCTACCGGTCGCTGCTGGCGCATCCGGGGCACGCGGCGAATCCCGAGCGGCTCAACGCCGTCAAGGGACGCGAGCAGTTCCGGCCCGTCGCGCCCATGGTGCTGGCCGAGCGCGCGCACGAGATCTTCTCCCGCGGACCGCTGCCGAGTCCCTACATGCTGTTCGTGCACGATGTGGCGCAGCACTGGCGCGAGCGACTGCCCGCGGTGACCCACGTCGACGGCACCGCGCGCATCCAGACCGTGGAACGGTCCGACAACCCGCTGCTGGCCGAGACGATCACGCGGTTCGAGCGCAGCACCGGACTGCCGGTGGTGGTGAACACCAGCCTCAACACAGCGGGCCGACCGATGGTCGACTCACCGCGCGACGCGCTGGAGTGCTTCGGTTCCGCACCGGTCGACCTGCTCGCCATCGGACCGTTCGTGGTGCGGCGGTGAGCGAGGTGAGCGGAATCGACTACACCGTCGTGATTCCGACCATCGGGCGCGCGGGCCTGGTGACCGTGCTGCACGCCCTGGCCGGATCGCCCGGGCCCGCACCGGCCGAGGTCGTCGTCGTCGACGACCGGCCGTGGGACCAGCGCCCCGACCGGGTCGATCGCGGTGCCTCACTTCCGTTGCCGGACATCGGGATTCCCATCCGGGTGGTTCGCTCGGGCGGTCGCGGGCCGGCCGCCGCGCGCAACATCGGGTGGCGGTCGGCCCGGTCGGAGTGGATCGCGTTCCTCGACGACGACGTGGTGCCCGCCCCCGACTGGCGCAGGCGCCTGGCCGCCGACCTGCGCGGCCTGCCGCCCGAGGTCGCCGGGTCGCAGGCGGACCTGCGAGTGCCGCTGCCCGCCCGGCGGCCGCCCACGGACGCCGAACGCGGCACCGCGGCGCTGGCCGCGGCCCGGTGGATCACCGCCGATATGGCCTACCGACGCGCGGTGCTCGCCGAACTCGGCGGGTTCGACGAACGCTTCCCGCGCGCCTACCGCGAGGATTCCGATCTGGCCCTGCGGATCGTGGAATCGGGGCGCCGCATCGTGGCGGGCGAGCGCGTCACCTGGCATCCGCCCGCGACCGGCTCGCTGCTGTCCTCGCTGCGGGCGCAGGCGGGCAATGCCGACAACGCGCTGTTGCGGCACAAGTTCGGGCGCGGCTGGCGGCAGCGCATCGGCGAGGGCCGCGGGCGGCTGATCCGGCACGCGTCGGTGACCGGCGCGGGACTCGCCGCGATCGGGCTGGCGCTCGGGCGCCGCCCCCGCCTCGCCATCGCCGCCGGCGGCCTGTGGCTCACCGGCACAACCGAATTCGCCGCCCGGCGGATCGCTGCCGGGCCGCGCACCCGGTCCGAGATCGCGGCCATGTCGCTCACCAGCGCGCTGATCCCGCCCGCCGCGTGCTGGCACCGGCTGCGCGGCGAATGGCAGATGCTGCGTCGCTCCCGGCGGCCGCGACCGGTTCACACGCCCGCGCTGGCCGTACTGTTCGACCGGGACGACACCCTCATCACCGATGTGCCGTATCTGGCCGATCCCGAACTCGTGCAACCCGTTCCGGACGCCCGCCGGGCACTGGACCGGCTCCGCGCGGCCGGTGTGCGCGTCGGCATGGTGAGCAACCAGTCGGGGGTGGCGCACGGGCTGATCTCCCCCGACCAGCTGTGCGCGGTCCTGGGTCGGGTGGAGGAACTGCTCGGGCCGTTCGGCACCTGGCAGGTGTGCCCGCATCGCGCCGAGGACGAATGTGCTTGCCGCAAACCGCGTCCCGGGCTGATCACCGCCGCCGCAGAGGCGCTCGGCGTGCCGGTGCACCGCTGCGTGGTGATCGGCGATATCGGCTCGGACGTCGAGGCGGCACTGGCCGCGGGCGCGGGCGCGGTGCTGGTTCCCACGGCCCGCACCCGCGCGGAGGAGATCGGCCGCGCCGGCACCGAGGCGCTGGTCGCGCCGGATCTCGAGTCCGCCGTGGAGCTCGTGCTGGCGGGTGCGCGATGAGCGCGGGCCGCGTCCTGGTCGCCCGGCTGGACAGCGCCGGGGACGTGCTGCTGTGCGGGCCCGCGGTTCGCGCGGTTGCCCGGCGTACCGGCTCGGTGGTGTTCCTGTGCGGTCCCCGCGGACGGGCTGCGGCCGAATTACTGCCCGGCGTGGCCGATATCGTCGAATTCCACGCGCCCTGGGTCGATCTCGAGCCGCCGGAGGCGAACGCGACCGAGATCACCGCACTGGCCGATCGGCTGCGGGGACTGGGGATCGACGAGGCGGTGGTGTTCACCTCGTTCCATCAATCCCCGCTCCCGTTGGCGCTGATCCTGAGAATGGCCGGGGTGCGGCGGATCTCGGCGATCAGCGTCGACTATCCCGGCTCCCTGCTGGACGTGCGGCACCTCGTGGACGAGGACCTGCCCGAACCGCAGCGCGCGCTGTCCCTCGCCGAGGCCGCCGGATTCGCGCCGGACCCGCGCGACGACGGACTGCTGCGGATCCGCCCCGACCTGCCCGATACCCACGGGCTCGCCGGCGATTCCGGCTATGTGGTGATGCATCCCGGGGCCGCGGTACCGGCGCGGCGGATGTCGGCGGGACGCAGCCGCGCCGTGGCCGCCGCCCTGGCCCAGGCCGGACATCGTGTGCTGGTCACCGGCGCCCCCGCCGAACGCGAGCTCACCGCGGTCGTCGCGGGAAGCGACGCGACGGATCTGGGCGGCAAGACCGATTTCGCCACGCTCGCCGCCCTGATCCGGCGTGCCGGTGTCCTCGTCGCGCCGAACACCGGACCCGCGCACGTCGCGGCCGCGGTCGGCACCCCGGTGGTCTCGCTGTTCGCGCCGGTCGTCCCGGCGCGACGCTGGGCGCCCTACGGCGTGCCGCACGAACTGCTCGACGACCAGCGGGCGGCCTGCGCGAACACCCGCGCCCGCGTCTGCCCCATCCCTGGACATCCCTGTCTCGACGGCATCACCGACGACGCGATCGTCGCGGCCGTCGATCGATTGACCCGCCCCCGAGGAGAGGACAGGACGCGATGACCGACTCCGGAATGCGATCGGACGCGGCCCGTGACGGCCCCACCGGCACGGACTCGATCCGGCGCCATTTCGCCTCGCTCGGCGCGGCGCTGGAAGTGAACGCGCACATGGCCGCGCGGGTGCAGCGGTGGGGGGAACAGCTCGCGGATGTCTACGCGCACGACGGGCGGCTGCTGGCCTGCGGACACGGCGGCAGCGCCGCAGAGGCGCAGCACCTCACGGGCGAACTGGTCGGCAGGTTCCGGCACGAGCGGCGCCCGCTCTCGGCAATCGCACTGCACGCGGACACCTCCGCGGGCACGGCGATCGTCAACGACTACGGGCCGGATCAGCTCTACGCACGTCAGGTTCTGGCCCACGGGCGGCACGGCGACGTGCTGATGCTGTTCTCCACCAGC
>CBJNFW010000180.1:0-17950 GCA_966435935.1 uncultured Nocardia sp.
CAGCATCGCCCGGTTCATCGATGTCGTCGACGAGCTGGCCGATCCGAAAGACGCTGCCGCCCCGGCGTTTCACGTCGTGGTCCCGTCGTTGCCGGGCTTCGGCTACAGCGACAAACCGGCCACCACCGGCTGGGGAACCGAAAAGATCGCGGCCGCGTGGGTGGAACTGATGGGCCGCCTCGGCTACCGCGAGTTCGTCGCCCACGGCGGCGACTGGGGAGGCAATATCACCACGGTGCTCGGCGGCAGGTTCCCGGCGCATGTGCTCGGCATCCACACACTGTTCGCGGAAGCACCGCCCGGGATGACGACAGATGTGCTGACGACGACCGAACGCGAATGGACCGAGGAAACCCGGGATTTCTGGCATGGCACCGGCCGACGCCACCGCGCGGCGTACGCGAAGCAGCAGGCGACCCGACCACAGACCATCGGCTACTCGCTGGTCGACTCACCGGTCGGACTGCTCGCCTGGATCCTCGACAAGTTCGCCGAGTGGAGCGATACCGAAGACAGCCCGTTCGAAACGATTTCCAGAGACCGCATTCTCGACGACGTCACCCTGTACTGGCTGACGCGGACCGGCGCGTCGGCGGCCCGGATCTACTACGAGAGCCACAACTCGCTCGACCCCGACCTTCGAGTCGACGTCCCCTCGGCAATCACCATGTATCCCCGCGACATCGAGAAGTGCCCGCGCCCTTGGGCACAGCAGCGGTACCGACGGATCGTCCGGTGGCGGACACCCGAAACCGGCGGGCATTTCCCGTCGCTGGAGGTGCCGGAGTATTTCGTCCAGGACCTGCGGGAAGGTCTCACGGCAGTGCTGGCCGCTGATCGGTGAACGCGGCCGGGTGCGAGATTCGGGCCGAGCCGCCCGCCCAACGCCCGGCCTGACCGGGGTGCCGAATCGGCAGTGCCGGATCTTCCACGCGGACGCCAACGGCCCGAGATGCCCTCGGGCCGTTGATCTTCGGACTGCCGCATCCGGCCGGCACGCACCGGGCCGACAGCATCATCGATGACCGAACGCGGCTGGGACTTCGGATACGCCGCTACTCGATCGAGTTGGCCAACCGATCGGCGTAAGGGGCGGCGAGTTTTCCGACGATGGGAAGCTCCGCGCGGACGCCGCCGGTGTTGTTCGCCCGGACCATGGCCATGATCCAGACGACGACCGCGAAGACCGCGACCGCGAGTCCGGCGAGGCTGGAGATGATCCCCAGGACCCCGAGGAACGAGCCGACGATACTCAGGACGATATTGATCATCGAGACCGCCCCGAAGAAGACGATCGATTGCGAGGCATGGAATTTCACATCGGCATCGTGCTTCCCCACGAACAGGAAGATGATTCCGGTGAGCCACCCCAGCGCGTACGACAGGATCGCGCTGGTCTTCTTGTCCAAGCCGGCGGACTGCGGTTGGTTCGCGGGAGGTTGTGAATATGTCATGGGGTGAGTAGACGGCGCGCGCGCCTCCTACCGATCCCAACTTTCAACCGAACCCACTGGTCGCGGTCCGGCCGGTCGCCCGGGATGCCGGACGCGCTTCTCACCCACGCAGTAGCGAACCGGTCTCCGAGCGCGGACCGTGCCGGCGGTCGGCTCAATCCGCCGCCGTCACCGCCCGCCACGCCTTTCTGGCACGTGAACGGGCCTGCGGGGCGGCGTATTCGATACGCCGACGCGCCTCGGAGGCACTGATCCGCAACAGATCACTCAATAGCTCCGCTGTATCCCGGTAGCCGGTGTCGGCGGCGAGGCCTCGGCGCTCGGCCTCGGCGACGGCCGCGACCATGGCCGCACCCAGTCGACGCCGGCGGCGTTCGGTTTCGACGAGGGTGCGCAGCAGATCGACATCGGCCAGTTCCGACCATCTCCGTGCCGGAGCATCCGATGCCAGTGCAGTCGAATGTGTGTTCACGCGGGTCACCCTACCTCATCATCGAACAAGTGTTCGACATTCGGTTCGGCGAATATGACGCGTTCGGACAGCGAAGCCATGGGCGACGGGAACCGCTCAGGTGGTGATGCGCGGTGCGTACATCACCGCCACCCCAGTCGTGCCCCTTGCTGGTCGGCGCGAAGAAATCGATCAGGCGGCGGGCGATCCGGTCCGCTTCCCTTCCCTTATTGAACCGGGACATCTAATATCCCTATTGTGAAGATGGGCGAGGGCGTCGAGTGGAGCTTGCACTGCTGTGTGACGCTGGCCTGGGTGCAGGAGCAGTGCCCGGTGTCGGTCACGCGGCTGGCGACCTGGTTCGACCTGCCGGTGGAATATCTGAAGAAGCGATTGCAGGCCTTGGTTCGGGCCGGGATTCTGACCTCGGCCCCGGGGGTTCGGGGCGGCTTGAGCCTGGCGCGCCCGCCCGAGCGGATCACCCTCCTCGACGTGGTGACTGCTGTTGAAGGTGGTGTGGATCCGTTCCGCTGCAACGAAATTCGCCGACGTGGGGTCAGCGGCGCGACGGCGGTCGACGAGTTCGCCCACGCGTGCGGTATCGCGGTGGCGATGCGTCGCGCGGAACTCGCCTGGCGGCGCGAACTCGCCGCACAGACCATCGCCGATCTGATGGCGGGCGCGCCCGCGAGTTCGGTGGCGCGCACCCGGCGCGGCTTCGAAGACATGGACCGCTAGCCGAGCGGAAGGAAGATATGGTGTCGAAGATTCTCGTGGTGGGCGGCGGTTTCGCCGGCGTCTGGAGCGCGGCGAGCGCGGTACGGCTGGCCCGCGCGCACGGTGTCCGGCAAGACCTGTCGATCACGATGCTCACCCCCGGTGACGACCTGGTGATCCGCCCGCGGCTGTACGAGGCCGATCCGGACCGCATGCGCGTGCCGCTGGACCGAATCCTGGGCCCGGTCGGCGTGCGCCGGATACCCGCGGTCGTCACCGGCATCGACACCGATCGGCGAACGGTCACCGGCGTCGGAACAGACGGCCGCAGCATCCAAACGGGTTACGACAGACTGATTCTCGCCACCGGAAGCAGGCTGTTGCGTCCGCGGCTGCCGGGCGCCGAACTGGTGCACGACGTGGACACATTGCCCGCCGCGGCGGCGCTCGACGCGCACCTGCACCGGTTGCCGGAGATCCCGCCCGGCGAAGGGCGTTTCACCGTGGTCGTCATCGGCGCGGGCTTCACCGGCCTGGAGATCGCCACCGAACTGGTGGACCGGCTGCGGCCGATCGCCGAGCGCGCGCCGGGCGAGGTTCCCCGCATCGTGTTGGTCGAGCGAAGCGACGAGATCGGTCCCGAACTCGGTCCCGGCCCCCGCCCGCACATTCTGGCGGTTCTCGCGAAACTCGGTGTGGCACAACGTCTCGGGGTGAGCGCAGTTGCCGTGGATCCACACGGGGTCACCCTGTCCGACGGCAGCAGGATCGCCGCTGCCACCGTGGTCTGGACCGCCGGAGTGCAAGCCGGCCCGCTCACCGGCGATATTCCGGGTGCTCGCGATCGGCTGGGGCGCATTCGTGTCGACGATTACCTGCGAGCGCTGGACGCTCCGGGCGTTTACGCGGCCGGAGACACCGCCGCGACCGCCGCCGACGATCGCACCCGGGTTCTGCAGTGCTGCCAGCACGCCCTGCAACTGGGCAAATACGCCGGGCACAACGCCGTCGCCGAGCTGCTCGGCCTTCCGCTCGTCCCGTTCGTGGCCGAACCGTACGTCACCTGCCTGGATCTGGGTTCCACCGAGGCCATGTTCAGCAATGGCTGGGACCGCCGGGTGGTCGCCACGGGCGCGGTCGCCAAGGCACGCAAGCGCAGGGTCAACGAGCAGTTCATCTATCCGCCCACCGACGACCCCGACGAACTGCTGCGCCAGGCCGACTACCGCTTCTCGGTGCGACAGCTCGCCCCGTCGCCGATCGGCTGAAATCCCCAGCCGCTCAACCACTCACCGGCTCGACGAAGCCACGGTTCGAATCGGGTCGTCGGTCTGCAAGACATCGCGATGTCCGCGCGCGGTGTCCATGTATTCGCGAACCCGGTGGATGCGGCCGTCGCGCAGCTCGAAGACGAAGCAGTAGTCGTTGCGGTAGGTGTTGCCGTTCGCGAGCCGCGCGCTCATCGTCTCCTCGACGATCACCCGGTCCCTCGCACTGTCACGTGAACCGTTGGCAGAGCGGCCCTTACGGGCTTGCAATCGAAGTCGGTGTAACCGAAGACAATTCGCATCGGTCACCGCTTCGTGAGGGGTGGCGGATCTCCGTCGATCGGATTCAGTCGTGCGCCGTGCGGGGCCGGAGGACGACCACCGGAATTTCGCGATCCGCCCATGCCTGGTAGGTATCGAAGTCCGCGTAGGCCTCGACGAGCATCGGCCAGAGGCGAGCGCGTTGGTGCGGGTCGGCGGTGATGGCGTGCACGGGGCGGCGATCACGGCCGATCTGGATGTGGACGTCCGGGTCGGCACGCAGGTTGTGGTACCACTGCGGGTGTTTGGGAAGCCCGCCCTGTGAGGCGACGATGACCGTATCGGCACCGTCGGTGATGTAGAGCAGGGGCGTGGTGTACGACTTTCCGGATTTGCGGCCCCGGTGTTCCAGCAGCAGGGTCGGCACCGGTTTGCGGAATCCGGCACCGACACGCCACTTTCCGCCGACGCGTCCGCCGGTGCGCCGGTAGATCCAAACCTGCACTGCACCTGCGTATTTGAAGATCTTCGGCAGTATCGGGGAGTCGAGCTGTTTCGGGCGCGGGGGTGCGCTGGTCATGGTGTTCCTTCCGTCCGGCGGGCTACCTGGACCATACAACTGACATGATATGTATGGTCAAGACTTGTCGCATACCACCGGTGCCCGGACGCAGCCCGCGTCCACCGGTGCCCTCGACGCGACACGGCGCCGCTGAAGGGGTGAACTGTTCGGTGCGCACACATGGCTGGTCAGGGGCCACGCCGGTCGACGACGAGGAAGCTGTCGGCCGGATCTTGGGCGCCGCCCGTGCGGCGATCGATCGATCCGGTGACGAGTTCACCATCGCGGAGATCGCACGCGGCCTCGGCGTCACCCGCCAGACCGTGTACCGCTACTTTCCCAGCGCCGAAGCATTGCTGACCGCGACCGCTGTCGCACAGACCGGAGCCTTCCTCGACGTCCTGGCCGAGCACCTGAGCGATATCCGTGACCCCGCCACGGCCGTGGTGGAAGGCATTGCCTACACCCTCGAACGCCTACCCCACGAGAAATACCTGAACCTGCTGCTCACCCCCGGTCGCGCAAGCGCCTTCTCAGCCGGTGTGACGTCCGATATCGCGCTCACATTCGGCCGCTCGATTCTGCAACGCTTCTCCGTCGACTGGACCGCGGCCGGAATCACCGGCGCCGAGCTGGATCAACTCGTCGAACACATGCTCCGCATCGTCCAGTCCTTCGTCATCGACCCCGGCCGGCCACCGCGTGACGGCCGAGAGCTGCGCGCTTACCTCGACACTTGGGTTGCCCCGGCACTCGCCGGGACCTCACGAAAGGCGCCCTGCCAGAAGCGCGCTCATCGTCGTGAGTGAATGACCGCCCCCCGCAACAGCTTTCGCTCGGTATGCGGCTATCACGACGAGCTGGTCATGCCGCACGCGGTCGCCGTGGGAGTGACTGCCGGACCCGCGCTACATCACGACGCCGCTACTGGGTGACGACCTGGCCGCCGACCTGCCGCGCTACCGGCCGAGTTCGCTGTTGGCCCGGGAGACCAACGGAGACCTGATGCCGCAACTGCCGCGGTGGCGGTCGCAATGGGTGGCAGATACTCGCGAACTGTCACGAATCCGGCTGTCCCGCAGAGTATCCCGTCGAATCGTGCGCACGGGACCGACCCTGGTGATGCCCCGATGAGGTGGCTGGACCAGTGACCTGGCCCGATCGGCGGAAGTGTTCGGCCACTACTACCCCGACCGAGCCGGTCAGATGCGCACCGCGGCCGCCATCGCCCGGACGCCCACCGCCGATCCGGACGCTCTGGACATGCTGCTCGACGAACTCGGGCCGTGGCTCGCCGCCGAATACCTCGCAGTGCACGGACCGAAGGCACCTCGTCCCTGACCGGGAAACACCGGCCCGCAGGACAACTCGCGTGCACGCCGCAAGCGCAGGCCGGTCGAACTCGAACCCATCGAGGCGAATTGCTATCGGATGTCGGGCTCGATGCACGAGGCCGAAGATGCGGTGCACTGTCGTTTCGACACCGCGGCAAGAGACGATCTGCGATTGGCCAGCCAGGCGGCGATTACGTCTCCAACTCCGACGGCACCTCCGACTGTGACGGTCACGGAAACCATCGTCGCGGGCATCATCGCCGGACAGCTCAGCGCGGACGACGGATTCCCCGGTGTCGCACCGCAGGCGCAGATTCTGAGTATCCGGCAGCTGAGCCCCCAGCGGCGATGCACTGCTACCGCTACGCCGCGGGCGTACTCATCTGCGCGAGATGCTGGACTTCAGTGCCGCCGAGGTTGCCGGACAACCGGATAGCACGGTCGCGGCCGTGAACAGCACACTACGGCGAGCGCGGGCCGCCCTGGCCGATGCGCCCGGCGTGGAACTCGCCACCGAACCGGACGAGTCCGAGGTGCGCGCAGTGACCACCGCTATGCACGAGCGTTCGAGGCGGACGATACCGTTGCGGACCTTCGCGTTCCGAGCGACCGATCACACCCGGTGCTCGCTCCCCCGGGATGCGTGGGCGCCGGGCAACTCCGCAAGTGCTGATCCGAGGTCGGCAACGACTTCCGCGGTGTCCGGGACGGGTACGTCCTGCCAGCCGGGGCCTGCCAGCAGGACTCGGGCGCCGCGCTCGGCACAGGTGCGCACGGCCGAGAGGAGGGCGGTCGATTCCTGCTGTGACCACAGCACAGCGGCCGAGCCCGATCCGCCGCGGTCGAGGGCGTCGCCCAGGGCGGGTGTCGGGACGTTGGGGCCGAGCATATGTGCCGGCACGTCGCGCTCGGCGAGTGCCGCGCGCAGTACCTCGAGTGGCAGAGAGTGCGCCTCGCCGCTGGTGCAGGCGAGCAGTACCGGGGCCGCGGCGGCGCCGGCCGGGGGTGAGATGGCGCGATGCAGTGCGGCCGTAATGCACCAGGACAGTAGATGTTCGACGTCGATGCAGCCCTCGCCCGCCCCCTGCCGCTGGACGATTTCGGCGAATGCCGGGCGGCACAACCGCTCCCAGGTGTCCACGACGCCGAACGCGTGAATATGGGCCAGCAGCAACGACTGCAGGCCGGTGGGGTCGGAGGCGAAGGCGGCGGCGAGGAGTGCGGCCTGATCACCGGCGACCGGAGCCGGGCCGCGCACGGACTCGGCCGCTCGCGCCGGGCTCGAGCCGCGACGTACGAGCAGGACCATACGCTCGAGCCGAACGATGTCGGCCTCCGAGTAGAGGCGGTGGCGCCCGCGCTGATGCTGGGACGGGCCGATGCCGTAGCGCTGATTCCAGCTGCGCAGCGTCGCGGTGGGAACGCCGATGCGCTCCGCGACGGTGCGCACCGAGAATCCGGTCGCGTCGTTGTCGGGTAGCGAGTCATCGGACATGGCGATCATTCTGCCTTTCGCGGACGCGAGCGCCGCAACATCACAGCGCTACGGCGCCCGCGCTGCGCGGGACGAAGCGGGGTGACCCTCTCATTATGCATCGATTGCGCATCGATATCTGGTAGAATGGCCGTGTCGCCGAATACGGATGCATCGAACGCAGGCCCCGGATGCCCGAATCTCGTTCGCGGAGGGATGGGCCCGGCGGCGTCGGTCGGGGCGGCTCGGCGATACACCGGCAGTGGCGTGCGGACGTCGATCGTGCGAGCTGTCCCGTATCGATCGTGAAAATGCCCGGCAGATAACCGATTCGGCGATCAGGAGACGGTATGCGATGTGCGGTTTTCGGTGCCACCGGCTATATCGGTGGCCGGCTCGTACCCGAGCTACTGGCCGCGGGCCACCAGGTGCGGGTTCTGGCCCGCACACCGGCCAAACTCGACGAGGCCCGCTGGCGCGACAGCGTGCAGGTCCGCCGCGGTGACGTACTGCGCGCCGACGATGTGGCCGCGGCTTGCGCCGACGCGGACGTGCTCTATTACCTCGTGCATTCGCTGACACGCACGGATTTCGACGATGTCGACCGGCGCGCGGCGGCACTGGTGGCCGAGCAGGCGGCCGAGGCCGGAGTGCGCCGGATCGTGTATCTGGGCGGCATCGTTGCGCCCGGGCAACGGCTGTCCCGGCACCTGTCCTCCCGCGCCGAGGTCGGCAGAATCCTGCTCGGGGGGCCGGTACCGGCCATAGCGATGCAGGCCGCGGTGATCATCGGGTCGGGCTCGGCCAGTTTCGAGATGCTGCGTTATCTCACCGAGCGGCTGCCGGTGATGGTCACCCCGCGTTGGGTGCGCAACCGCATCCAGCCGATCGCGGTGCGAGACGTGCTGTACTACCTGACCCGGGCGGCCGAACTACCGCCGGATGTGCGGGGCGCCTTCGACATCGGCGGCCCGGACTTACTCACCTACCGGCAGATGATGCGCGATTACGCGGCAGTGGCGAGGCTGCCGCGGCGGGCGATCATCCTGGTCCCGGTGCTCACCCCGTGGCTGTCGGCACAATGGGTCAATCTCGTCACCCCGGTCCCCAGGGCGATCGCGGTACCGCTGATGGAGTCCTTGGTCAACGACGTGATCTGCGCGGACCACGCGATCGCGCGGCATATCCCCGATCCGCCGGGCGGACTCACCGGTTACCGCACGGCCGTCGAACTGGCGTTGGCGCGCATCCGGGACTCGAGCGTGCCCACCCGCTGGTCCGATGCCGACCAGCTCGGTCGCGAACCGTCCTCTCCCCTGCCGACCGATCCCGCATGGTCGGGCGGGTCCCTCTACGTCGACCAACGGGAACGGCCCACCCGGGCCGATCCGGCGACACTGTGGGCGGTGATCGAGTCCATCGGCGGTGAACACGGCTGGTACTCCTTCCCGCTGGCATGGTCGCTGCGCGGTTGGATCGACCGCCTGGCCGGAGGCGCCGGACTGCGCCGCGGCAGACGCGACCCGCATCGGCTGCACGCCGGCGAGGCGCTCGACTGGTGGCGCGTGGAACGCATCGAACGGCCGAATACCCTGGTGCTGCGCGCGGAGATGCGGCTGCCCGGCCGGGCGTGGCTGGAGCTGAGCGTCGATACGGACTCGCGTGGCACGATCTACCGGCAGCGTGCCGTGTTCGAACCGCACGGCTTGGCCGGGCATCTGTACTGGAAGGCCATCGCTCCCTTCCACGCCCTCATCTTCGGCGGGATGACTCGCAACATCACCGGAGCCGCGGAAGAGGCTGCGGCTCAGCTCATCTCGTGACTCTAGGCACGGCACACCGGGCCCAGAGGGCGCGAGCGAGACCGCGACTCCCCACCGCGGCACGCCGCGGTATTCCCACCCGGGCGCGATGAACGAAAATATCGAAATCCAGACATTCGATTCGATCCAGGATCTCCGAGTAGAGAGTGAGCGCGGCGGCCACGCAGGGCCGCGATCGCGGCGCGAGCAGGGCGATGCCCGTGCGGGCGTAGTCGTAGATGTCGCGGGTGTACGCGTGCTGGGCGATCAGCGCGCGACGCACGCGGGGGTCGGTGCGGCGGTGCGCCTGACACCACTGCAGCAGATCTCGGTCGACGCCGTGCACGGCCAGTTCGTCGGCCGGCAGATATACCCGGTCCCGGAACAGGTCCTCGTCGACGTCGCGCAGGAAGTTGGTGAGCTGGAACGCTTTTCCCAGCGCAGCGGCGTAGGGCTCGGCCTCCTCGCGGGGGCACACCGTACCCAGGACCGGCAGCACCTGTAAACCGATGACTTCGGCGGAACCGTAGACGTAGCAGTCCAGGGCCCGTCGATTCGGATAGTCGGTGACGATGAGATCCATCCGCATCGCGTCCAGGAACGAGTCGAACAGTGCCGCGGGGATCCGGTAGGCGCGAGCGGTGTGCGAGACGGCCGGGAGGACGGCGTCGGCGGCGGTGTCCTCGGCGGCGAATTGCTCGGCCAGCGCGTGCAGCCGCGCCGCGCGTTCGGCGGCCGGGCGGGCCGGGTCGATGTCGTCGAGGATGTCGTCGGCGCGGCGCGCGAAGCCGTAGAGCGCATGGATCGCCGGGCGTTGTTCGGGAGCCAGCAGCCGGGTGGCCAGGAAGAAGGTTTTACCGTGGCGGGCGTTGAGTTCCCGGCACGCGCGATAGGACCGGTGCAGCTGCGGGTCGGTGCGGGTGGCATCGACGAATGCGATGGGAGACATGGGCTTCCGATCAGCGGATGGTCGCGGCGGGCGACGCCGCGAGGGCGGACACGGTTCGGTGCGCGGGACGGGCAGACGGGACCGGCCCGGTGATTCGGTCGGCGGCGAGCCGACCCGACAGCAGCACGGGCGGGATACCCACGCCGGGGACGGTGCTGCCGCCCGCCAGCACCACGTTCGCCAGTCCGCGGATCATATTGGCCGGACGGAAGGGACCGGTCTGAGTCACGGTGTGCGCCAACGCGAACGGGCTTCCGGCCAGCATCCCGCGCCGGGCCCAGTCGGCGGGGGTGGTGATGTGGAGCAGCCGGGGGTCGGACAGCGGAACCGGCAGACGATCGCGGACGGTGTCCAGTATCTCCGCAGCGTAGCGAGGGCCGAAGCGGTCCCAATTGATTTGTCCTCGGACGAGGTTCGGTACCGGCGCGAGAATGTACAGCAGATCGCGGCCGGGTGGGGCAAGGGCAGGATCCCCCGCGGTGGGCCGGGTGAGCAGCAGTGAGGGATCGGCCATGACGCGTCCGCGGCTGATGATGTCGGCGAACGCATCCTCCCAGGCCCGCCCGAACAGCAGATGGTGATGTGCCGCCCCCGGCATCGCCGCGCAGCCCACGTGCAGAACGACCGCGGACGGCGCCGCGGTGGGACGCAACGGACGGCGCGGAGAGTGGCCCGCAAGCCGGTAGCTCTCGGACAACTCGGTGGTGAGCACGACCGCATCGCACGGGATCCGCTCACCGGTCACGGTGACGACCGAGCTGACCCGGGACCCGGTGCGTTCCAGGCTCGCCGTGGCGGCGCCGTAGCGCATGACCACTCCGGCGTCCCGCGCGGCGGACGCGAGCGCGTCGGGCAGCGCGCGCATGCCGCCGCGCGGAAACCAGACGCCGGCGATCGTGTCCATATAGGCGATCACCGCATAGGCCGCGATCGCCCGGCTGGGCGCGACGCCCGCGTAGAGGGATTGAAAGGTGAACAGGCGGCGCAGATCCGGATCAGTGATATGGGCGGCGACGGCACGGTCCCAGCGACGGAATCCACCCATCGTCGCGAGCTTGGCCAACGCAGGACTCAGCGCCGAGAGGGGTGAATCGAAATTCGCGGCGATGAACGAGTCGAGTTCGGCGTGGTAGAGCCGGGTGAGCCAGGCGCGAAGGCGCCGGTATCCCGCAGCTTGTCCGGCCCCGGCGAAATCGGTGATCGCGGCGGCCATCCGATCGCCGTCGCTGTGGACCTCGAGTTGGCGGCCGTCGGCGAAATGGGCGCGATAGGCCGGATCCACGGGTACCAGCGACAGGCGGCCGCGCATGTCCTGGCCGACCGCCGCGAACGCCTCCTCGACGAGATGCGGCATCGTCAGCACGGTCGGACCGGTGTCCAGGCGATAGCCGTCCACGTCGGCGCGACCGGCGCGGCCACCGGGAACCGAATCACGTTCCAGCACTGTGACTTTCCGGCCACGACCGGCCAGATGCAGTGCCGCCGAGAGTCCGGCCAGGCCCGCTCCGACCACGACGACGTGGTCGCTGCGACCGGTGGTCGTGCGCATGGTTTTCCTCCTCATGGCCGCGGGGTGGTGCAGATGTGTGCCATGCCGCCGAGTACGCACCGCATCGGTTCGGGCACGGCCGCGGTCTCGACGATCCGCCGCGCCTCGCCGATCCGGTCGCCGATCATCGCCTCGATTCGGGCGGGCGCTCCGGAGGCGGTGATCAGCGCACGTAGTCGTTCGGTGGCGTCCGCGTCGACGACCGGCGCGGACAGCAACGTGCCGAGTTCGCGGCGGGCGGCCGGTCCGGCGAGCTGCTGGGCGGCGATCACCACGGTGGTGGCCTTGTGCTGGGTCAGATCCCCGTCACCGGGTTTGCCTGTGGCGTCGGCGGTTCCGAATACGCCCAGCAGGTCGTCGCGCATCTGGAATGCCTCGCCCACCGCATGCCCGTACCGGCTCAGCGCCGACAGGACGGGCTCGGCACATCCGGCCATCGCCGCGCCGAGCTCGAGCGGGCGGCGCACGGTGTAGTTGCCGGACTTCGCTCGTGCCAACGCCAACACCTGTCCGAGGTCGGGTTCGGTGCGCACGTCGTTGAGCAGATCGCCGAATTGACCGACCGCGAGCTCGATCCGCATCGCGTCGAAACGAGGCCACACCCGGTCCAGGCTCGCTGAGGGAATTCCGCTGTCGCGCAACATCTTGTCCGCCCACACCAGGCAGATATCGCCGAGCAGCACGGCCGCCGACTCGCCGAAACGCCCGGCGTCGCCCGGCATCCGCCGGGCCCGGTGCGCGGCGGCGAAGGCGGCGTGGCCGGTCGGCGCGCCGCGGCGCAGCGCCGATTCGTCCATCACATCGTCCTGGATCATCGCGAAGGCGTGGACCAGTTCCAGCGCGGCAGCGGCCCGCAGGGCGGCCGCATCGGGCGCTCCGCCGCACAACCAGCCCACGTACATGAAGGTGGAGCGAAGACATTTGCCGCCCGCGACGTACCGGCGGGCGATATCGTCGACGGCGATCCCGTGCACGGCGCCGATCCGGTTCCGGCGCAGGAAGGCATCCAGCTCGGTCAGCACTTCGTCTCGTACGGCGGCGTGCCATGCGGCGACCGATTCCATCGTGTTCACCGAACACTCCGCGAGACTTGCCGCGGGGGAACGCGATCGGTGTGAGTTGTCGATGGTGGCGGTCACGTCCACTCCTCGGTTCGGCGATGCGACGGCATGGGATGCCGGGCAGATCGGTGAGGCAGGGGTCGGGGCGGCCGGATACCTCGGGCCGCCCACGGTTCCTCCCTCCACGTCCAAGCCCAAGACTACAGCAATCGATGCGCCAATGATGCATGGATGTCGAATTCGATCTACGGCAGTCGGCGACACACGATACGGATGGCCTGCGAGAAATCGCACTGACAAGCGGATTTCCGACCAGCAACGCCGATCCGCGGCAGTCCGCCGCCGAAGCCGCGATACGCATCGTTCACGCATCGAATTGCGGGTATGATGGCAGAGACGGACCCACCAAAGGAGGCGCCAGTGAGTTTCGCGGGTGATTTTCAGACCTTGCAGGGCTGTTGTGTCCATGCGATGACATCGCGGGCCCGGGCTGCCCGGCGGCGCGACCGGTGTGATCCGGCCCGGAACGGGAGCGATTCGGGCGCCGTCGCGTAGTCTCGAATGCGGCAACCCGCCGGCGAGAGTGTCTGGTTGCGCCGGCTTCCCTCGAGCCTCCGGGAGTCGATGTGGAACCACTGACCGAGGAATCGCGACGTGACCGCGCGGATCGGGCGAGCGCCGTTGCCGCCACACTGAGCGCTCGGGATATCGACGTCGTAGCGGTCACCTGGGTCGACACCAGTGGCATCGTCCGGATGAAAGCCGTTCCGGTGGAACGGTTCTCGCATGCCACGGCATGGGGCATCGGCGCCTCTCCGGTCTTCGACGCCTTCCTGGCCGACGATTCCATTCTGACCGACCACGTCGCGGGAGGTCCGACCGGCGACCTGCGGCTGCATCCCGATGTCGAGCGGGTGACCGCGTTCGCCGCCCTCCCGGGCTGGGCATGGGCGCCCGCGGACCGCTACGCGCAGAACGGCGCGCCGCATCCGCGCGATTCCCGGTTGGCACTACGCCGCCTCGTCGGCGAACTGGCCGACGACGGATACGAACTGCGCACCGCGATCGAGTTCGAATGGATGGTCTCGCGCACCGACCCGCTCGACCCCGATACGTTCCGCCCCGCGACCTCGGGGCCCGCGTACGGCATGGCCCGTGTGAGCGAACTGGCCCCGTATCTGCGCGACGTGGTCTCGAGGTTGCGGGACAGCGGCGTCACCGTCGAGCAGATACATCCCGAATACGAGCTGAGCCAGTTCGAATTATCCGTTGCCGCAAGCGATCCCGTCGACACGGCCGATACCGCCGTACTGGTGCGCGAGAGTGTCCGGGCGGTCAGCGGCGTGCACGGGCTGCGGGCCGCGTTCGGTCCGATGGTCGTGCCCGGCGGCGTCGGCAACGGCGGCCACGTTCACCTGAGTCTGTGGCGCGAGGGTGTGAACCGAATGTGCGGCGGCCCAGGCCCTTTCGGTATCGGCCGGGAGGGGGAGAACTTCGCCGCCGGGATCCTGAACCATCTGCCCGCACTGCTCGCCCTCGGCTGCCCGGCGGAGGCGAGCTATCTGCGGCTGCGGCCGAGCCACTGGGCCGGTGTCTTCCGATGCTGGGGCCTGGAGAATCGGGAGGCAGCCCTGCGCTACGTCACCGGAAGCGAGGGGGAACGCGCTCGCGCGGCCAATCTCGAGATCAAGACGTTCGACGCCGCCGCGAACCCCTACCTGGCATCCGCGGGCCTGCTGGCGGCCGGCCGCGCGGGCCTGCGGACGGGCGCGCGGCTGCCCGAACCCGTGGCCGGAGACCCGGCCCGGCTGGACCCGGACACCAGTGCCGCAAGGGGTATCACGCAGTTGCCGACCACGCTCGCGGACGCGGTGGCTGCCTTCGACTCCGACGACGTGCTGTGCGCGGCCTTCGGCGACGAACTGGCCGACACCATCGGCAGCGTGCGGCGCGGCGAGATGGCACTGTTCGCCGACGCCACCCCCGAACAGATCGTCGACGCGTCCCGGTGGAGGTACTGATTCTGCGGTTCGGCCGAGCGCGCGAGCATACTGGGCGGAGTGAGCGACCAACGAGACGTTCCGTCCTTCCACATCGACCGGATCGACCATCCGGAGCAGGACCTGATCGTCCGGATACTCGACGAGCAGGCCGCTTTGCCGAGTGTGGTGCGAATGCGCGAGTGGGCGCGTGCCGCCCTGGCCCTGCGGCCCGGCGAAACGGCCCTGGACCTGGGCTCCGGTACCGGAACCGAGGTGATGGAACTGGCCGCCCTGGTGGGCGACGCCGGACGGGCCATCGGCATCGATCCGAATCCGGCGATGCTCGCCGCATCGCGCGAGCGCGCCGCGGATGTGAAGGCCGAATTCATCGAGGGATCGGCCTACGATCTGCCACTGCCGGACGCATCTGTCGACGCGGTTCGCTGTGAGCGCGTCTATCAGCACCTCGACGATCCGGCCAAGGCCACCGCCGAGATCGCGCGGGTGCTGCGACCGGGCGGACGAGTGGTGCTGATCGACAGCGACTGGTCCACCGCGATCTTCCACCCCGGCGATCCGGAGGTCATCGCCGCGTTGCAGCGCCGAATGGCGAGCAACAGTCCGAATCGCAACTCCGGCAGGCATTTGCGCGGCCAACTGGTCGCGGCGGGCCTGGTGATCGACGATGTCGGGTCCGAGGCCGTGATCTGGGAGCCGGAGTCGATACTCGCGATGTGCGCCGTGATCACCGAACGCGGTGTCGCCGACGGGTCGATCACCGCCGGCCAGCGCGACCGCGTCCTCGCCGATATCGAACGCGGCGCCAAGACCGGCGACTTTCACTTCTCGGTGACCATGTTCGCGGTGGTGGCGCACAAGCCCTGATCCGCACTCGAATACATTCGCCGCGCCGGGCCGATGGAAAGCGTGCGAGACCGGTCATACGATCGAACCAGCATCCGAGCGGACCGAGCAGGTGACGAACGGGAGCACCGCATGAACGATCATCCGGACCATACGCCGCGGGTCACGGCCTTTCCGCGCATCGACGACTACGCGTTCATCTCCGATTCCGAGGTCACCGCCCTCATCGCGCCCAACGGCGCGGTCGAGTGGATGTGCCTGCCCCGGATGGATTCGCCCAGCGTGTTCGGAGCCATTCTGGACCGGTCAGCCGGGTCGTTCCGCTTCGCTCCCGCCGACATCTCGACTCCGGCCGATCGCCGATACATCCCCGGGACAATGGTCATGGAGACGAGCTGGCGTAGCGGCGAAGGGTGGGCGACCGTCCGCGATGTCCTGCTGGTCGGCCCGTGGCGGCACCAGCAGCCCGGCCGCAGTGCGCACCGCCGCGCGCCGACCGACTACGACGCCGAACATATCCTGCTGCGCATCGTGCACTGCGAGAACGGCCAAATCCCGTTCGTTCTCGATTGTCAGCCGGCCTTCGATTACGGCCGAACTCGCGCCCGCTGGGAGTATCTGGACAGTTACCACCTCGCCGAGGCCAGTGCCGAGGGCGTCGACCTGCCGCTGCGGCTGACCACCGATCTGCGCCTCGGCATCGAGGACGGCCGCGCGCTCGCCCGCACCCTGCTCCAACGCGGTGACACCCGCTTCTGCGCGCTGTCGTGGGGAAGCCGGGCGGCTCCCGAGAACGTCGAGGAGGCCAAGGAACGGCTCGTGCGGACCGAGCATCACTGGCGGCACTGGCTGGCCGGCGGCCGCTTTCCGGACCACCCGTGGAGCGCTCAGCTCACCCGCAGCGCGCTGACCCTGAAGGGCCTGACCTTCGCGCCGACCGGCGCCATCGTCGCCGCACCCACCACGTCGCTACCGGAAACCCCTGGCGGAGAACGCAATTGGGACTACCGGTACATGTGGATCCGGGACTCGGCCTTCGCGCTGTGGGGCCTGTACACCCTGGGCTTCAACTGGGAGGCCAACGACTACTTCTCGCACATCATCAACCTGGCCGAGGGCGCCGAGGACATGCAGATCGTCTACGGCATCGGCGGCGAGACCGACCTGCGCGAGCAGACGCTGGACCACCTTCGCGGGTACGAGAACGCCGCCCCGGTGCGGATCGGCAACGACGCCTATCGCCAACGCCAGCACGACGTCTGGGGCACGGCGCTGGACGCGGTCTACCTCTACGCGCGTCATCAGGACCAGATCGACGCGCGCACCTGGCCGCTGCTGCGGTGGGCGGTCAAAAGTGCGCTGTCGGTATGGTCCGAGCCCGATCAGGGCATATGGGAGGTGCGCGGAAAGCCGCAACACTTCACCTCCAGCAAGGTCATGTGCTGGGTCGCCGCCGACCGCGGCGCGCGCCTGGCCCGGATTCATCAGGATTTCCAACGCGCCGCCCGCTGGCAACAGGCGGCGGCGGACATCCATGCCGACATCTGCGCCAATGCGGTCGACTCGCGCGGCGTGTTCACCCAGTACTACGGCGGCACCGCGCTCGACGCCTCGACCCTGCTCATCCCGCTGGTTCGTTTCCTGCCACCCGACGACGAACGGGTGCGCAAGACCGTGCTCGCCATCGCCGACGAACTCACCAGCGACGGACTCGTGCTGCGCTACCGCGTCGACGAAACCGACGACGGATGTGCCGGGGAGGAAGGCACTTTCACGATCTGCTCGTTCTGGCTGGTGTCCGCGTTGTCGGAAATCGGCGAGAAGCACCGGGCCAAGCAGTTGTGCGAAAGACTGCTCGGCTATGCCAGCCCGCTGGGCCTCTACGCCGAGGAGATCGCCCCGCGAACCGGCCGGCACTGGGGCAACTATCCGCAGGCGTTCACTCACCTCGCCCTGATCAACGCCGTCATGCACGTGGTCAGGGACGAGCAGATCGAACTACGCAGCGCGCTCGGCGGTGAATCCATCGCGCCTCGCCTCGACGATGCCGCGCTCATCGGCGGATACATCCACATCTGAGGGCGCGATGCCGGGCGTGCTGATGCGCGCTCGCGCCCGAGAACCGTTCGGGCGGTGGATGTCTCACCGGCGAGCCGACATCCGCATCGTCGGGAGTCGCCCACGACATCCGGATGCGCTGTGGGGCAGGCGATCCGAACCGA
>CBJNFW010000181.1:0-17937 GCA_966435935.1 uncultured Nocardia sp.
ATTAGCGTTAGGACCACTCCAATGCAAGCCGCAGATCGTCGACCTGCGGCTTTGTTATTGCCAGGACATCCGGCGGCCGGTGTTCTCACGTTGACAAGTAGACAATCTGTCGTATTTCGAACCGCCGTACACGGCAAGCGTGATTCGAACCACGAGCCCTGCGCGAAAGCGGGCACCTCACCCCGACACTCTCGCTCGGTGGTCGATGCGAGGGATGAAACGTCGATCACCTGCACACGATGCCGCCGTCAGGACCGCACGGCAGGATCGGCGACAACCACATCCAGCAGTTCTCGCAGGCGACGAGCCAGCTGGTCGGGGTCGGCCTGCACAAGGGCGGGGATGCCGATCATCTTGCGCATCAGCCAGAAGCCGGCGATGAGCGAATGGGCCAGCATCGCCCGTTCGTCGGCATCCGGGCCGTCGAGCAGATCGCTCAGATGACGCCCCGCATGCCTTTCGATGCCGGATCGGATCACCTCCGCGGCCCTGGGATTGGCCGCGGAACGCAGCATCAGGAGGAAGGGGTCCAGATGCTCCGACTCCGGCGCAGTTCGTTCCACCAGTCGGGCCGCGATGTCTTGTGACAGGGTCTCGGTGCGATCCGACAGCACTGTGCGCGGCTCGAACGCAACGTCCACCGCCTCGGCGAACAGTTGCTCTTTCGACCCGAAGTACCGATTCACCAACATCGCCGTCACCCCGGCCGACTGCGCGATCTCACGCACCCCCACACCGTCGTATCCATGCTCGGTGAACGCGATCACCGCCGATCGCAGGATCGCATCCCGGGTAGCGGCGGCATTGCGTTGCCGCTTGGGCGACGCGGCGTCGGCTCCCTGGCTCACGGCAACAGCGTACCCCACATGTATACAACTGTAGACTTTCCCCGCAAGCAAGTCTACAGTTGTAGATATTGCGTCGCGCAGATCTCGCCGCGAAGCTGCCGGTGACAGATAGTGCACAATCATTCACGGCCGCAACAGGTTTCGCACCAGGGGTCGCACCGGCGAAGCACTCATGATTCGACGGCTCGTGCCGCAGATGCGCGAACGCGACTGGGGCCGGGTGATCACCATCGGAGGGGGCCTCGCAGTCCAACCGATGAACACCCACCTTCAGTACAGCGCGACCTTGGCGGCCCCACAACCTTGCGGTCTCGCTCGCCCGAGAACTGAAGGGCACTCGCGTCACTTCCAATGTGGTTTCGCCCGGTGCGATGCTGGTGGAGGCGACCAGAGACTTCGTGACCGGCATAGGTCCCGCTCGCGGCTGGGGCGAGAGGTGGGAAGATTCGGGTCGACGGCGGTCTCATCAAGAGCGCCTTGTGATCCGGACGTCGCGCCGAGGATGACAGGATCGACGGATCCGAGATGCCGGTCGCTCGAGCCCCGGGCGAATGTCCGGGCGCGCGTGGCAGTCTGGATGGGTGCTCCTTCCGGCAGGTGGCCGTAGGCACGACAACGCTAGGAGGTCGCGGTACATGGTGAGCGTTATCGGTGGCGGGATCGCGGGCAGTTGCCTGGCCGGTGGTCTCGCGCGCAAAGGTCACCCGGTAGCGATCTACGAGCAGCAGCATCCCGGCCCCGGAGCCGGGGCGTTCCTGTTCATCGATGGACGCGGACACGACGCGATGGCGGCGATGGGCGTCGACCGTGCGGCGTTGCAAGAGGTTTCGTACCCACTGGCGGGACTCGACTACGAAGACAGTCGTGGCCGGCGAAGCGGAATGCCCAGTCGCGGTCATCGTTTCTGGTTGCGCCGCAATCTCATGGGCGTACTCTCGGAGTTCGTCGCAGGCTCCGGCGCGCAGTTGCGCTACGGCGCACCGATTTCCGGCGTGATCTCAGGTGACGGCGGCCATTCGATCGAGCGCGGCGCGGACGTCGTAGCCGCCGAGGGATTGCTGGTCGGGGCCGATGGCATCGACTCCGTCGTCCGCGCGGGCCTCGAGCCCGGCCGCACCCCGGTCTACGCCGGTGACGTCGTGCTGTACGGAATGACCAGCACGCCACTGGATCCGCCGCCGGCCACCGCCCCCGCGGTCCTGCACTTCTTCGCCGAGGTTGCCGAAGACGGCAGTGCCGGAAGCACTTTCGGACACATCTGGCGGCCACAGGACCCGGCGGCACTGTGGTTCGTGCGGATCCCGCGCGAACCCCTTACCGGCACCCGGGACGACATCGGGATGCGACCGGTCGATGAATGGGCCGAAACGGTCCTGGCCGCAACGCCTTCCAGCCGGTCGCTGGTGTCGGCGTTCCTGGCGCACACCGAGGTGGTGCACGTCAGCAACGCCCGCAACGTCTCCCTGGAACAGGCTCGCGCGCCGCAGGATTCGGTGGTCCTGATCGGCGATGCCGACCACGCCATCACTCCGGCAGCCGGAGTCGGCGCCCGCGACGCGCTCGAAGACGCCCGCGCGGTATTCGACGCGATCGTCGGCGCCGGTTCACCCGCCGAAGCGATGACACAGCGCCGTAAGCAGATACTCGCCGATCGCGAAGCGGCTCAACGAGCGCGGCGGCAATGATGTAGCGCTGCCGGGGCCACACCCGGCATCGTCCCGGCCGGTTCGATGGCTCGGGCCGACCCGCTCGGCCCGCCCGGTTCGGCGTGCGGAACCGGACAAGGTGGTGACCGGCAACCACACGTGCCAAGCCTGCAACGCACCCTGTACCGGCTACGACATGATGGTCATCGGAAGGGTCGACCACCAGGGACACTGCGTGGTCCCCGGCGTGAAGGGCACATCTCCGTGGCGCGGCGACGAGCCGCACCCGCCCGGCCGGTCCGAGCAACCGGCGAGCGACATCATCGCGACCGTGGTTTTATCGCTGGACTGCCGAACCAACGGGTGGCGGCTTGTTCGGACTCGCTCAGCGTCACGTACCGCCCCCGGCTCTGGGGCGGTTGTGCGGAAACCACTCGCAGACAACATGTGCGACGCCGCGGGCACCGACCACTCGGTAACCGAATCAGCTTGTAGCCGAATCAGCTTGTGGCCGAGTTGATGACGTGAGCGAGGGTGTCCAGCAGCTGATTCCAGCCGAAGCCGATGCCGGCCATGGCCGGTTCCGCGCCCGGGGTCGGGTCGGACACGTCGATCCGTAGGTCGAGGCGGGTGCCGCCGGTGATGCTGGTCAGCTCGAGGAGGTGTTCGGTCCGGAACAACGGGTTCCCGTTGCCGTCCAGCGGTGACAGCTCGAACCGGAGCCGTTCGGGCGGAACAACTTCGAGGTAGTGCCCGGCACTGGAATACAGCGCACCGTCGCCCTCTCGGAGCACGATCGACAGGGCGCCCCCGGCGACCGGCCGCAGGACGCAGTCGGCGACCTCGAAATGCGCTGGGTGCCACCACCGGCGCGCCAGATCGGGCGAGGTCCACCACTCCCACACGGTCGCCGCCGGCGCCGACAGCGTCCGATGGAATTCGTGGGCCGACAACGGCTCGGCGGCGATGGCCGCCCGGTACTCCGCGAGCACCGACTCCGAGGGATGGTCGCCCTCGAATCCCGCCAGCCACCGTCGCAGCTCGCGCAGCGGACCCCGGCGCAGGGCGTAGATGCGGCGCTGCCCGAGCGGTTCCATCACCACCAGGCCCGCGCGTTCGAGCGCCTGGAGATGCTTGGTCGTCTGCGGTTGTCTCAGGTCGAGTGCGGCGGCGATCTCGCCGACCGGACGCGGTGCGGCGTTCAGCAACTCCACGATCCGCATGCGGTTCGGTTCGGCCAGAGCGGCGAATAGTGCGGGGTCCATTGACCAAGCATGCCTCCCCGGATATATTCCTTTCAAGGAATACTTCTGAACGAGGAGCACGACATGTCCGAGCAGATCCGCATCGAACGCGACTACCCCGCCACCGCCCGGGCGATCTGGGAACTGTGGACCACCCCGGCGGGCATCGAGAAGTGGTGGGCACCCGACGGTTTCACCGTTCGCGTCGACCGGCTCGATTTGCGCCCGGGCGGCGAACTGGTCTACACCATGACCGCGACCGCCCCCGAGCAGATCGAATTCATGCGATCCGCGGGCATGCCGCTGTCGACCGAGTCCCGCAAGACGTTCACCGAGATCGACGGCCCCGGCCGGCTCGCCTACACCTCCCTGGCCGACTTCATCCCCGGCGTCGAGCCGTACGAGTTCCTCACCACCGTCGAGCTCGAGCCGACCGACACTGGCGTCCGCGTGGTCATGACCGTCGACGCCATGCACGACGACGTCTGGACGCAGCGCCTCACCCAAGGACGGGAGAACGAGCTCGCCAACCTCGCCGCCATCGTCTCCGGCGGCTAGTCCCGGACCGCGCAACCGAACCGGAACAGCAGCGCGGGCAGCTTCGACGCGTCCTTCAACGCACGAAACTGCCAAGCTGTCATCACGCGGCACCACACCGCCGCGCTGGGCGACTCCAGGAAGCCGTCGCGGGTCTCCCCCTTGCCATCAGCGCGTCGGCATTGCAGAGATCGTGGCACTGGACGAATCGGTCGTCACTGTAGATCACCGCAGCGGCGGCGTCGTGCGGGTACAGCCGCAGCGCGCCGATCCGGCCGGCATCGCGCCGCATTGTGAATTCGGCTGGGCGACAAGATGATCGCGCTGGCCGACAGCGCATTCAGCCGGGCACGCGGGCGATGTCGGGCTGCTCGGGGCCGTGCGGGATGTCGACGGTGTCCTCGCCCGTGCGCAGCAACCGCAGCACCACGCCCGCCACGTATTCCGGGTGATGCGGCACCATACCGGGCCGGGGCGAGACGCCGAGCTGGAACATGCCGTCGCCGAACTCGGTCGCGGTGATGGACGGCAGCAGCAGCGACACCGCTATCCCGTCCACGGCCAACTCCTCGCGCAACACCGCGCTGAGCATGTTCACGGCCGATTTCGTCGCCGCGTACGCGCCGTAACCGGTCGCCACCCGGCGCGTGGTCCCGGAACTGATGTTCACGATCCGGCCGAACCGCTGCTCCCGCATCGCCGGTAGCACGGCCTGGGTCACCCCGACGAGAGCGGCGATGTTCAGCTCGAGAATCCGCCGGTACTCGGCGAGATCGACCTCGGCGACCGGGCCCATGATGCTCGCCCCGGCGTTGTTCACCAGGCCGTCGATACGCCCGTGCCGATCCAATGTCGCCGCTGCCAAGTCGCGCACCTGTACCGCGTCGGTCACGTCGGTAGGTACGGCCAGCGCGCCGCCGAGTTCCGCACTCAATCCGGCCAACCGATCGGCCCTGCGCGCGGCCAGGACCGGACGCGCCCCGGCGGCGTGCAACGCCCGCGCGGTCGCCGCGCCGATCCCCGACGACGCTCCGGTGACAATCACGGTCCTATCGGCCAGATCGATGAAATCACCCATGCGCCAAGGTATATCAGACACCGAGCGGCTCTCCGTCCGCTTTTCTCCGGGCGCCTGGACACGAAGATTGCGAGGTAGCCGTCGGCGCGTCGCGTGCCACGTGGCGGGCATCCCGCACAGCGCGGTACCGGAATCCGGGCCGCAACTCGCGGCTGAGCTGTCGTCACCAACTGATACCCTCGCGTTGTGCCTGTGATCGTTGCCACCATTACTCCGAAGCCCGACAAGTTCGACGAGGTCGCGGAGGTCCTCACCCGCCTCATTCCGCAAGTCCACGACGAGGACGGCTGCGAGGTGTATGCCCTGCACAGGGGCAAGGACCGGTTCGTATTCGTCGAGAAGTGGCGGGATATGGCGGCGCTGGGCGTGCACGGTGGCGCGCCGAGCATCAAAGCCATGAACGAGGGTCTCAAAGACCTGGTGGCCGGCCCGCTGGACGTGCAGGTCCTCGAAGCCGTCCCCGCGGGCGATGCGGCCAAGGGCGCCATCTAGGCGCTGCCCTCGCCGCACGGCGAACGACAACCGAACGGGTGGCGGCTCTAGATCGCGGGCGACAGTGCCGGGAGTCGGTCCTGCCTTCCTGGGCCGGTCGAGCAGCCGGGCCGCGGCTCGGCTGCTCGACTCCTTCCAGCCCTTGCCGATCCGGCCGCTGTCACCGAACGTCCGGTCGCTTGGGACGAGACCTTGCCGCGCCGGTATCAGTGCGCCCACAGGGCTCTGCGGCCGGTGACGGTGAGCAGAATGTCCTTGGCGGACAGGGTGATCGGCGTGCCCGATCCCAGCACCACGTCGGCGTCGGTGGCGCACAGTTGCACTCCGGACAGGTCGAACCCGAAGTAGGAGAAGGATTTCGGGGTCGAACTGCGCAGCACCACCGCGATGCGTTCCGGAGGTGCGGACGGCAGGCCGAGGGGTTCGGTGATGTCCAGGCCGTGGATGACGTCGTGGCTCAGCGCGCCCGCGGCCCCGCCGCCCGGTGGCCGCCACGGGTGCCGTGCGTTGTCGCGCAGTGCGGCGAGCAATTCGGGGTCCGAGAGTCGTGCGGTGTCGCGGTGCGCGGCCTTGTCCGCGAAGCGGTCGAAGGAGAATCGGGCGGCGATCAGCCCCATCAGGAACGCGGGCGGCTTCAGCCGATAGGGCATGGTCATATGGGCGACCACCTCGCGGATTCGCCATCCGTCGCACAGCGAGTCGGCCGCCCACTGGGCCGGGGTCAACTCGGCCAGCAGCCCGGCCAGACGCTCGCGTTCGGCGATCGTGTGCGCCCGCTCGGGACTGAGGTTGTCGGTGGTCATGTGGCGATCCTTCCGGTCCGGGAAATGGGAGTCGTCACTGTTACGACCGGGACGACCGGAACTAATCGGTGGGCCGGCGGATCGTCGCGGGCAACCCGAATTCGGCGAACCTGTCCCCGCTGCCCAGGAAGGTGACCAGCTGCGCGACCAGGCCGTCGCGCGCGTGCACGGCCACCAGCGCGAACGGCCGCAGCACACCGCCGTCGCCGGGCCGGTACTGCCCCACGCCGGTCACGCCGTTCATCCGGACCGGCACCATCCGGTCCCCCGCGCAGGCATCGGTCGAGGCGAAGATCCGCACCGCGGCATCGCGACCGGATATCCGCCAGGCGAACGGCGGCATACCCGTTTCGGCGTCCGCGCACAGCACCGCGGCCAGCCCGGCGACGTCGTGGTTCTCGAAGGCCGTCGTATAGCGCCGCAACAGCTCCTCGTCGACGGGTTCGAGGCGAGGCTCGCTCGTCCGCGCGGCGGCCAGGGTGACGCGGGCACGCTGCAACGCGCTGTTCGCCGCCGCGATGCTGACGCCGAGCATGTCCGCGGTCTCCGCCGCGGTGAAGGCCAGCACGTCGCGCAGGACCAGCACGGCCCGTTGCCGCGGCGGCAGGTGCTGCAATGCCGCGACGAAGGCCAGCCGCACCGATTCGCGCTGTACCGCCAGTTCGGCGGGGTCGCCGGTGTCGATCAGGCGGGCGTCGGGCATCGGATCCAACCACCGGCCGGGCAGCACCGCGTCGGGATCGAAAACCTCCGGAGGCGGCCCCTCCCAGACCAGCATGCGCCGCCGCGCCGCGCGCAACATGTCCAGGCAGATATTGGTGGCGATGGCGTGCACCCAGGTCGACAACCGGGCCCGGCCCGGATCGTAGGAATCGAAGCGGGTGAACGCGCGGACCAACGTCTCCTGCACGGCGTCGTCGGTGTCGGCGGCGGTGCCGAGCAGGCGATAGCAGTACCCGGTCAGCGGCACCCGCAGCGCCTCGAGTGCACCGGAATCGATCTCCGCCCGCCCCGGCGATGAACTCACCGGGTCATGCTAGCCCGCGGCCCGACCCGGGTGCGCACGGAATCACCGCTGGGCTGTCGGTGTTGCTTCGTAGAGTGGGAACACCGTATCGCCGAGCACACACAGACGGGGACTCATGGCCGACCAACTGACGATCATGGCCGTACACGCCCATCCGGACGACGAAGTCATCAGCACCGGTGGGATTTTCGCGCGGTACGCCGCCGAGGGCATCCGCACGGTGCTGGTGACCTGCACCAACGGCGAACAGGGTGACGCACCCGGCGGCATCAAACCCGGCGAATCCGGGCACGATCCGGATGCCGTACGGGCACAACGGCTTTCCGAACTCCGCGAATCCGCGGCATTGCTCGGTATCGAGCACGTCGAACTGCTCGGATACCGCGATTCCGGTATGGACGGCTGGGAGGCGAACAACGATCCGGAATCGTTCCGCAATATCCCGATCGAGCGGTCGGCCGCGCGACTCGCCGAGCTGGTCCGGCGCTACCGCCCCCAGGTCGTGGTCACCTACGACGAGAACGGCAACTACGGCCACCCCGACCACATCCAGGCCAACCGCATCGCGCTCGCGGCGACCACGGCGACCGGTATCCCGGCCAAGCTGTACTACACCGCGATCCCGCGCGAAAGCTCCCTCGAGATGTTCGAGACGCTGCGAGCCAGGGGCATGGTCGACTTCGAACCGCCGGAGGACTTCGGTACACCGATGGAGCGGATCACCACGGTGGTGGACGTCGCCGCGTACGCCCAGCGCAAGATCAAGGCACTCGAGGCGCACGCCAGCCAGAGCGACAGCGTGCCGTTCCTGCGCATGCCCTCGGACCTGCAACAGATGATCTTCGGCACCGAGACCTTCGTCCGCCATGTCAACCACGTCGCTGCCGCGCCCGACCAGGAAACGGACCTGTTCGCCGGACTCCGCTGAGATCCGCTCATGGTGGCGGTGCGGACGGCGTGATCCGATACGCTCTGCCGCCGACACCCTGCGCCGCAAATACCCTGTGCCGCCGATGATCCGGGACGATGCCCGGATCATCATCGGGGCGGCACCGCGCATCGCGCTCGGCGCGGCTCCGCGTGACCGGAGCGAACCGCCCGGCACAGTGTGGATAATCACATTCGCAGGGTCGGATGATCGATCGAATCATGTACGCACCGAGGAACTTCCGGGCACGAGCACTGTCACACCGACAGTTCCCCCGGGCGGGAAGTTGGGATTCGGCACAAGTAGGCTCGAGCAGATGCCGAATCGGTCACAGAGATGCGGCATCGATTCGTGAAAAGCGGTACGGGGGGCCGATACTCGTGGAGGTTCGACCGAACCGAGTGTTTCGATGCGAGGATTCGTGGTGAAAGCGTTACTTGCAGTTGCGATTTCCGCAGCGCTGGTCGGAAGTGCCTCTGTGGCCGCGCAGTCGGCTCACGCCGATCCGAGTGCGCAGATCAACCCGAGCGCGCAGCCGATGCCCGGCACCGCGGGGCCGACCCCGTTGCAGCAGTGGATCGACAATACCGTTCCGGCACTGCCGCACACCGGTGACGACCAACTGACGGCGCTGTGGCGCGGCGTGCTGTCCCCGCCCACCGGCGATCCCCTCTTCGACGCCTGGCCCGGCGACCTCGCCGCCGCACACCCCGGCCAGATTCTCGAAGCACGCGATGTCACGGCCACCGCAGCCCCGCTCGTGGCGGTACCCATCCAGCGCGCGGTCCTGTTGAAGTTCCGGACCACGTCGGCGACCGGAACCCCCTCCTTCGGCACGGCGACCCTGATCGTGCCGACCGCACAGTGGAAGGGCCCGGGATCTCGGCCCGTTCAGGTCAACGCACTGCCGATCAACTCCCTGGGCGCGCACTGCACCACGAGTTACACGATGGCGCACGGGATATTCGACAAGCCGAACACCGATCTGGCCGTATTCCTGCCGACCGTGTGGGCGGCGCTCGGGCAGGGGTACGCGGTCGTACTGCCCGATCACGAGGGTCCGCGGATGGCGTACGCCGAACCGAACATCGCCGGACATGTGATGCTCGATTCCATTCGCGCCGTGCGTAACAGCACGCCGGGCGAATTCACCGACAGCCGCTTCACCGTGAACGGATATTCGGGTGGCGCAATCGCCGCCTACGGCGCGGCCATGCTGATGAACGAATACGCGCCCGACCTGAAGAACATTCTCGTCGGGGCCGCCGCGGGCGGATTGGTCGCCGATTACCGGGACGTGGCGCACCGATTCAACGGCAACATCGAATCCGGCATTCTGCTGTCGGTGGTGCTGGCGATGTCCCGTGAACATCCCGAGATGTTGCAGTACATGAATCATCTCGCCCAATGGGTGTCGACCTCGCCGGTCAAGGATATCTGCGGCGATGCGGACGGACCGCTCGGGGTGGCCGGATTCCCGCTCGATGTCGCCGCGAACATCGGCGACCCGCTCGACAGCCCGTACGCCGAGCAGATGTACCGGCAGCTGGATCTGAGCAACCGGAAATCCGGTGTGCCGCTGTACGTTTACCACGGCGGACTCGACTGGTGGCTCCCGATCGAGGACGCCGAGAAAATGTACCGGCAGCAATGCGCCCAGGGCGTGCCCGGGGTGTTCCGCAACGTGCCCGGCGAACATCTGATCGGTTTCCTCACCGGCTACCCGGGGCTGAACGATTGGCTCGACGCACGCCTGCGCGGCGAACCCGCGCCCGACGAATGCCCGGCGCGCTGACGCGAGTACCGCATTCGCGCGCACGGTGAAATACTCCGGCCCACAAGGGTTTCCGGAGCGGAGGACTACCGCCGAATACTGATGTACAAGGGCGTGCAGCGATCGGCACTCGAAAACAAGGATGCTGGTTTTGAGAACCCTGATACTGACCGTCATCGTCCTGTTCGCCGGCTGTACCGCATTGGCGGCGCAGCCCGCGCGCGCGGACGACGGAACGCCCGGCGATTCGCAATTCTCGGCGACGCCCGGTGACGCGGCGCCGTCCCCGCTGCAGAAATGGATCGACGGCAATATTCCGTCGCCGCAATTACCCGCACCGTCGCAGGCGGATGCGGGTGGCGCCGGGTCGGCCCTGTGGAAATCCGTACTCCCCACGCCCGCAGGCGATTCCACGTTCGACAACTGGCCCGCGAAGCTGGCCGGCCTGCGTCCCGGTCAGTCGATCGAGACCCGGGACATCACCGCGACGGCCGCCGGGCTGTTCAACGCCCCGATCGCGCACGCCTCGCTGGTGAAGTTCCGGACCACCTCCTCGACCGGCGCTCCCTCGTTCGGCACGGCGACGTTCCTCGTTCCGGCCGCCGCGTGGCCCGGCCCGGGACCGCGGCCGGTGAACGTGGACACCATGCCGATCAACGCCCTCGGTCTGCACTGCACGCCCGGTTACACCATCGCGCACGGCGTCCGCGACAACAACGGCATCAACGTCTTCCTGCCCTCGGTCGCGGCGGCGTTGAACAAGGGGCAGGCGGTGCTCATCCCCGACCACGAGGGGCCGTACATGGCGTACGCCGAGCCGGTCGTGGCCGGGCATCTCACCCTGGATTCGATCCGGGCCGTGCGGTCGCTGTTCCCGGCCGATTTCCGGGACAGCCGGTACGCGGTGACCGGCTACTCCGGAGGGGCGATCGCCGCGTACGCGACGGCGATGCTCCAGCCCGAATACGCTCCGGATCTGCGCCGATCCATGGTGGGGGCCGCCATCGGCGGCCTGGTGACCGATTACGGCGCGGTGGCGCACGTGTTCAACGGCCACAGCGCCTCGGGCATCCTGCTGTCGGTGACGCTGGCGATGTCACGCGAGCATCCCGAGATGCTGCTGTACATGAATCACCTCGCCCGGTGGGCGGCGATCTCGCCGTTGAAGGACATCTGCGGTGAGGCCGATGGCCCGCTCGGCGCGGTGGGCATCCCGATCGACGTCGCGGCGAACATCGATCACCCGCTCGAAAGCGATATCGCGGCCCGGATCGAACGCCTCACGAATCTGACCGACCGCACCTCGGCCGTGCCGCTGTACATCTACCACGGCGACAACGACTTCTGGATTCCGATCGAAGGGCCGCGCCGGATGTACAGCCGCCAGTGCGCGCTCGGCGTGCCCGCCGAATTCCGGACGGTCCCGGGCGATCACGTCTCGGCCATGATCAACGGGGCCAACGGCGCGACGGACTGGATCGATGCCAGGCTCCGGGGCGAGCCGGCACCGAACGAATGCCCCGCGATTCGTTAGGTCGTCCGGCGCGCCAGTGAGCCGGCGCGATTTCCTGTGCACTTTCACAGGGCGCATACGCCGGACATGTCGAGAACAAGGCTCTACCTTTCCAAGAGTCTTGTTATCAACTCCGCGTGGGAGGGCCGATGGCCACCTTGCCCAACACTCCGGAATCGGGCGATATCGCCGCGCCCGATACCGGCCGCCTCGCAGACGACGTCTCACGCCGGCGAATCCTCGCCATCGTGGTCGCCATGGTGCTGCTGTCGGAGGTCACCACCTTCCAGCTGACGATGGTCGGCTCTGCCCTGCAGAAGATCACCAAGACGTTCTCGGACGTCGGGGCCGATATCAACTGGGCGGTGATCCTGCCCGGCATCGTGGGCGCGGCGACCACACCGATCCTGGGCAAGCTCAGCGATATGTGGGGCAAGAAGAAGATCTTCCTGCTGTGCGGGGTGTTCTTCCTGGTCGGCAGTCTGCTGGACGCGGTGACCAGCAATTGGTGGGTCTTCCTGGTCGGCCGCGGACTGCAGGCGTTCACCGTCGCGATGACCGTCATCACCTACGGGTTGGTTCGGGATCTGCTGCCGCGCAAGTACATTCCGATCGGGCTGGGGGTCGTGGCCAGCGGCGTCGGATTCTCCGCGGTACTCGGCCCGGTCATCGCCGGACTTCTGGTCGACAACTTCGACTGGCGCGCGATGTTCTGGTTCCTCGCCATCTACGTGCTGGCCGCGATGCTCGTGATGGCGGTCGTGGTTCCGGAGACCAAACTCCGTGTGCGCCAACGAATCCAGCCGTTCGGCATCCTCGCGCTCTCGGCCGGAACCCTGCTGATCCTGATCTACGTCGACAAGGGCCAGGAATGGCAGTGGGGCCACCCGGCCACACTGTCCTGGCTCATCGGCGGCCTGATCCTCGTGGCCGCCTTCGTGCTGATCGAATTCCGTTCCAGCGCACCGATCATGGATGTGCGCCTGCTGCTGAGCCCCAAGGTCAGCCTCACGCTGCTGTTGATGCTCTTCGGTATCGGCGTGCTCGCGGTGATGCCCACCGCCACCGGGTACATGACCCAGACACCCAGTCCGGACGGGCTGAAACAGTCCGTGGTGCAAGGGGTTATCGACCAGGCGCACCAGATGACCGGCATCACGCTACCGGCGTCGGCGGTGCATGTGACCCTCGATCCGGGCTATCACTACGGCAATGGTTTCAGTCTGCTGGCCTACGCCCTGCACATCGGTATCACGACCGGCGTCGTCGCCATGATCGCCGGACCGGTCTGCGGACTGCTGGCCCGGCGGGTCGGCGTGCGGGTCCACGCGATCGTCGCCTGCGTCATCACCGCACTGTGCGCGGTCGGCTTCGCGCTGGTCATCCCGCATTACTCCTGGCAGGCGTTCGCGATACTGGCCGGAGTCTTCGGCATCGGCTTCGCCCTGTTCTACACCGCGGGTTCGGTGCTGATCGTGGACGCCCTGCCCGAGGAGCAGCAAGGCATCGGATCGGGCATGCTCGGGGTGACGATGGGCCTGGGCTCGGCCATCGGCACCGCGATCCTGGCCGCGTTCCAGGCCGCACACCCGTTGAGAGCCCACATCGAGGTCATGGGGCATTCGGTCACCCAGCCCATCCCACAGGTGTTCGCCGACCGCGGATACATCCTCACCTTCTGGTTCATGGCCGCCACGGTGCTGGTAGCACTCGTCGTCGCGCTGTTCATGCGGCACGGGCGCGCTCCCAGTACGGCCGGACTCATCACCGCCTAACCGGAAGACGCACCCGTATCAACGCACCGGGTGGGCGCTGCCGGTCGAGCGGTGGCGCCCGCCCGGTCGATCGTGTCGCCCGGCGGTCTCCTCGTCCCGGCCGACCGATCCGGACGTGCGCATCTCATCCAGTCCGGCGGCGAAACTCACGCTCGGCCGATAGCCCAGATCGGCACGGGCACAGGCGATGTCGTAACTGCGGTCGCGCCCCATGATGGCGATCAGCCAGTTGTTCAGCGGCGGCGCAGTGGGACGGCGCAGCAGTCGCCATACCCCGTCGAGGATCCCGGCGATCGGCGCGGCGATCGCGAGCGGAAAACTCGGTGAGCGGCTGACGTCGACACCCATGGTCGCCAGGACCGGGGTGAAGAATTCCCGCATCGGCATCGGCGCGCCGTCGGTGATGTAGTAGACCCCGCGGTCCCGGCCGCGGGACAGCGCGGCCGCCGTCGCGGTCGCCAGATTGTCGACGTGGACCAGGTCCATGATGTGACGTCCGTTGTCGATCCACGCGAACCGGCCGGAGTCGGCCACCTCGCGCAACGTCGTCATGCCCTTGCCCCAGATGAACGGCGGGCGCAGGGTGATCAGCGTCATCCCGGGAGTCGCGATGCCGGCCAGGGCCCGTTCGGTCCCGAGTTTGACCCGGCCGTAGGCGATGATCGGCCGACCGGTCGGCGTGGTCTCGTCGACCAGCGCGGGCTCGAGACGCCGGTCGGTCGACACGGCCGCGGCGCTGATGAGCACGAATCGTTCGACGCCCGCGGCGGCCGCGACGTTGAACAGGGACACGGCCGGCCGGTGGTTGTCCCGCTCGAACCCGGCGTCCGGCCCCCAGAACTCCATCCGGGCGGCCGCGTGGATCACCGCGGCACACCGGTCCAGCACGGCAAGCCAGGCCGGTCGCGACGCTCGCGCGGGCGAACCGCCGGGCTGATCCTCCGGCCCGCACAGGTCGTCCAGATCGCCGAGGACGGGCGTCGCTCCGGCCCGCTCCACTCGCCGCGCTGCCTCGGGACTGCGGGCCAGTGCCCACACGGTATGGCCGTCGGCGAGCAGCCGGCCGATGATGTGTTGTCCGACGAAACCGCTTCCGCCGGTGAGGAATACGTCCATGTCAGCTCCATTCGCCATCGAGGGCTGCCGCGGTCCGGCCACCCTGCCGCAGGTTGCGCGCAAGATCGATGGTGGGCCGCGGGCGGGGCCCGTGGGAGCCACAGCTCTTCCTGGTACAGCTGGTACCACGCCGCGGGGGCCCAGGTGCGGGAGGATGGGACTCGTGAACGAACTCGGTGTCGCACTGCGGGCTTGGCGAGATCGACTCGATCCCGGCGTCGTCGGGCTCGCGCACCATTCCCCCCGCCGGGTCGCGGGCCTGCGCCGGGGCGAGCTGGCCCAGCTGGCCGGGATCTCCGCCGAATACGTGGTCCGGCTCGAACAAGGCCGGGCATCGACGCCGTCGGCGCAGGTCTGCACGGCGCTCGCCCGCGCGCTGCAACTCTCCGATGACGAGCAGGCCCATCTGCTGCGCCTGGCCGGCCATGCCGCCGATCCGGACCGCATTCCGCGATTGGTCCCCGCCAGCGTGTACCGGATCGTCGAGCAGCTCGCCGACAGCCCGGTAGCGGTGTGCGACGCGTCCTGGCAGTTGTTGCACTGCAACGCGCTGTTCGCCGCGACCTTCGGCGATCCCACCAAGGGCGGCGAGGACGAGCGCAACGCCCTGATCGCTCAATTCGAGAACCAGCCTTCCCGGATCCGGCAGACCCCCGCGGAACGCGACGCTTTCGAGGAGTCGCTGGTCGCCGACCTGCGCGCCACGACGAGCCGCTACCCGAACGACCCGGATATCGCGGCGCTGGTCTCGAGACTGAACCGCAGTCCCCGGTTCCGCGAACTGTGGGAGCTTCGGTCGGTGGGTGTCCACCAGGGCGCGCACAAGATCGCCGCGCATCCGGATGTGGGGGACATCGCGCTGGACTCCAATGTGCTCACCACTCAGAACACGAACCTTCGCCTCGTGGTGGACACGCCGCGCGACGCGGACGCCAGGAGCAAACTCGATCTCCTGTCCGCGATCGGCCTCCAGGACATGACCCCGAGAACCTGACCTACAGCGGTCACACCGTCCGGAGGCCGTGCCCGGCAACGACATTCGGGCCTGGATGGCTCAGATGACCGAGCCCACGTCGTGCCGGACGAGGTTGTCCAGCGCGCGTTCGGCGACCGCCGCGATGGTCATGGACGGATTGCAGGCCGCGCTGTTGCCCGGAATCAGCGCGCCGTCGAGCACGTACAGGCCGCGCTGCCCGTGCACCCGGCCGTCCAGGTCGCACACCGGCCCCATGGGCGCGCCGCCCAGCGGATGCCAGGTGGACGGCACCGCGGCATTGGTATCGGTGAGCACGCTCGCCGGACCCGCGACCTTGCGGACCAGCGGTCCGATATAGCCGTTCTGCGCGGCGGCATCGCCCTCCTCGGGCCACTGCAATACGGCCTCGCCCCGGCCGGAGTCGTAGACGAAGCGGCCGCGGGCGTTGCTGACGCCGTAGCCGACCAGCATCGTGGTGTGCGCGTCCAGACCCATCGGAGGGATCGATGCCTGGATCACCGTCGCGGCGGTGGCGGGGTTATTCCAGTTCAGGCTGCCGTACACGACCGGGCCGCCCTGCGGATAGCCGACGTCGGCGTCCAGGCAGGTCCAGGTGTAGATGCGGTCGCCGTTGGTCCCCCAGCCGCCGCCGAGCCCGTCGGGCAGATCCGGAATCCGGCGCTCGGCGCCGGCGCGCACGAGCAGCCGAGTGGTGTTCAGGCTTCCGGCGGCCATCACCAGCGCGGGTGTGGTGAGGATCTTGTTCTCCACGACCTTTCCGGCGGCGTCGGTCCGGTCCACGTGCACCGTCCAGCGACCGTCCTTGCCGCGCTCGATATCGGTGACGTGGTGCAGGGGCGCGACCGTGACCTTCCCGGTCGCCTCCGCGGCGGCCAGATAGGTGACGTCGACCGAATGCTTACCGCCGTTGTTCACCCCGAGCGCACCGTCGCCGTTGGTGTACGACGGCTTCATCTCGCCGCGGATTTCGGCGAGGGCGTAATTCCAGTCGATCGGCATCGGAATCTTCGACACCGGCAATCCGCCTCTGCGCACATGATCCGCGAAGACCCGCACGGCGGTGTAGTTGCGGGTATTGATCAATTCGTCGGGGGCGACGGCGATCCGCAGCATTTTCGCCACGCGCGGGTAATGCACCCGGTGCATGGTGTCCCAGTCCAGCTGCGCCGGAAGTTGGCTTTGGAAAATATCTTTCGCGGGTTCGAGCGTCATTCCCTGGTAGACCAGCGACCCGCCGCCGACCCCGGCCGCGCACAGCGCGGTCATATGTTCGCTCGTCACCGTTTCGAGCAGACCGGCGTACGGTTCGAAGCCGACCGGCTTGCCGAACAACTGCGGCGCGGATCCGTACCACAGCATCCTTTTGTCGGGAGACGTTGCGCGCGGGAAGGTTTCGGAGTTCGGGCCGGTCGGCCACCGCAGTCCCCGCTCGAGCACCAGCACGGGCACACCGGCCCGCGCCAGTCGCAGCGCGGTGACCCCGCCGCCGAAGCCGGATCCGATCACGATGACCCGGTGATCCTCCCGCACGACCCGGACGCGGCCGACCGCGGCTGCGATGCCGTGCCCGGCCGCGTTCGCCAAACCCGTTGCCGCACCGGCTATTCCCGCCGCCGCGGCCCCACCGAGCAGGGCACGACGGGTGATGACAGACATCGATCGACCTCCAAGATATGCCGGCGAACAGCGGCATCGAATTCATCGCACGCAACAACGACCCGCGAATGTCACGACCCGGCAGAACACGGCGTGCGCCGACATGGATTACCGGAAGAATCGACATTGCTTTCGGACTGCGGGGACGACGCTAACGGCCGCGTCGCGAACGCTCAATCCGCCGAACGGATATCCGGGGAAGCTACAGGCTCGGCGACGGAAAACCTCATTGTGCCCACAACAACCGAACCGCGCGCACGGGTAATCGACCGGCCGGCTACCCACTCGATGAAACATCACCTATTCTCGTCCTGTGAGTTCCGCCGACAGTGCGCTGACCGATTCGGCAGTTCGTGGTGCGTACAGTCCGGCGCAGGCCCGCACCATCGCCGCGGCGGTGGAGTTGTTCGGTCAGCACGGCGTGAGCGGAACGTCATTACAGATGATCGCGGACGCGGTCGGGGTGACCAAGGCGGCGATCTATTTCCAGTTCCGCACGAAGT
>CBJNFW010000182.1:0-17846 GCA_966435935.1 uncultured Nocardia sp.
CCATGTACGGGCCTGGGGGCGCTGCGACGCCGTCCGGAGGCGCGCTGGCGACGGACCCCGGCCGATGTCCGCGAGCTCACCGTCTTGCAGCGCGAATTGCTCACCGCCGCATGGGATCTGCTGCGGCCGGGCGGCGTCGTGGTGTACTCGACCTGCTCCCCGCACCTGCCGGAGACGATCGCGGTGGTCGGCGACGTCGTGCGTCGCACCGGCGCCGAGGAACTGGACAGCCGCCCGCTGCTGCCGGGTGTCACCGAACTCGGCGACGGCCCCGCCGCGCAGCTGTGGCCGCATCGCCACGGCACCGATGCGATGTTCCTCGCGGCGCTGCGCAAACCCCTGTGACCCGGAGCCGGAGGATCCCCCGACGCGCGGCATCCTCCGGCCCTCGATCAGCTCCGCCGGGTCCGGTCCAGTCTCAGCGCGAGCCTCGGGCACAGATCGACGGCATCACGGGCTCCGGCGATCCGATCCGCCCCGACGATCGCATCCCGATGGTCGCGAGTGAGCGGATAGCCCCAATCATCCCGCGCGAGGACGTCCGGGAGTAGTTCGCTGCACACACCCCGCCCATCGCAACGCGTCCAGTCGATATGCAATCGCCACTCGCCCGGCTGTTCCGCGCGGCTCATGAGCGTGCGCCGTTCTCGGTGCTCGATGCCGCGCGGGTCCACAGGGCCCCGCGGTTCGTGTCCGCCGGGCGGTGATTGCTCGCGATACAGGTCATCATCGCGCTCCGATCGTGGTCTCGGTGATCTGGCATCGGCCGCGCAGGTGCGAGGCGATGTCGTGCGCGAAGACGTCGAGGGCCGAACGGACCAGCCGGGCGGTGCCGTCGGGGTGAGCGCACGCGCCGCGGCCGTCGACCAGGTCGGCGAGGCGGGCGATTTCGCGCGGATCGACCGGCTGTCCCTGGGCGAGTGCGCCGAATATCGCGGCGATGGCGGGCAGGCCGTTGCGGCACGGGCCGCACTGCCCGGCGCTCTGCGCGGCGAGGTACGCGATGATGTCGGCGGATGCCCGCAGCCCGCATTCGTTCCAGGACAACACTCGCACGACGCCCGCGCCGGGGGAGGCGTGCAGCGGGCGCAGCGCGGCGGCCGACAGGGCGGCCCGGCCCAGTGCGGCGGCGGGAATCCAGGTGCCGTGGTACCCGCCGATCAGCACGGCGCGCACGGTGCTCGGGTCGGTCCGGCCGTGCCGGGCGATCAGGTCGGGCAGCGCGATGCCGAGCGGGACCTCGACCACGCCGGTCGCGGTGGTTCCGGACAGCGTGACCAGCATGGTGCCGGGTTCCTCCGGAGTGCCTACGCCGCGGAACCACCGCGGTCCGTAGCGGGCGATGAGGGCCAGGTGCGCGAGGGTCTCGACGTTGTGTACCAGCGTCGGTCGACCCCGTAGGCCGGAGCGCGAGGTGCTGACCAGCTGATCCCCGGGCAGCGCGGGCGAGCCCGCGATCCGGCTGATCACCGCGGTCTTCTCCCCGGACAGGAAGGTCTCCGCCGACGCGGTGAGTTCGACCGTTCGCCGGTCGTATCCACTGGCCCGGCGCTCCTCGAGCGCGCGGCGTACCCCGTCGAGCGCGGCCGCGGGCGCGTAGAGGTGGCATTCGCGAGCGCCGACGGCGTCCGCGGCGATGCCGAGCCCGTCCAGCACCAGATGCGGTGCGCGGGAGAGCAATACGGCGTCCTTGCTGCTGGCCGGCTCGCCCTCGGCGGCATTGGCGATGACGACGGCCCGGCGTCCCGCCGCGACCGCGGCGAGTTTGCGTGCGGCCGGGAAGGCCGCTCCGCCGCGGCCGAGCAACCAGGAGGCGGCCACGGCGTCCAGGATTTCGACGCCTCCGGCGGTCGTCGGCATCGCGCCGAAACACCGTGTATGCGAGGATAATTCAGGGCCCGAGCGCAGTAGCCGCCGGACGCCGGCCGGCGCCGCTGGCTCGATGGTCGCGGTCGTCGTGCTCATCGCGCACTCCTTCGCTGTATCCGTCCGAATTCGGTGAAATCCGCCGCGGTCCGCCAGGTCACGGCGGCGGCGACGGCGACAATGCAGATTCCGGCGGTCGCGAGCATCCACGGCCGCGCCGCGTCGGTGCCGGTCCCCAGTGCGTGAATCAGCGCCACCGGCCACAAACCGTATGCGGCCCAATGGATCACGCGGAAGGTCCGCGGGCCGAGCCGATGCCGCAGCAGCGCCGAGACGACCACCGCGATGAGCAGATCCACCGCGACAGTGCCCAGACCCATCCACACCGGCCGGTAATCCGCGGCGAAGGGCACCACGATGTCGGTCAGCCGCAACTGCGCGTCGGGATCGGCGAGCAGGCTCAGCACGTGGATGGCCACCAGCGCGCAGGCGATGAGCGACGCGCCGCGATGCAGATCGGCGATCGCGCTGCGGGGCAACGCGATCGCGCGTCCCGAGCGTGCCGCGATGCCGACGACGACCGCGACGGTCAGCACGACCAGCGCGGCGACCCCGCTGCCGCGCCCGAAGGCCCACAGCGCCTGGGTCATGGCCGTATCTCCCATGATGTCCCCCTTATCGTTCCGCGGGCCAGCCGCCGAGGGTGGTGATCCGCCCGTCGCGGTCGACCAGCCGCGCGGGTGATCCGGATTGGTGCAGCGGCCCGAGCGCGTCGCGTCCGCGAACCACGGCCGCGGTGGCGGCCGCATTGGCCGTCAGGCAGTCGTTCGCGACGACCGAGACTGTGCGCCAGATGTTTTCGGCGGCGATGCCGGTGCGCGGATCGACGATGTGATGGACCAGATGGCCACCGCGTTTCCACTGCCGCCGCAACGTGCTGGAGGTGGCCAGCGCCGCGCCCGCGGGCAGGCTGATCCGGCAGCCGGGCTCGTGCGGGCCATCGCGTACCTCGATCTGCCAGCCGCCCGCGGGCGCCGCGCCCGCGGTGGCGATATCACCGCCGAGGCTGACCAGCGTCCCGCAGCCGAACCGTTCGGCGACCATCCGCGCGCACCGGTCGGCCGCGATCGCCTTGGCGGTGGCGCCCAGATCCAGTCGGACACCGCGCGGCACCGTCACGGTCCGCGCGTCGAGCGAGACCGTCGTCCAGTCCGTGCGCGGGGTGAACACCACCTGGATCGGCTCGGCCGAATCGGTGCCCGCCACGAGCGTGTAGTCCCGGTCGTAACCCAGCCGCGCGAGCGCCGCGCCGACCGTCGGGTCCACGTCTCCCGCGGTGTCCTCGGCCACCGACAACGCCGCGCGCAGATACTCCGCGAGCAGCGGCCCGACGTCGGCCGGGCGTCCCTGCCGCGCGTTGAGCCCGCTGAGTTCGGAATCGTCACGGAACCGGCTGCAGGCGCGATCGACGGCGTCGAGATATTCGCAGACCGCCGCCCGGGCTTCGGCGAGAGGTGCGGGATCGGTCACCACCAGCCGGGCGCGGGTACTCCACAGCGACCAGTCGGCCGCCGCGGTGCGGTCCGGTTCGAGCGCCGGCGCGGTCATGATCCGGCCGATTGTGCGTGCGTGCTGCCCGATCCGGTCCCGACCTGCGGGACGGTTCCGGTTCCCGAGGAGGTGCCGGAATTGTCGGAGGAAACGCCGCCGCCGTTCGTCGTGGCGGTATCGCTGCTGGTACCGGTGCTGCTGCTCGTCGTGCTGTCGCTGCTGCTCGTACCGGTGGTCGCGCTCGCGGTGTGGGTGTCGGTGTAGGCCAGTGCCGCCGCGCCGATGGTTCCGGCGACGCCGAGCGCCGCCAGCACGCGCGTCGCGGTGCGACCGGCCCGGCGGCCGGGATCCGATGACGCCATGGTCTTCCTCTTCGCTCGTGCGAGCGCATGGTCCGGCTCGCGTGTCATCGAGCATCCGGGGCTCGGCTGGGAACACCGTGAGAATTCATCCGGTGCCGGCTGTGTGAGCTGATCTCGGGCAAATCGGGACGCGGCGAACCCTCCACCGCAACCATTTCCGGCGACCTGGGACAATAGGTGCGTCGAATCGGGACGATTCGTCCGGCAGGGACTGACCGCCCCGGTGACTGGGGGAGGCAAACGGAAGTGTTGCGTTTGCGCACCGGTAACCCTGACGTGAGACAACGGGTTGCGCGCTCTCGGCGCCGATCCGGAAAGGTGGACAGTACGTGACGCTCCAGTGGGACGTTTCGCGGCCGCAGGTACCGAGCCCGCAAAATTCCTCGCCTCTGTTGCGATCCGCGCACGCCGCGCCGCCACGCACCCTGGTCGACGTTCTCGCCGCGACCGCCGAGCAGCACCCCGACGCGCCCGCCCTCGACGACGGCTCCGATGTGCTGTCCTACGCCGAACTGCTCGCCGAGGTCGACGACACCGCCGACCGGTTGCGCGCGGCCGGGGTGCGGCGGGGCGACCGAGTCGGGATCCGCATCCCGTCGGGCACCGCCGAGCTGTACGTGACCATCCTCGCGGTGCTGTACGCCGGGGCCGCCTATGTACCCGTCGACGCCGACGATCCGGACGAGCGCGCCCAGCTCGTCTTCGGCGAGGCACGCGTCAGCGCGATCGTGACGGCCACCGGAATCGCCGCGACGGGTCACGCGAACGGTGCCGAATCCGCCCCGGATACCGCGCCCGAGCCCGGTGACGACGCCTGGATCATCTTCACCTCCGGTTCCACCGGGACGCCGAAGGGGGTGGCGGTCACCCACCGCAACGCCGCCGCCTTCGTCGATGCCGAGGCCCGGATGTTCTTGCAGGACAAGCCGATCGGGCCCGGCGATCGAGTGCTGGCCGGACTGTCGGTCGCCTTCGACGCCTCCTGCGAGGAGATGTGGCTGGCCTGGCGGCACGGTGCGTGTCTGGTGCCCGCGCCGCGCGCGCTGGTGCGCAGCGGGATGGATCTGGGGCCGTGGCTGGTGCGCCGGGAGATCAGCGTCGTGTCCACGGTCCCGACGCTGGCCGCGATGTGGCCCGCCGAGGCGCTGGATGCGGTGCGGCTGTTGATCTTCGGCGGTGAAGCCGTTCCGCCGGAGCTGGCCGAGCGGCTCGCGGGCGGCGGCGAGCGGGAGGTGTGGAACACCTACGGCCCCACCGAGGCCACGGTGGTGGCCTGCGCGGCGCTGCTGACCGGGCAGGGGCCGGTGCGGATCGGGCTGCCGCTGGACGGCTGGGATCTGGCCGTGGTCGACCCGGTCTCGGGAAAGCCGGTGGCCGAAGGGGATTCCGGGGAACTGGTGATCGGCGGCGTCGGCTTGGCGCGCTATCTCGACGCGGCCAAGGACGCCGAGAAGTACGCGCCCATGCCGGCGCTCGGCTGGCAACGTGCTTATCGCAGCGGCGATCTGGTCCGCTTCGACGGCACCGGGCTGATCTTCCTGGGCCGCGCCGACGATCAGGTCAAGATCGGCGGCCGCCGGATCGAACTCGGCGAGATCGATACCGCGTTGCAGCATCTGTCCGGGGTCGGCGCGGCGGCGTGCGCGGTGCGAACCACCAAGGCGGGCAACCGGATTCTGGTCGGGTACCTGGCCAGTGCCGACCCTGATTTCGACGTGCACGCCGCTCGCGCGCACCTGGCCGATCAGCTGCCCGCACCCCTGGTGCCGCGTCTGGCGGTACTGGACGAGTTGCCGACCCGGACCTCCGGCAAGGTGGACCGCGACGCCCTGCCCTGGCCGCTACCCGGCGCCGGCGCGGACTCCGAATCCGCGAGCGAACTCGAAGGCACCGCGCAATGGCTTGCGGGACTGTGGAATTCGATTCTCGGCGCGGAGGCAAACGACCCACAGGCCGATTTCTTCGACCTCGGCGGCGGCTCGCTTTCGGCGGCGCAGTTGGTGACCGCGCTGCGCGAGCGGTTTCCCGAGGTGACCGTCGCGGACCTCTACGACCACCCGCGACTCGGCGCGCTGGCGGAACGGCTCGACGCCGCGGCGCCCGCGGCGACGGTGCAGCCGCGCCTGGTGCGACCCACACCGCGCTGGGCGCAGTGGACCCAGGTGCTCACGCTGGTGCCGCTGACGACGCTGACCGGATTGCAATGGCTGACCTGGCTGGGCATCGTCACGAATATCGCCAGCTGGTCCGGTTCGCTGCCGTGGCTGCCGGTGTTGTCGTGGTGGTGGCTGCTGCTGGGATTCGTGCTGTTCATCACTCCGTTGGGCCGCATGTCGATCTGCGTGGCCGGGGCCAGGGCGCTGTTGTGGGGTGTGCGGCCCGGCAGTTATCCGCGTGGCGGCGCGGTCCATCTGCGACTGTGGGCCGCGGTGCGCTTGTCCGAGGCCAGCGGCGCGGAGAATCTGTCCGGCGCGCCGTGGATGGTGCCGTTCGCGCGGGCGCTGGGTGCGAAGGTCGGCAAGGGCGTGGACCTGCACACGCTGCCGCCGGTCACCGGCATGCTCGAACTCGGCAACGGGTGCAGCGTCGAACCCGAGGTCGATCTGTCCGGGCATTGGATCGATGGCGATGTGGTGCATATCGGCGCTATCCGGATCGGCGCGGGTGCGGTGATCGGCTCGCGCTCGACGCTGCTGCCCGGCGCGGTGGTCGGCAAGAATGCCGTCGTGGCGCCGGGGTCCGCGGTCTTCGGAAAGGTGAAGGCGGCCCAGGAGTGGGCGGGTTCGCCCGCGGTGAAGGTCGGCAAGGCCGAACATCCCTGGCCGCCGCGCACTCCCGCGCGGGCCGCGCACTGGGTGATCGTCTTCGGCCTGACCTCGATGGCGCTGGCCGCGATGCCGGTGCTGGGCCTCGCGGCCGGCGGTGTGCTGCTGGCCTGGTGGATCCGCGACGATCGCACGGGCGCGGCCGCTCTCGGACACGCCTATGCGATGCTGCCGGTCGCCACGGTGCTGAGTCTGGCGGTCTTCGCCGCTGCGACCGTGGTCGCGGTGCGGCTGCTGAGCATCGGCCTGCACGAGGGCTACTACCCGGTCCGCAGCCGGGTCGGCTGGCAGGTGTGGACCACCGAACGCCTGATGGACTCCGCGCGCACGTTCCTGTTCCCGCTGTACGCGAGCCTGCTGACGCCGGTGTGGCTGCGCCTGCTGGGCGCGGATATCGGCAAGGGCGTGGAGGCCTCGACAGTGCTGTTGCTGCCCAAGTTCACCACCGTGGCGGACGGCGCGTTCCTGGCGGACGACACCATGATCGCCAGTTACGAGCTGGGCGGCGGCTGGATGCGCATCGGCGAGGCGAAGGTGGGCAAGCGAGCCTTCCTGGGCAACTCCGGTATGACCGCACCAGGACGGCGGGTGCCGAAGAACGGTCTGGTCGCGGTCCTGTCGGCCGCGCCGGAGAAGGCCAAGGCGGGCTCGTCGTGGCTGGGCAGCCCGCCGGTTCGGTTGCGGCGCACCGCCGGTGACTCCGATACCGCGCGTACCTTCGATCCGCCCGCGCGGCTGCGAGTGGCGCGCGGCATCGTCGAGACCTGCCGGTTGCTCCCGGTGATGGTGACCTTCGGCATCGGCCTGGGTGTGCTGTTCACTCTGGCCTGGGCCGCCGCGACCGTCGGATACTGGTTCGCCGCACTGGTTTCCGGTGTCGTCCTGCTGCTTGCCGGGGTATTCGCCGGCGCCTGCGCGGTCACGGCGAAATGGCTGCTGGTCGGCCGGATCGAGCAGGTGGAGCATCCGCTGTGGAGTTCGTTCGTCTGGCGCAACGAGGTGTCGGACGCCTTCGTGGAAACCGTTGCCGCGCCGTGGTTCGCCCGCGCGGCCACCGGCACCGCGGTGATGAACATCTGGCTGCGCGGTCTGGGCGCGAAGATCGGGCGCGGTGTGTGGTGCGAATCCTATTGGCTCCCCGAGGCGGATCTGGTGACGCTCGGCGACGGCGCGACCGTGGAACGCGGATGTGTGGTGCAGACACACCTGTTTCATGATCGGATCATGGCCATGGATTCGGTGACACTCGAGGCGGGGGCGACGCTGGGCCCGCACTGCGTGGCGCTGCCCGCGGCGCGGATCGGCGCCGGTGCGACGGTCGGCCCGGCGTCGTTGGTGATGCGCGGTGATACGGTCCCCGATTCGACTCGGTGGCAGGGCAATCCGATCGCGCCGTGGCCGGACCGGCAGGTGCGCCGTTGATGGTGGACAAGTTCTACGCACCGCCCATCGACGAATATCTCCCGCAGAACGGTAATCGCGGTTACCGGGTCTCCCGGTACGAACTGGATCTGGTCTACAAGGTGGCCGGCAACCGGCTCTCGGGCCGTGCGACGATCACCGCCGTGACGACCGCGGTACAGCCGCGATTCGCGCTGGACCTGTCGCAATCCCTCGGCGTGACAAAGGTTTTCGTGAACGGAGCCAAGGCCGCCAAGTACACCCACCAGCGCGGCAAACTCACCGTCACCCCCGCGCACAAGGTGCCCTCCGGCGGCGCCCTGGTCATCACGGTCCAATACGGCGGCACGCCCGCGCCGGTGCGCGGACCGTGGGGTGAGGTCGGCTGGGAGGAGCTGACCGAAGGGGCGCTGGTTGCCAGTCAGCCCAACGGGGCCGCCTCCTGGTTCCCATGCGATGACCACCCCAGTTCCAAAGCCAGCTACCGGATTTCGATCACCACCGACTCGCCCTACTACGCGGTCGCCAACGGCGCGCTGGTGCGCAAGCAGACCAAGGCCAGCCGGACCACCTGGGTGTACGACCAGCCCGAGCCGATGGCGAGTTATCTGGCGACGATCCAGATCGGGCCGTATCGCAGGTACCGGGTCGGTTCGACGCACGACGACGTGCCGATGCAGGCCCTGCTGCCCGCGCGCCTGCGGGCGAACTTCGATCACGACTTCGCCCGGCAGCCGCGGATGATGGCCGAGTTCACCGAGCGTTTCGGACCGTATCCGTTCGGGTCGTACACGGTCGTGGTCACCGACGACGACCTCGAGATCCCGATCGAGGCGCAGGGGATGTCGATCTTCGGCGCGAACCACTGCGACGGGCGGCGCGGGGCCGAACGCCTGGTCGCGCACGAGTTGGCGCACCAGTGGTTCGGCAACAGCCTCACCGTGGGACAGTGGCGCGACATCTGGCTGCACGAGGGGTTCGCCTGTTACGCCGAGTGGATCTGGTCCGAGGCCAGCGGCGGCCCGAGCGCCGACGAGCTCGCCCGCGCGGCACGGCACCACCTCGCCCGGTCCGCGCAGGACATCGTGGTCGGCGATCCGGGACCGCGGCTGATGTTCGACGACCGCGTCTACAAGCGCGGCGCGCTGACCCTGCACGCCCTGCGGCTGTCGCTCGGCGATCCCGGATTCCTCGGGCTGTTGCGGGAGTGGACCGCGCGCTACCGGCATTCGACGGTCAGCACCGAGGAGTTCGCCGATCTGGCCGGGCGCTACAGCACCGCGTCGCTGCGGCCGCTGTGGAACCGGTGGCTGTACGACACCGCGCTACCGGAGCTGCCCGCGCCCGGCGCGGCGAGGTAGCGCGCGAGCGGGCGTCGTCGCGGGTGCGCGCGGGCTCAGTGGTCGGGGACGTTGCGGGCCAGCTCGTCCAGCCATGCGGTCGCGGCGGCGTCGCTGGGCGCGCGCCAGTCACCGCGCGGGGACAGTGATCCGCCCGACCCGACCTTCGGCGCGTTGGGCAGCGTCGAGCGTTTGAACTGGCTGGTCTGCACGAAGCGCCGCAGGAACTCCGCGAGCCAGTGTTTGATCGCGGCCAGATCGTATTCGTGCCGGTCCGCCTCGGGGATCAGATCCGGCCACGCACCGCGGGTGCGGTCGGACCAGGCGTGCCGGGCCAGATAGGCGATGCGGCTGGGCAGATAGCCGAATCGCAGCAGGTAGTACAGGTGGAAGTCCTGCAGTTCGTACGGCCCGACCACCGCCTCCGAACTCTGGCCGGGCTGGTCCTGTGCTGCCGGATCATCTTGTGCCGCAACGGGAACCAGTTCCGGGGAGATCTCGGTCCGCAGGATCGAGCGCAACACCTCGTCCGCGTCCGGGCCGAGTTCGCCGGTCCGTACCGCCCAGGCGATCAGGTATTTGATCAGGGTTTTGGGCACCGAGGCGTTCACGCTGTAGTGCGCCATGTGATCTCCGACGCCGAAGGTGCACCAGCCCAGCGCCAGTTCACTGAGATCGCCGGTGCCGACGACGATCGCGCCGTTCTGATTGGCGAGGCGGAACAGGTGCGAGGTGCGTTCTCCGGCCTGGACGTTCTCGTAGGTGACATCGTACTGCGGAACCCCTTGGGCCGCAGGGTGTTCCAGATCCCGCAGCATCTGGGTGGCCGAGGGCCGGATGTCGATCTCGTGTGCCGAGACGCCCAGCGCCCGCATCAGCCGGTGCGCGTCGGTGCGGGTGCGCGAACCGGTGGCGAAGCCGGGCATGGTGTACGCCAGCACATTCGAGCGCGGCAGGCCCAGCCGATCCATCGTCTTCACCGCGACGATCAGCGCCAGCGTCGAATCCAGCCCGCCGGAAACCCCGATCACCACGCGCTGTGATCCGGTCGCGGCCAGCCGGGTGCTCAGGCCGGCCACCTGGATGTGGTGCACCTCCGCGCAGCGTTCGTCGCGGACCGCGGAATCGGCCGGAACGTAAGGAAATCGCGGTATGTTCCGGCGCAACGTGAGCGCGTGGCCCGGCACCGGCAGATCGACCTCGATACGCCGCATATCCGCGAGCCGTTCGCGGTGATCGTGCACGTTGTCGGCGAAACTGGTCATGCGCAGCCGGTCCGCGGCCAGCCGGCGCAGATCCAGATCGGCGGTGACCAGCTGCGGGGTTTCGGTGAAACGCTCACCCTCGGCGAGCAATTCGCCGTTCTCGCACACCAGCGCCTGACCGTCCCAGGCCAGGTCGGTGGTGGACTCGCCGAATCCGGCGGCCGAATACAGATAGGCCGCGATATACCGAGCGGAGTGCGAGGCGCACAGCTGCCTGCGATAGTCGGCCTTGCCGACGACGATATTGCTCGCCGACAGATTCACCAGTACGGTGGCTCCGGCCAGGGCGGCGAAACCGCTGGGCGGCAAGGGAACCCAGCCGTCCTCGCAGATCTCCAGGTGGAAGACCAGACCCGGGACGTTCGTCGCGGCGAACAGCAGATCCGCCCCGAACGGAACGCGCTGTCCCGCCACGGTGATGTGCTCGTCGAGCGCCTCGCGCGCCGCGGCGAACTGCCGCTTCTCGTAGAACTCGCGATAATTGGGCAGGTAACTCTTGGGCGCCACCCCGAGAATCCGGCCGCGATCGATCACGATCCCGCAGTTGAACAGCCGCCCCTGCGCCCGCACCGGCGCACCCACCAGGAGCACCATCTCGATTCCGGTGCTCTCCTCGACGATTCGCCGCAGCGCCTGTTCGACGGCGTGATCGAGTGCGTCGGAATGGAACAGATCGTCGGCGGTGTAGGTGGACAGCCCCAATTCGGGAAATACCGTCAACACGACGCCGTCCGCGGCGGCGCGCCGCGCCAGCGCCAGGGTCTGCTCGGCGTTGTAGGCCGGATCGGCGACCCGCACTCGCGGCACCGCCACGGCCACCCGCGCGAACCCGTGCCGATACAGCGAATCGAACGGCAACTCCATTTCACCAACCCCTTACCCGCGGTGCGGTGATCATGATCTCCTTGGAATCTACGGCATCCGCACCGCCTCGCGACCGCTACCGCGGGCTGTAGCTGCTACATCCGGCCCCGCACCGAGTCCGCCGGGCCGGCGCCTACGGCCCGAAGCCGGTTGCCAGGACCGGCGTTTGCGCCAGTACGACACTCCCGCGTCGATCGCCGTCAGCACCGCCGCATCGGCCGGCTGCCCGCCGCCGGACGAAACCACGGCGACGACGGCCGGCGCCCCGCCGCGTCACCCAGCTGACCGGGGCCGGTCCGCAGCAATGGGTCCGCCGTCAACACCTGCTGTAGGCGCGGCATCTGCTGGAATGCACCCACCTGCCGGTCCAAACCGTGTCCCCGCGAACGGGTTTCGGCTCACCCGCGCTGCTTCGCCGGCACTTCACCAGCCAGTTCGCCACCACGCCGGCGCCTACGGCCGCGCATGCCACGATGAGCGGAACACTGACCGGATACCCGCAGGCAGCGATGTCCGAGACCTCGGTGCGCGAGGTTCGTCGGCGAGCACGCGCGACGGCGAAGCGTTATTCGCGCGAGGTTTGTTCCCGCAGGCGCGCGAGGGTTTTCGCGAGAATCCGGGAGACGTGCATCTGCGAGATGCCCATCCGCTGGGCGATCTGCGTCTGCGTCATCGATTCGAAGAAACGCATGGTCAGGATGCGACGCTCGCGTTCGGGGAGGCCGGCCAGCAGCGGGCGGATCGCCACATACTCCTCGACCCGGTCGAATTGCGATTCCTCCTCGCCGAGGGTGTCCAGCAGCGAGGCCTCGGTGTCGCGGCCCACCGACACCGCGTCGATCGAACTGGGCTGGTAGGCGTTGCCGGCGATGACCGCCTGGGTCACCTCGTCCGGATCGATGTCGAGTTCGGCGGCGATCTCCTTGGCGGTGGGGGAGCGGCCCAGCGACTGCGACAGCGCGTCGATCGCCGCGCCGATGCGCAGGTGAGTTTCCTTCACCCGGCGGGGAACTCGCATCGCCCAGGTGTTGTCGCGGAAATAGCGCCGCACCTCGCCCATGATCGTGGGCACCGCGAAGGACAGGAAGTTCGAGCCGCGCGAGATGTCGAACCGGTCCACCGCGTGCACCAGGCCGACCCGGGCGACCTGGGTGAGATCGTCGAAAGGCTCACCGCGACCGCTGAATTTGCGCGCGATGTGATCGGCCAGCGGGATGCACCGGCTGATCAGCTGGCTGCGCAGCTCCGCACGCCGGTCGCTGCCCTCCTCGGCAGCGGCCAGACGCTCGAAAAGGATTGCGACATCGTCGTATCCGGAGACGGACTGGGTGACCTCCTCGACCTCGTCGGCGGCCACCTCCTCCTCGGACGTGGTCTCCTCGGGTTCCTGGGCTCCACGGCCGTCGGTGGCGGCCGGATCCTCGGGAGCTCGCCGGTCGCGAGAGTCCACGGCGTCGCCGGATCCGTACACGGTGTCCTCGTCCGCCACTATGCCTTCCCCCGGACCCGCCGGAATTCCACGATCGTCGGGTAGCCGGAAGCGGTCTGGTCGAAGGGATCCTGGGTGGCCTGCACCTCATCGGTGAGGGTGCGCAGCACGTGCCAGCCGAAGCTGCGCTCATCGGGCAGGCCCTGCGCGGCGGCGACACCGCGCACCCGCACAAGCAGATCGGTATCGCCGACCGAGAATCGGCATTGCAGCGTGGTGCCTGGGGCCGCGAGACCGATCAGCGTCGAGCACACCTCGTCGACCGCGAGCCGGACATCGGCCACCTCGTCCAGAGTGAAATCGCTGAGGAGAACCAGGGTTTCGGCGAGCCCGCGAACAATCGGGAGTTGCGACACGGCCGCGGCCACGCCGATCTCCACCGGGGTGCCGCGCAGTCCCTGTTCCGCCGAAATATTGATCACAAGGTGAAGGCTACCCACACAACCCGGCCGCAATCGAATCCGTGCCCGAATTGCGGCACTCGTCCGCGAGGTCGAAGGCGTTGCGGCCACGCGCGGCCGGAACGGCAGGGGGCGCGACGGCTCGGCCCCGGCGCGCGAGGACGGGCCGCTACACTTCGCGCTGTGCCCGCCTCCGATACTTCCAGCACCGAAACCGCCGCCCGCACCGCCACGGATTTCCGCCGCCCGGCCCCGATGATCGCGCCCTCGATCCTGTCCGCCGATTTCGCCAATCTCGCCCGGGACACCGCTGAGGTCGAGGGCGCGGACTGGGTGCACGTCGATGTGATGGACAACCATTTCGTGCCGAATCTGACTCTCGGCCTGCCCGTGGTGCAGAGCCTGCTGAAGGCGACCGACCTGCCGCTGGACTGCCATCTGATGATCACCGATCCGGGCCGGTGGGCCCCGCCCTACGCGGAGGCCGGTGCGTACAACGTCACCTTCCACGCCGAGGCGACCGATGATCCGGTCGCGGTGGCGCGCGATATCCGCGCGGCGGGCGGAAAGGCCGGGCTCGCGGTGAAGCCGAACACCCCGATCGAGCCGTACCTGGAGATCCTGCGCAATTTCGACACGCTGCTGGTGATGAGCGTCGAGCCGGGTTTCGGCGGGCAGTCGTTCATCGCGCACGTGCTGGACAAGGCGCGCGCCGTGCGTCGGCTGGTGGACGCCGGCGAGCTGCGCCTGATCGTCGAGATCGACGGCGGCATCAATATGGACACCATCGAGCAGTCCGCCGAGGCGGGCGTGGATTGTTTCGTCGCCGGATCCGCGGTCTACGGCACGACCGATCGCGCGGCGACGGTGGAAGCCTTGCGCCGCAAGGCGATCCAGGCGGCGCGCTAGCCGGCCGGCTCGGTCACCGCTGCCGGGCGTGCGGCCGGGCCGACCCGCCGGATGCGGCGCGGGCGGCCTCGATCACGGTGTCCAGCGGCGGTACCGCATCCGCCTCGCCCGGCGGCTCGACCCAGACCCGGTAGCCGGTGCGCTCGTCGTCGGCCGAGGGCAGCACCACCGGGCTGCCCGCGCAGGCCACGGTCGTGTAGAGCCGGAACAACTCGGCCGCGACCGCGGTGCTGGGGCTGCCCGGACCGGTGATGAACGTCCATCGGTGCGCGCGCGGGTGGTGGACGATCGGTCCGGTCACGCCCGCCCGATTCAGTTGCTGCCGAACGCGTTCGCCGAGGTCCTCGGGCATGGTGATGGCGCCGTAGCGCGCGCCGACCTCGAGCAGGATGTGGTGCGACGCCGGATCGACCGATGCCGGCAGATGAGATTCACGGCGATATCGCACGCACCGATTTTCGAGTGTCGTATCGAGAAGCATTGTCACGCCGCACCCCCGTCTGTGTAGTCGTTCAACCTTGATCCGGCCCGTGCGGGCCTCAACCTTCCTCCGTCGAAACGCGGGAATGAACCATGGGAACCAACTGCATAACAATGCTGCTTCCGATCGGTCCGAAACGCAAGCGCGAGGTGTGAGCGCGTTACGAACTGGGTAATTGAGCCGTCCGAGTGGTGTGTAGGACCGGAATATCGATCCGTTGATCGTGGAAATCGCCGAAATCGATTGCTGCTGGTTCAATTCAACGCGTAATCCGTGAATTGTTTTCCAGTTTTCCCGAGAATTCCGCAGATCGATTCGGTGAACACGGGAAGATGCGGTCGTGGCGTCGGGTTTTGCCCGATTCGCCCGGTTGGTGCTCCCGAGCCCGCCGAGCGGGACGGCCCGGTATCGCGGCCGGACCGGCCTGGTTAGGCTGGGACCACCCGGTCCGGCAGGGAATATCGCCCGCGGTCCGGGCTGTTGCCGAAGGCGAGTACCGGGTGAGAAGGAGAGCGGGCATGTTCACAGGCATCGTCGAGGAACTCGGCGAAATCGTGGCGGTCGAGCCGCTGGCCGATGCGGCGCGGCTGACCATTCGCGGCAAGCTGGTCACCTCCGACGCCCGGCACGGCGACTCGATCGCCGTGAACGGCGTATGCCTGACCGTGGTCGGCCTCGTCGACGGCGACAGCTTCACCACCGACGTGATGGGCGAGACGCTCAACCGGTCGAGCATCGGCAAACTCGACCTCGGCGCGAAGGTGAATCTCGAGCGCGCCGCCGCGGTCGACAGCCGCCTCGGCGGGCACATCGTGCAGGGCCACGTCGACGGCACCGGCACCATCGTCTCGCGCAGCCCGCAGGAGAACTGGGAGGTCGTGCGCGTCGCGGTGCCCGATGCGCTGGCCCGCTACATCGTGGAGAAGGGCTCGATCACCATCGACGGCATCTCGCTGACGGTGTCGGGTCTCGGTGTGGACGCCGAAGGTGAACCTGGTCACCTCGACTGGCTCGAGGTCTCGCTCATCCCGACCACCCGCGAGCTCACCACGCTGGGGTCCGCCCCGGTAGGGGCGACGGTCAACCTCGAGGTGGACATCATCGCGAAGTATGTGGAGCGCCTCATGCAGCGCGGATAGTTCGGGTGGCGAACAACCCAGCCGGGCGACGCCGTACTGTAATTGGCATCCATATCGAGACGGAGCACAGCAGACGTGACCAGGTTCGACACCATCGAGCGCGCAGTCGCCGATATCGCCGCCGGTAAAGCGGTCGTCGTCGTCGACGACGAGGGCCGGGAGAACGAGGGCGACCTCATCTTCGCCGCGGAGAAGGCCACCCCCGAACTGGTGGCCTTCATGATCCGCTACACCTCCGGTTACATCTGTGTGCCGCTGACCGGAACCGACTGCGACCGTCTCGGCCTGCCGCCGATGTACTCGATCAACCAGGACAAGCACGGCACCGCCTACACCGTCTCGGTGGACGCGCGCGAGGGCGTCACCACGGGTATCTCCGGCGCGGATCGCGCGCGGACCATGCGCCTGCTCGCCGATCCGTCGGCCACGGCCGATCAGTTCAACCGGCCCGGGCACGTGGTTCCGTTGCGCGCCAAGGAAGGTGGGGTGCTGCGCCGCCCCGGGCACACCGAGGCCGCGGTGGATCTGGCCCGCCTGGCCGGGCTGGCCCCGGCGGGTGTCATCTGCGAGATCGTCAGCCAGAAGAACGAGGGCGATATGGCCCGCACCGAGGAGTTGCGGGTCTTCGCCGACGAACACGAGCTGGCGTTGATCTCCATCGCCGACATGATCGCCTGGCGGCGCAAGCACGAGAAGCAGGTGGAGCGGATCGCCGAGGCGCGGATCCCCACTCGCTACGGCAGTTTCAAGGCCGTGGGCTACAAGAGCATCTACGACGACGTCGAGCACGTGGCGCTGGTGCTCGGTGACGTCGCGGTGGACGGCGGCGAGGACGTGCTGGTGCGAGTGCATTCGGAATGCCTCACCGGCGACGTGTTCGGATCGCTGCGCTGCGACTGCGGCCCGCAGCTGCACGCGGCCATGGAGATGGTCTCCGCCGAGGGCCGCGGCGTGGTGCTCTACATGCGCGGGCACGAGGGCCGCGGCATCGGGCTGATGCACAAATTGCAGGCCTACCAGCTGCAGGACAACGGCCACGACACCGTCGACGCGAATATCGAGCTGGGCCTGCCCGCCGACGCCCGGGACTACGGCACCGGCGCGCAGATCCTGGTCGATCTCGGCATCACCTCGATGCGCCTGCTGACCAACAATCCGGCCAAGCGCGTCGGCTTGGACGGGTACGGGCTGAGCATCACCGAGCGGGTGCCGATGCCGGTGCGCGCCAACGCCGAGAACCTGCGGTACCTGCGCACCAAGCGCGACCGCATGGGCCACGATCTGGTCGGGCTCGACGACCTGGACCTGGGCGAGACCGCGCAGTAGAACCGCCGTGCCCGTGTTGTGCGGCTACAGGAAGGATTGCTGGGAATGAGCGGTACCGGTGTACCGGCCTTCGACCTCGACGATGCCAAGGATCTGACGGTGGGCATCGTCGCGTCGCGGTGGCACAGCACGATCTGCGACACGCTGCTCGCCAACGCCGAGCGGGTGGCCCGGGCGGCGGGTGTGGACCAGGTGACCGTGGTGCGCTGCGCCGGGGCGATGGAACTGCCGGTGGTCGCGCAGGCGCTGGCCCGCACGCACGACGCGGTGATCGCGCTGGGCGTCGTGATCCGCGGCGAGACACCGCATTTCGAGTACGTCTGCGACGCGGTGACCGCCGGGCTCACCCGCGTCTCGCTGGACGAGAGCACCCCGGTCACCAACGGCGTGCTCACCGTGAACACCGAGGCGCAGGCCCTGGACCGGGCCGGGCTGCCCGAGTCGGCCGAGAACAAGGGTGAGCAGGCCGCCGCGGCGGCCCTGGATGCGGCGCTGACGTTGCGGGCGCTGCGGCAGGCAGCCGGCGTGCCCGCATCGGGCCCGGAGGCGGCAGCGGAGCGTAACCACGTAGAGCCCGCGGGGTCGCTCCAAAAACGCTGATCTCATGACTCCGGTGGTCCGAATCTG
>CBJNFW010000183.1:0-17839 GCA_966435935.1 uncultured Nocardia sp.
CTCGCCCCCCCCCCCCCCCCCCAACCCCACGTCCCGGTATTCCCCGCAACGGGCATACTTGCTGACACAGCCATGCACCGCGGTTATCGAGCCGGGTAGGAGCGAGGACCGGATGATCAAGCAGCACAACGCCGAACGTCTCGCCGAGGCGGCCGATGCGTATCTGGCCGTCGGCCGGATCACGCGCCTGCTGCGCCGCGCCGGGGACACCGGCGCGCTGAGCCCGGGCTCGGCCGCGGCGCTGGGCACCCTCGTGCGGTGCGGACCGATGCGCCTGGGCGACCTGGCCGCCGCCGAACGCGTCACCGCGCCCACCATGTCCCGCATCGTCACCCAGCTCGAGAAGGGCGGATACATCCAGCGCGCCCCGGACCCGATCGACGGACGCGCCCACGTCCTGTCGGCCACCGCCCCGGCCCAGGACATGGTCAACGGCCTAACCTCCGCGCGCATCCAGCGTTTCGCCGACGCCCTGGACCACCTTCCCGACGACGAACGCCGCATCCTGGCGACCACCCTGACCAAGATCGTGGACCTGCTCGACGATTGACCGGCCGCCGCCCGGCACACCGATTTGACCTGGAGTGCGCTCCAGCATCTAGCGTCGTCGGTGGTGAGCGCGTCTCACCTCACCATCACCGGTGTTCCCCAGGAGGAGCCATGATCGCGACCCGCACACTCGGAGATCTCACCGTCGGCGCCCAGGGCCTGGGCTGCATGGGTATGAGCCAGGCCTACGGCGTACGCGACGACGACGCCGAATCCATCGCCACCATCCACCGGGCACTCGAGCTCGGTGTCACGCTGCTGGACACCGCGAACGTCTACGGCGCGGGAACCAACGAGGAACTCGTCGGCCGCGCCATCGCCGACCGGCGCGACCAGGTGGTGCTGGCCACCAAATTCGGCATCGTCTGGGGAGCGGACGGCACGATGAGCGCACGGGGCGACGCCGCCTATGTAAAGCAGTGCTGCGAGCAGTCGCTGACCCGTCTCGGGGTCGACCACATCGACCTGTACTACCAGCACCGCGTCGATCCGAACGTGCCGATCGAGGAGACCTGGGGCGCGCTTGCCGAGCTGGCCGCCGAGGGCAAGATCCGGTACGCCGGGATCTCCGAGGCCGCCCCGGACACCATCCGCCGCGCCCATGCGGTGCATCCGGTGACCGCGCTGCAGAGCGAATGGTCGCTGTGGACCCGCGAGATCGAGGATGCGGTGGTGCCGGTGTGCCGCGAACTGGGCATCGGCATCGTGCCGTTCTCCCCGCTGGGCCGTGGTCTGCTCACCGGCGCCATCACCTCGACGCGGGAACTGCCCGCGGACGACATGCGCCGCGCTCTGCCGCGTTTCGCCGAGGGCAACCTGGACCGCAACGTGGCGATCGTCGCCGCGCTGCGCGCCCTGGCCGAGGAAAAGGGCTGCACCGCAGGGCAATTGGCGCTGGCGTGGGTGCACAGCCGCGGCGCGGACGTGGTCCCGATTCCCGGCACCAAGCGCCGCACCTACCTCGAGCAGAACCTCGCCGCGACCGAGATCGCCCTCACCCCGGAGGAACTGGCCCGCATCGAGGACGTCACCGCGGACGTCGCCGGGGCCCGCTACCCCGAACACCTGTCCCGCGCCGCGGGCAGGTAGTACCGCACGGAGTCGCCGCGGCAGGTCAGTTGCGCTGTGCCGCGGTGACTTTCAGGGTGATCGGGGTCTGCGCGGTGACCGGGGTGCCCGCCGCCGGAGACTGCGAACTCACCGTCCACGGTTTGGTCATCCCGGCCGCGTCGTGCATGACGTCGGTGCCGTCCGGGGCGGTGATCGCGGTGATGTTGTAGCACAGGGCCGCGCCGACCACCATGTCCCCGAGCGGCTTTCCGTGGAAATCGGGCAGCGGCTGCGGCCATTTCTCGCTCGCGCACTGCTGCGCCGCGGTCTGCGCGGAACTCGGCGCGGCCGCCGGCGAGCTGACCGCCGAGGACGCCGAGGCCGCACTCGAGCCGTCGGCTCCTCCCGAGGAACCGCATGCGCCGCACGCGAGGGCGGCGGCCAGGGTCGACACGGTGATCGCGATGCGGCGCATAGAGTTTCCTTCATGACAAGGGCCGGGTGCACCGGCCGTCGTAGCGTGCGCCACAGACCCTAATACGCGCCGCATCGGCGGTATCGATCGGTCCGGGCCCGCGCGCGAGCGGCGAACATCCCGGCCGCAATCTCATTCGCGTGCGGGAACCGGAAATTCGATCGCGGAATCGCATGCAAACCGGTCGGATTGCGTCGAATTGCCTTTTCCGATCAGAAAATTCCGGATGTGCCGCGGGTGTGCCCAGTATGGGTGGCATTCGCGCCGCGACCGGCGTTTCGGGTGGTGAGGTCCGAGGGTTTCGGCGCATCCCGGACCCCACCCGATCAGCGGTGCATCGACCGCGAGCATGGTAATGGCGAATCGCCCACCGGCATTCTGCCTCGAATTGCACGGCCGCGCAGCGATTTCGCGATTACGAACCGATGAAATTCCGTGCGGCCGTATTCGGCGGCGGTCCGGACCGCTGATTCGGCACGCGGTGTCGAATTGCATTCGCCGACTTCGGCGCACCGCTGCCGCGAATTCGGCGGTCGCTCCGAGCGTCTGCCGGACGCGGCGAGCCGGTTGCGAGTCGCCCGCCATCGCCGCGCAAGCGCACCTACCGTCGAGTCCACAACGCACTCGGCGAACGGAAACAACGTGTCCGTGCTCGATTTCGGCTCCGGCGCGCTCGACCCGCTACGGTCGCCTCGATCCTGTCCGAGGCGACCTGTCTGCCGCGCGCCCGGGGGCTGTGACATCCGGAACCCACTGCCGCGCAACACTTCCGGCGCGGCTCACCCCTGCAGATACTGTTCCAGATGTTCGCGCTCGGACTGCAGTTCGGAGATCGCGTTCTTGACCACGTCGCCGATGCTCACGATCCCGACCATCCGCCCGTGCTCCAGTACCGGCAGATGGCGGATGCGATGTTCGGTCATCGTCGGGCGCAGGCTCTCGACCCGATCCTCCGGCGAGCAGGTGTGCACCACCATGGTCATGATGTCCTCGACCGGCCGTTCGAGCAGCTGTGCGCCCATCAGGTGCAGGCGACGCACGACATCGCGCTCGGAGACGATGCCGTCCAGCGCGACCCCGTCGCGCGAGACCACCACCGCCCCGACGTTGTGTTCGGCCAGCACCCCCAGCAGCTCGCGGACCGTCGCCCGCGGCCCGATCGTGACCACCTCGGCGCCCTTCTTGCGCAGAACCTCGGAAATTCGCATCGCATTCACCGCCTCATCGACCGTCCCCGACTCCTAGGATCTCGCGTTCGGCCGCCGATGACCAGCACGGATTCATACCGTGACCCACCGAGTGCGACGAACCTGCCACGGCCGGGCGCTCACCGGACGTACCATGCCGAACGTGGCCGATGCGAACCGTCCCGCGGTGCTGCGGGTTCTCGTGTACAGCAGCGATTCCGACACTCGCAGCCAGGTGATGCTGGCCTTGGGGCGGCATCCGCACCCGGATCTGCCACCGCTCGAGTACCTCGAGGTGGCCACCGCGCCGGTGGTCATCGGCCGGCTCGACGCCGGTGGTATCGATCTGGCGATCCTGGACGGCGAGGCGGCCCCCACCGGTGGGCTGGGACTGGCCAAACAACTCAAGGACGAGGTCGAGCACTGCCCGCCGATCCTCGTGCTCACCGGCCGCCCCGACGACGCCTGGCTGGCGAGCTGGTCCCGCGCGGAGGCCGCGGTGCCACATCCGATCGACCCGTTCCGGCTCACCGAGGCCGCGGTCGGTCTACTGCGCGACTCCGAAGCCGCCTGAGGCCACACCCCCACAGAATCCGGTTCTCACCCGACGCCCGCGCTCCCGCCGGAGCCGGGCGTCGCGGCGTGCCCGCCGCAGGCGGCACCGCGTGGGACGAAGCCGGTCATTACGCCGTTTCGGTCATAAGTGACAGTTCTGAATTCGATCAAACACGGCTGCGAATCCGCAGGCATTGAGAAGGAACGGTTGTAGGCTGTGCCGTAGCTCACACGAGTGCGGGCGTTGGTATGACTACCTTCCCCTGTCAGGTCTCTGCACATGTCCGCGCTCTTGGCCGAGCGCGCCCCGGGGGCGAGACTGGCCCGGCAGACGACGATGTCAGCCCCGCCTCGGCGCTGTTGTCCGAGGACATGGAGAAGGGGTTGTGCAGTTGTGAATAACGAAATTCCCACGCTCGTTCTCGGCGCGATCGCCGCGGCGTTCGCGGTGGGGTCGATCCTGCTGGCCGCCCTCATCGGGCCCAAACGTCGCAACCGCGCCAAGCTCGAACCCTACGAGTGCGGTATCGAACCGACTCCCCACGCCGTGGCAGGAGGCCCCGGAAACGCTGCCGGACAACGCTTCCCGGTCAAGTACTACCTGACCGCGATGTTGTTCATCATCTTCGACATCGAGATCGTGTTCCTGTATCCGTGGGCGGTGCACTTCGACGCGATGGGCCTGTTCGGCCTGGCCGCGATGGCGCTGTTCATCCTCAACGTCTCCATCGCCTACGCCTACGAATGGCGGCGCGGGGGCCTGAGCTGGGACTGATCCAGCGCCGCACCCCAAGTAGCACAACCACCGAGGCACACCACCAAGCACACGGAACTGCAAACCAGCCTCCGGCCCGCGCCGGAGCGAGGGTTTCGAGGACGGAAGCGAGTCGGTCCGAGATGGGTCTGGAAGAGAAACTACCCAGCGGATTCCTGCTGAGCACGGTCGAACAGTTCGCCGGCTATCTGCGCAAGGGCTCACTGTGGCCCGCGACGTTCGGGCTGGCCTGCTGCGCGATCGAGATGATGGCCACCGGCGCGGGCCGGTTCGACAGCGCCCGATTCGGCATGGAGGTCTTCCGCGCCTCTCCCCGCCAGGCTGATCTGATGATCGTCGCCGGCCGGGTCAGCCAGAAGATGGCGCCGGTCCTGCGGCAGGTCTACGACCAGATGACCGAACCCAAATGGGTTCTGGCCATGGGCGTGTGCGCCTCCTCCGGCGGGATGTTCAACAACTACGCCGTGGTACAGGGCGTGGATCACGTTGTGCCCGTGGACATCTACCTGCCCGGCTGCCCGCCGCGCCCGGAGATGCTGCTGCACGCGATCCTGACCCTGCACGAGAAGATCCAGCACATGCCCCTCGGGGTCAACCGCGAGGAGGCCGTGCGGGCCGCCGAGGCCGCGGCCCTGGCGGTCACCCCGACCATCCAATTGAAGGGGCTGCTCCGATGACTTTCGACTCTCCCGGCGCCGGCGAGAGCCCGCCGCAGGCCGCGATGAACGAAAACCGTTCCGGCGCAGAACGACCCGATGCCGGTCCGGCCGTCCCGGAGCAAACCGGGCCGGCCGGCGAGGAAGTGATCGGCGTGCGCCGCGGCATGTTCGGTGTCACCGGCAGCGGCGACACCTCCGGCTACGGCCGTCTCATCCGCACCCTGAGCCTGCCCGGCAGCACGCCCCCGCCCTACGGCGGCTACTTCGACGATCTGGTCGACCAGCTGCGAAAGACGTTGTCCGACGAAGGGTTCAGCGCCACGATCGAGAAGGCCGTGGTGTTCCGCGACGAGCTGACCCTGCACGTGCGCCGCGAACATCTGCCCGCCCTCGCCCGTACCCTGCGCGACGCGCAGCCGCTGCGGTTCGAGCTGTGCCTGGGGGTGAGCGGGGCCCACTATCCCGACGACGCCGGGCGCGAGTTGCACGCGGTCTACCACCTGATGTCGATCACCCACAACCGGCGGCTGCGCGTCGAGGTGGCCGCGCCCGACGCCGACCCGCACATCCCCTCGCTGTATGCGGTGTATCCCACCACCGACTGGCACGAGCGGGAGACCTACGACTTCTTCGGCATCCTGTTCGACGGCCACCCCTCGCTGACCCGCATCGAGATGCCCGACGACTGGCACGGACACCCCCAGCGCAAGGATTACCCGCTCGGCGGGATCCCGGTCGAATACAAGGGCGCGCGCATTCCGCCACCCGACGAACGCAGGACGTACAGCTGATGAACGCGACAGACACCGGGCGCGCGGCTGCATCGTCGAAGCCCGACGAGCGGAGGACGCAAAGCTGATGAGCGAGATCGATACCCGGCGCGAACAGCGGCCGGGCGAAACCACCGTCACCGTCGTCGGCCAGGACTGGGACGACGTGCGCGAGGCGCTCGACGGCGCGGCCGAGGAACGCATCGTGGTCAACATGGGTCCGCAGCATCCCTCCACGCACGGCGTACTGCGGCTGATCCTCGAGATCGAGGGCGAGACCGTCACCGAGGCCCGCTGCGGTATCGGCTACCTGCACACCGGCATCGAGAAGAATCTCGAATTCCGCAGCTGGGTGCAGGGAGTCACCTTCGTCACCCGCATGGACTACCTGTCCCCGTTCTTCAACGAAACCGCCTACTGCCTGGCGGTGGAGAAGCTGCTGGGCATCACCGAGGCGATTCCCGAACGCGTCAACGTGATTCGGGTGATGCTCATGGAGCTCAACCGGATCTCCTCGCATCTGGTGGCATTGGCCACCGGCGGGATGGAGCTGGGCGCGCTGACCCCGATGCTGTTCGGATTCCGTGAGCGCGAACTGATCCTGGACATCTTCGAGACCATCACCGGCCTGCGCATGAACCACGCCTACATCCGTCCCGGCGGCCTGGCCCAGGATCTGCCCGAGGACGGGGTGCAAAAGATCCGAGACCTGTTGTCTCTCATGCCGACCCGGCTGCGCGATATGGAGCTGCTGCTCAACCAGAACCCCATCTGGAAGGCCCGCACCCGCGACGTCGGCTATCTCGACCTGGCCGGGTGCATGGCCCTGGGTATCACCGGGCCGATCCTGCGCGCCACCGGCCTGCCGCACGATCTGCGCAAATCCCAGCCGTACTGCGGATACGAGAACTACGAGTTCGACGTCATGACCGACACCGGCAGCGACTGCTACGGCCGCTACCTCATCCGCGTCAACGAGATGCGCGAATCGCTCAAGATCGTCGAACAGTGCCTCGGCAAACTCCGGCCCGGCCCGATCATGGTGGAGGACAAGAAGATCGCTTGGCCCGCGGACCTGGCGCTGGGCCCGGACGGCCTGGGCAATTCCCCGGAGCACATCGGCACCATCATGGGCACCTCGATGGAGGCGCTGATCCACCACTTCAAACTCGTCACCGAGGGGATGCGGGTGCCGCCCGGGCAGGTGTACTGCGCGGTCGAATCCCCGCGCGGCGAACTCGGCGTGCACATGGTCAGCGACGGCGGCACCCGCCCCTACCGGGTGCACTTCCGCGACCCCTCGTTCACGAATCTGCAGGCCGTGGCCGCGATGTGCGAGGGCGGCATGGTCGCCGACGTCATCGCGTCGGTGGCGAGTATCGACCCGGTGATGGGTGGTGTGGACCGATGACCGAGATCATGTTGAAGCTGACCACCCGCCCGATCCCGTATCCGGCCGAGGTGCACGACCGCCTCGCCGCGGACGCCCGCAAGATCCTGGACTGCTATCCGCAGCCGCGCTCGGCGCTGCTGCCGCTGCTGCATCTGGTGCAGAGCGTGGAGGGATATGTCTCGGGCACCGGAATAGGTTTCTGCGCAGAGCAATTGGGCCTGACCGACGCCGAGGTGACCGCGGTGGCCACCTTCTACTCGATGTACCGCAGCACCCCGACCGGGGACTATCACGTCGGGGTGTGCACCAACACGCTGTGCGCGGTGCTCGGCGGCGACGAAATCCTCGCCGCGTTGAAAGAGCACCTGGGCATCGGGCACGGCGAGACCACCCCCGACGGCAGCATCACGCTCGAACACATCGAATGCAACGCCGCCTGCGACTACGCGCCGGTGCTGATGGTCAACTGGGAGTTCTTCGACAACCAGACCCCCGAATCCGCCCGCGCCCTTGCCGATTCGCTGCGCCGTGGCGAACCGGTGACCGGCACCCGCAGCGGTCTGCCGGTGTGCACGTTCCGTGAGACCGCCCGGGTGCTGGCCGGATTCCCGGACGAACGTCCCGGAGCCACCGACGGCGAACCCGGCGCGCCCACCCTCGCGGGACTGCGCGTCCCACGCGACGCCGATTACACCGAACCGCCTGCGCCCCACCATGAATCGGGCACATCCGAGGGGAGCGACCGGTGAGCCTGACCCCCGTTCTCACCCGCTACTGGGACCAACCGTGCTCCTGGACGATGGACAGCTATCGTCGTCACGACGGCTACCGCGCACTGTCCAAGGCGTTGCGCATGGAACCGGACGAGGTCATCTCCACGGTCAAGGACTCCGGGCTGCGCGGACGCGGCGGCGCCGGATTTCCCACCGGTATGAAATGGGGTTTCATTCCCCAGGAGCGCGGCGACTCCGCACCACAGGGATCGGGTCCGCGGAGTCCCGCCGCCAAACCGCACTACCTGGTGGTCAACGCCGACGAGTCCGAACCCGGCACCTGCAAGGACATCCCGCTGCTGTTGGCCACCCCGCACGCCCTGATCGAAGGGGTGATCATCGCCTCGTACGCGATCCGCGCGGCCCAGGCGTTCATCTACGTGCGTGGCGAGGTCGTGCCGGTGCTGCGCCGGCTACAGGTCGCGGTCGCCGAAGCCTATGCCGCGGGCTACCTCGGACACGACATCCTCGGCTCGGGATACGACCTGGACGTGATCGTGCACGCCGGCGCCGGCGCGTACATCTGCGGTGAGGAGACCGCGCTGCTGGATTCGCTCGAGGGCCGGCGCGGCCAGCCCCGGCTGCGCCCGCCGTTCCCGGCCGTCGCGGGCCTGTATGCCTGCCCGACCGTGGTCAACAACGTCGAATCCATCGCCAGCGTGCCCTCGATCATCCACCGCGGCGTCGACTGGTTCCGCGCGATGGGCTCCGAACGCTCCCCCGGATTCACCCTGTACTCGCTGTCCGGGCACGTCACCCGGCCGGGCCAGTACGAGGCGCCCCTGGGAGTAACACTGCGCGAGTTGCTCGGCCACGCCGGGGGCGTGCGCACCGCGCACACCCTGAAATTCTGGACCCCCGGCGGATCGTCCACCCCGCTGTTCACCGCCGAACACCTCGATGTGCCGCTGGACTACGAGAACGTCACCGCGGCCGGATCCATGCTGGGCACCAAGGCATTACAGATCTTCGACGACACCACCTGCGTGGTGCGGGCGGTGCTGCGCTGGACCGAGTTCTACGCGCACGAGTCCTGCGGCAAATGCACACCCTGCCGCGAAGGCACCTACTGGCTGGTGCAACTGCTCGAACGCATCGAAACCGGCCAGGGTAGCGGCGCGGATCTGGACAAGCTGCTCGACATCGCCGACAACATCAACGGCAAGTCGTTCTGCGCGCTCGGTGACGGCGCGGCCAGCCCGATCTTCTCCTCGCTGAAGTACTTCCGTGAGGAATACGAGGAGCACCTGCGCGGCGGCTGCCCGTTCGACCCGGCCCGCAGCACCGCGTGGGCCTCCGCCGACACCGCCATCGCTGAACGAGGAGGCGCGCGATGACCGCCACGGTCCCCACCGACACCAGCGGCGTCACGCCCGCGGACATGGTGAGTCTGACCATCGACGACACCACCGTCAGCGTGCCCGCCGGGACGCTGCTGATCCGCGCCGCCGAACTGATCGGCATCCAGATCCCCCGATTCTGCGATCACCCGCTGCTGGATCCGGTCGGCGCGTGCCGGCAATGCCTCGTGGAGGTCGAAGGACAGCGAAAACCGGTGGCCTCCTGCACGATTCCGGTGACCGAAGGCATGGTCGTGCGCACCCAGCTCAGCTCCCCCGTCGCGCGTAAGTCGCAGGAGGGGGTGATGGAACTGCTGCTGATCAACCATCCGCTGGACTGCCCGGTGTGCGACAAGGGCGGGGAATGCCCGCTGCAGAACCAGGCGATGTCCAGCGGGCGCGCCGAATCGCGCTTCGAAGGCGTCAAACGCACGTATCCCAAACCCATTCCGCTGTCGAGCGCGGTGCTGCTGGATCGCGAGCGGTGTGTGCTGTGCGCGCGCTGCACCCGCTTCTCCCAGCAGGTCGCCGGTGATCCGTTCATCGAGCTGATGGATCGCGGTGCGCTGCAACAGGTCGGCATCGCCGACGGCGAACCGCTGGACTCCTACTTCTCGGGCAACACCGTGCAGATCTGCCCGGTCGGCGCGCTCACCGGAACCACCTACCGGTTCCGGGCCCGGCCCTTCGACCTGGTGTCCAGTCCGGCGGTGTGCGAGCACTGCGCCTCGGGTTGCGCGCAACGCACCGACCATCGCCGCGGCACCGTGCTGCGCCGCCTCGCCGGTGACGATCCGCAGGTGAACGAGGAGTGGAACTGCGACAAGGGGCGCTGGGCGTTCAGCTACGCCACCCAACCCGACCGGCTCACCACACCGCTGGTGCGCGGCTGGGACGGCACCCTCGCACCCGCGTCCTGGTCCGAGGCCCTGGCCCGCGCCGCGGAGGGTTTGGCCTCCGCGCACGGTAACGCCGGTGTGCTGGTCGGCGGCCGCAGCACCCTCGAGGATGCCTACGCGTACGCGAAATTCGCGCGAATCGCGTTGGGCACCAATGACATCGACTTCCGGGCCCGAGCGCATTCGGCCGAGGAGGCGCAATTCCTGGCCGCCCGCGTCGCCGGGCAGGGCATGCGCGTGAGCTACGCCGCCCTCGAGGCCGCGCCGATGGTGCTGCTGGCCGGATTCGAACCCGAGGAGGAATCCCCGATGGTGTACGTGCGGCTGCGCAAGGCCGCACGCAAACACGGCCTGCGCGTCTATTCGCTGGCCGCGTACGCCTCACGCGGGCTCGGGCGCATGGCCGGAACGCTGATCCGCGCCGTTCCCGGCGAGGAACCGCATCTGCTCGAGGCGCTGCGCACCGGCGGCGGACCGGCCGGCCTCGACGCCCCACGGGAATTGCTGCGCGCGCCCGGCGCGGTGATCCTGGCCGGGGAACGCCTGGCCACCGTGCCCGGCGCGCTCACCGCCGTCGCGCGGCTGGCCGACGACACCGGCGCGGAACTGGCGTGGGTGCCCCGGCGCGCGGGCGAGCGCGGCGCACTCGAAGCCGGAGCGCTGCCCGATCTACTGCCGGGCGGACGCCCGGTCACCGATTCGCGTGCCCGCCAACAGATCAAGACCGGATGGGACGTCGACGAACTGCCCGTGGCTCCCGGGCGCGACACCGCGGCCATCCTCGCCGACGCCGCCGCACTCGGCGCGCTGGTCGTGGGCGGAGTGGAGATCGCCGACCTGCCCGACTCCCGCGCGGCGCTCGCGGCCATCGACGCCGCCCGCTTCGTGGTGGCCCTGGAACTGCGCACCAGCGCGATCACCGACCGGGCCGATGTCGTGTTCCCGGTCGCCACCGCCATGGAGAAGGCGGGCACGTTCCTGACCTGGGAGGGCCGCAGCCGCGAATTCGACGCCGCCCTCGCCGATCCCACCGTGCGCCGCCAGGCCGCCCAGCTGGCCGACCACCGCGTGCTGCACGCCCTCGCCGAGGAGATGGGCGTCCGGCTCGGCCTGCCCGATATCGCCTCGGCCCGTGCGGAATTGGCGAATCTCGGCACCTGGGACGGACCGCCGGCCGCGGGACCGGACACGTTGCCCGAACCGGTCCCCGCCCCCAAACCCGGGAGCGCGGTGCTGGCCGGCTGGCGCATGCTGCTGGACGAGGGCCGCATGCAGGACGGTGAGGCGAACCTGGCCGGAACCGCACGGCCACCGGTGCTGCGCCTGTCGCACGACAGCGCGGCCGCGATCGGCGCCAGCACAGGGGATCCGGTACGCGTCAGCACCGATCACGGCCACCTCACCCTGCCCCTGGCAGTCACCGAGATGCCCGACCGGGTGGTGTGGCTGCCGCTGAATTCGCCCGGTTCGGCGGTGTACGAACACCTCGCCGTCACCCCGGGGCACCTGGTGCGGATCCGACGGGAGGACCACCGTGAATGACATCGTGAGACCCATACGCGCGCAACGCCTCCCGTCCGCGGCGGCGGATCCGTCCCCGTCGAGCCCGATGCGACCGCGTCCCGGATTCACCGAAACCGGCTCGTCCGCCGAATATTTCGGACCTGCCCCCTACGCGCACGGTGCGATTGCCGAAATATTCAGCCCGACCGTCGAGGAGGTCCGGTCGTGACCGATCTGAATGCCTTCGGGCACGACCCGTGGTGGCTGGTGATCGTGAAATGCCTCGCGATCTTCGTCTTCCTGCTGCTCATCCCGATGCTGGGCGTCTACGTCGAACGCAAGATCGTCGCGTTCATGCAGATGCGCGTCGGGCCGGACCGGGTCGGCCCGCACGGGACCCTGCAATCCATCGCCGACGGGGTCAAGATGCTCCTCAAGGAGGACATCGTCCCGGCGATCGTGGACAAACCGATATTCATTCTGGCGCCGGTTATTTCGCTGATTCCGGCGGTGATGGCGTTCGCTGTGATGCCGTTCGGGCCGCAGGTCTCGATCTTCGGCACCAGCACACCGCTGCAACTGACCGATATGCCCGTCGGGGTGCTGTACATCCTGGCCATGGCCTCCATCGGGGTCTACGGCATCGTGCTGGCCGGATGGGCCTCGGGCTCGACCTATCCGCTGCTGGGCGGGCTGCGCTCGACCGCGCAGGTGATCTCCTACGAGATCGCCATGTCCGCGTGCTTCGCCGCGGTATTCCTGCTGACCGGCACCATGTCGACCTCCGGCATAGTCGCGCACCAGTTCGGCACCTGGAATGTGTTCCTGCTGCTGCCCTCGTTCGTGATCTACGCGGTCTCGATGGTCGGCGAGACCAACCGCGCACCGTTCGACCTGCCCGAGGCCGAGGGCGAGCTGGTCGGCGGCTTCCACACCGAATACTCCTCGCTGAAGTTCGCGATGTTCATGATGGCCGAGTACATCAACATGGGCACCGTCTCGGCGCTGGCCACCACGCTGTTCTTCGGCGGCTGGCACGCGCCGTTCCCGCTGAATCTGTGGGCGGGCGCGAATTCGGGCTGGTGGCCGCTGCTGTGGTTCACCGCGAAGGTGTGGGTGTTCCTGTTCGTGTTCATCTGGCTGCGCGGCACGCTGCCGCGGCTGCGCTACGACCAGTTCATGAATCTGGGCTGGAAGCTGCTGATCCCGGCCTCGCTGCTGTGGGTGATGTGCGTGGCCGTGCTGAAAGTGTTGCAGGACAACGGCTATCACGTGCAAACCGCCGGACTGGTGATCGGCGGCATCGTGCTGACGCTGTTACTGCTCGCGGCGGTGGTGCGCGCCGGGCTGCGCGGCAACGACCGGTCCGTACGCACCGAAACCTCGTCCCCCGCAGGGGAATACGCCGGGTTCCCGGTTCCGCCGATGCCCACGACGCCGCCCCCGCGCGGTCCCAAACCCGGTCTGCTCGAACCGTTCGGCGGATTCGCGGTCACCTTCCTGACCATGTTCAAAAAGCCCAACACCGAGTTCTATCCCGAGGTCAAGGAACCCACCGCACCCCGCTATCACGGCCGGCACCAGCTCAACCGGCACCCCGACGGGCTGGAGAAATGCATCGGCTGCGAACTGTGCGCCTGGGCGTGCCCCGCGGACGCGATCTACGTCGAGGGCGCGGACAACACCGAGACCGAACGCTTCTCCCCCGGCGAACGATACGGCCGTGTCTATCAGATCAACTATTTGCGCTGCATCGGCTGCGGACTGTGCATCGAGGCGTGCCCCACTCGCGCGCTGACCATGACCAACGAATACGAACTCGCCGACGACAACCGCGCCGATCTGATCTACGAGAAGGATCGGCTGCTGGCCCCGCTCGAGCCCGGTATGACCCTCCCGCCGCACGCGATGGTGCCCGGCACCACCGAACAGGACTACTACCTCGGCACCATCGATGTGCTGGGAACCCTTGCCGCGGGCCAGGATCCGAACCAGCCGCCCGAACGCCGCACGGAAGGAGCGTTGCGATGAACCCGGCATCGTGCCCGGATCGGCCCGGCGCACCCTGCACCCGGATCGGGTCGGCCTACCGTGCCCTCGAACCGGTGAGACTTCGCTTCGATCAGCACACCGGTCGTGATTCGATCCCGTCGAGCTTCGGAACCGGTTGCGGCGCTGAGCTTCCCGCAATCGCCCGATGCCCCGGGGACCGCCGCATCCGCACCGCGGCGCACGAGGTCATCGGCATCGAAGGAGGCGTGCGATGACAACCGCTGCGACACACCTGGTTTCGGCCACCCAGCAGATGCCGCTGGCCGCGCACGCGGTGCGCGCCTCCACCGGGGAGGCGGTGCTGTTCTGGGTGCTGGCCGTGGTCGCGGTCGTCGGCGCGGTCGGCATGGTGACCGCACGCAAGGCGGTCCACGCCGCGATGTGCCTGGCCGGCACCATGATCACCCTGTCGGTGTTCTACATCGCCGAGAACGCGCTGTTCCTGGGCGTGGTGCAGATCGTGGTCTACACCGGCGCGGTGATGATGCTGTTCCTGTTCGTGCTGATGCTCGTCGGCGTCGACTCCTCGGAATCGCTGCGCGAGACCCTGCGCGGGCATCGCGTCGCGGTCCTGGTGGTCGGAATCGGCTTCGGGCTTATCCTCATCGCCGCCATCGACCGTGGCGTACGCGATCATTCGGTCGCGCGCCCCGGGCCGGGCTTCGGCCAGGACACCATCGCCGCACTGGCCGAACTGATCTTCGTGCGGTACGTGTGGGCGTTCGAACTCACCGGTGCGCTGCTGATCACCGCCACCATCGGCGCGATGGTGCTCGCGCACCGTGAACGGTTCGGGCCGCGCACCGACCAGCGCGAGATGTCCGAACGCCGTGTGCGCCAAGGGGATCGGGTCACCCCGCTGCCCACCCCGGGCGTCTACGCCAGGCACAACGCGGTCGATGTCCCCGCCCGCCTGCCCGATGGCTCGTTCGCCGAACTGTCGGTCAGCACGATCCTGCGCCACCGCCGCAACCGCGCGAATACCGAAGCCGCGGCCATCGGCGTCGGTCGCGGCGATCCCGACGACAACGTCCACTCCGGAAACGGCGACGGTTCCGGCAACGACGAGCCCACGCACGGCTGAGGAAGAAAGGCTCTGCGGTGAATCCCGACAACTACCTGTATCTCTCGGCACTGCTGTTCACCATCGGCGCTGCCGGAGTCCTGGTGCGGCGCAACGCGATCGTCGTGTTCATGTGCATCGAGCTGATGCTCAACGCGGTGAACCTGGCCTTCGTCACCTTCGCCCGCGAACGCGGCAATGTCGACGGACACGTCTTCGCGTTCTTCACGATGGTCGTGGCCGCGGCCGAGGTCGTCATCGGCCTGGCGATCATCATGACCATCTTCCGCGCCCGCCGCTCGACCTCGGTCGACGACGCCAACCTGCTGAAGTACTGATATGGATACCGCGCAGATGTTGTGGCTGCTGCCGGCGATCCCGCTGGCCGGCGCGGTGATCCTGCTGCTGGCCGGTCGCGTGAGCAACGCGTGGGGGCATTGGCTGGGTGTGCTGGCCGCGCTCGGGTCGTTCGCGATCGCGGTATGGGCCTTCGTCGATATGCTCGACCGTCCCGAGGCCACCCGAGCGATCGGGCACGACTTGTTCACCTGGGTGCCCGCGGCCGGATTGCAGGTGCACTTCACGCTGCAGCTGGATCAACTCTCGATGTGTTTCGCGTTGTTGATCACCGGCGTCGGATCGCTGATCCACCTGTACTCGGTCGGGTATATGGCGCACGATCCGGGACGTCGGCGATTCTTCGCCTATCTGAATCTGTTCCTGGCCGCGATGCTGGTGCTGGTCATGGCGGGCAATTACCTGGTGCTGTATCTGGGGTGGGAGGGCGTCGGCCTGGCCTCGTACCTGCTGATCGGATTCTGGTACCACAAGCCCAGCGCGGCGACGGCGGCGAAGAAGGCGTTCGTGGTCAACCGGGTCGGCGATATGGGATTGGCGATCGCGCTGTTCGTCATGTTCGCCACCTTCGGCTCGCTGGATTTCGGGCACGTGTTCGCCGGCGCCTCGCACGCGGGCCAGGGCACGCTGACCGCTATCGGGTTGTTGCTGCTGCTGGGTGCGTGCGGTAAGTCCGCGCAGGTGCCGTTGCAGTCCTGGCTCGGGGACGCGATGGAGGGCCCGACCCCGGTCTCGGCGCTGATCCACGCGGCGACCATGGTCACCGCCGGGGTGTACCTGATCGCCCGCTCGCACGCGATCTTCGACCTGGCCCCCGGCGCCCGCGCGGGCGTGCTGATCGTCGGCGCGGTGACGTTGCTGTTCGGCGCGATCATCGGCTGCGCGAAAGACGACATCAAGAAGGCGCTGGCCGCCTCGACCATGAGCCAGATCGGTTACATGGTGCTGACCGCGGGCCTGGGACCAGCCGGATACGCGGTGGCGATCATGCACCTGCTCACTCACGGGTTCTTCAAGGCCGGATTGTTCCTCGGCGCGGGATCGGTCATGCACGCGATGAACGACGAAACCGATATGCGCCGCTACGGCGGCCTGCGCGCGCTCATGCCGATCACGTTCGTCACCTTCGGCCTGGGCTATCTGGCGATCATCGGGGTGCCGCCGTTCGCCGGATTCTTCTCCAAGGACCGCATCATCGAGGCCGCGTTCGGGTACGGCGGCGCGAGCGGAGTCACCCTCGGCGCCGCGGCGCTGCTGGGTGCGGGGATCACCGCGTTCTACATGACCCGGGTGATGCTGCTGACCTTCTTCGGCACACGCCGCTGGCATCCGGACACCCATCCGCACGAATCCCCCGTTTCGATGACCGGCCCGATGATCGTGCTCGCGCTGGGCTCGGTGTTCTCCGGCTGGATCTTCTGCTACGGGTCCTCGCTGCAGAACTGGCTCGAACCCGTTGTCGGACAGAAACATTCCGAGGGCGGCATGCCCGCCTGGGTGACCACGGTGCTCGCACTGCTGGTCGTTGCGGCCGGTGTGGTGCTCGCCTACCGCCACTACGGACAACGCCCCGTGCCCGAAACCGCACCGGCGCAGGTCACCGCGCTGACCGTGGCCGCGCGCCGCGACCTGTACGGCGACGCGGTCAACGAGGCCGCCTTCATGCGTCCCGGCGCACGGCTGACCCGTTCGCTGGTCTTCCTCGACACCCGCGGCATCGACGGCCTGGTCAACTCCACGGCCACGGTCATCGGCGCGGTCTCCACCCGAATCCGGCGCGTACAAACCGGATTCGTGCGCTCGTACGCGCTGTCCATGTTCACCGGCGCGGCCCTGGTGGTCGCGGCGCTGCTGGTGGTGAGTTTCCTATGAGCGCCCCATCCATGTTCACCGGTGCGGCGTCGGTCGCCGCCGCCCTGCTCACGGTGAGGTCGATGTGAACTATCCCTGGCTGACAACTCTGTGGGTGCTGCCGCTGGCCGGCGCGGTCGTCGTGGTGGCGGTGCCGCGCGCCTGGCGGACCGCGGCGCGGGCGACCGGGCTGGTGGTGGCGGTGGCCACCCTGGCGATCGCGATCGTGATCGCGGCGCGGTTCACCCCCGGCGGGCCGCAGTACCAGATGGTCGAATCACACCGGTGGATACCGGCTTTCGGAGCGGGATACACCCTGGGCATCGACGGGATCGCGCTGGCGCTGATGCTGCTGACCGCGGCGCTGGTGCCGCTGCTGATCCTGGCCGGGTGGCGCGATGAGGACGAGGTCGGCGGCGGCAGGCGCGTCGCGCACATCTATGTGGCGCTGACGCTGGTGGTCGAATCGATGGTGCTGGTGTCCTTCGTCTCGCTGGAAATCCTGCTGTTCTACGTCTTATTCGAGGTCATGCTGATCCAGATGTACTTCCTCATCGGCGGATTCGGCCCGCACGGCGCGGACGCCCA
>CBJNFW010000184.1:0-17762 GCA_966435935.1 uncultured Nocardia sp.
GCGGGGAATTCCGGGACCGTCGTCCTGCGAGGGAGCAGGGGGCGGACCGTATTGCCCTCGGGGGTGTAGAGGATGGCGTGCACGCCGGCCGGGCGTTGCCGGCCGGGCAGGGTGTGGGTGGGGTCGGCGGCGTCGTCGACACGGATGAGGCCGTTGTCGTTGAACATCCGGTAGGCGTGTGCGCCGATCCCGTTCGCGTTGGGAGCGGCGTGGACGGCGACGACGAGGGCCTGCGCGCCGGGCCCGTGAATCTGGAGGTTACGGACGATCGTGGTGTCGTCGGGGTAGCCGCGGAGTCTGCCGCCCGCAGCCCGTTCGAGTTCCCGGCGAGTGTGGCCGGCCAGCGAGGACGGGCGACGCGGCATGCGGATTCTGGTGCCGGGCAGGGTGTTTCGGATGGCGGTGAGCGCTACGACGACGCAATCGGCCGGTGCCGGCGGCGGGGCGAGCACGGCATCGGCCCGACGGTTCGTGACCGTCGTGTGAGCGGTGCTGCCGTCGCTGCGGACCGGGCGCGGCGTCGGTGTCGTAGCGCTGGTCGGCGTGCGGAGGTTCAGCCGGTCCAGGCGGCGACGGAAGAGGTCGCGGATGCTGCGGCGCGGTGTGTCTTCGGTCGGGCGGGGGATTGCGGCGCCGGTGGTTCGATCCGATGTCGGGGTGATGCGGGATACGAAGCGCCGCAGTCGGTTCCACGGGTTGCGCGAGCGCCGGGCCGGTGTGGCCGTTTCGCCGGAGCGCAGCGGGGTGCTGCCGTCGGTCGCGGGGGCCGTGCGCGATGTTTTCGGGGGCGCGAGCTTGTCGAGCGGCTCGAAGCCCTTGGGGACGAAGGCGTCGTCGAACAGCTTCACGTCATCGACGGAGGCGGCCCTCTTGGCTGGTTCGGAGCCCTTGGCTGTCGTGAAGTCCTTGGGGGCCAAGGGATCTACGACGGGCATGATGTCTTCGTTCGGGTCGAGCTTCTCGGCCGACTTGAAGCCCTTCGCGGCGGTGCCGCCCCCGGACAGCTTCGCGTCGTCCAAGGACGCAGCCCGTTTCAGGTTCTTCGGCGCCGTGAAGTCCTCGGGGAGGACGAGGTCGTCGGAGAGCGTGAAATCCTTTGGTGCAGTGGGCTTCTTCGGCAGTGCGACAGGAGCGACATCCTTGGGTGCCGTGAAGCCCTCGGGGGCCGAGGGATCTACCACGGGCATGATGTCTTCCTCCGAGTCGAGCTTCTCGACCGGCTCGACGCCCTCGGTGGAAGTGGTGCTGTCGGACAGTTTCGGGTCTTCGAAGGACGCTGCCTTCTCCGCTGGTGCGAGGCCCTTCGGGGTGATGTCCTCGGTGGTGGTGAGGTCGCTGGTCGATTCGATGTCCTCGGGGGAGGTGAGCTTCTCGGTCGGTGTGATGCCTTCGGTGACGGTGTTGTCGGACGGTTTCACGTCGTCGACGGAAGCGGCTTTCTCGACCGGCTCGACGCCCTTGGGAGAGATGGTGTCCTCGGGCAGTTTCAGGTCGCCGACGGAGGTCGCTGGTTCGAGGCCCTGGGTGAGGGTGTCGTCGGACAACTTCACGGCGTCGTCGGTGGCGTTCTTGTCCGGTTCGACGGTCTTGGCGGAGGTGGTGTCCTCGGGCAGTTCGAGGTTCTTGCGGGCTGTGGAGTCGGACTTTTCTGGTATGGGTCTGTATTCGGGCGAGGGCGCCTGCTCGAAGAGGCCGCGGTGTACGGGCGAGTGGGAGGAGTCGGTGAGGTGGGGGACGAAGCGTTTGGGGCGGCCCGAGGCGGAAGATGTTGGGAGTAGCAGGTTTTCGAGGGATTTGGCGAGGGGGAGGGGTTTGGTGGGGGAGCTGAAGATGCGGGGGTCGACGCTGGGGGTGGTTTCGTCGAGGAGTACGGGGAAACCGGTGAACGAGTTGGATCGGTTCGGGCGGCGGGTCGGCACGTCGGGGGTGGTGGGGACCGTATTGCCTTCGGGGGGCAGGGAATTCGAGCGAGGGCGGCCGGTGTGATCGACGGTCGTTTCGTCCGTGGGGAGCAGGGATTCCTCGTGGTCGAAACCCGGGAGGGTGGTCGCATCGTCGAGGGTGGATCGGAGGTTGGTGAGTCGGAGCGGGGGGAGTGTCGGAACCGTGATGGTCCCGGTGTGCAGTTCGCTCTCCGAGGGCGTGTGCAGGGCGGTTGAGGAGGATGTGGGGTCGAGCAGCTCGCTTTCCTGGGGGGTGTGCTGGATGTTCGCGGCGGAGAGCGGGGTGAGCACCTCGCTGTCCGAGGGGGTGTGTAGGGCGGTTGTGGCGGATGCCGCGGCGGCGAGTTCGGTGTCCGAGGGGGTGTGCTGGATGGTCGAGGGGGATGCCTGAGCGGGCAGCGCGGAGTCGAGCGAGTGCGCCATGAGGGACGGATCATGTTCCACCACAGCGGGAATGGGGATCTGTCGAACCCTGTCGCCGACGGGGATGCCGGCTTCCGCCGGTTCGGTGAAGGGTATGACCTCCTCGTCGAATTCCTTTGCGGCATGGGAAGATTGCTTCTTCTCGGTCGCGGCGGGTGTGCTGATCGTGTGCTCGTCATGCTCCGTGGACGACTCGGTGTCGAGCGTCGTCTCCTTCTTCGGCAGCGCCGATTCATCCAGCAGCTCAGGCGATTCGACCGGTCCTATGCCCCCGAGGTCCTCGTCCGAGTCGGTGAGGTGCGGGGCGACCCCGGTGGCGAAGGGCAGCTTCTTCCCGGACGGGTTGTTCAGATCGAGGCCGTGGATGGAGATGTCGTCGCCCGAGGGGAACTCGTGGGTGAGTTCGTGGTGGTCGGGGTCGTGGATGACCGTGCCCGTCGGGGACGGCGGCGGGAGGATGAGCTTGCCGTCCGCGTCGTAGAGCCCCTTGTCGGAACCCTTGTCGAGCCCGCTGTCGCCGACGGTCCCGGGCTTTTCGAGCCCCTCCATCGACAGAGCGATGGCGGCGGCCAGCTCGGGGTCCTTGTTCTCCTCGGCCTCGACCTTGGCCTTGGCGGCGGCCGCGTGGAACTCGGCCACGGATTCGTCGATGGCGGCGGCGAGTTCCGGGTCGGTCTGCTTCAGGTCCGGCCCGGCGGCTTCCTCGGCCACGGCGGGTGTGCGCACGACGGTGACGGCCGGGTCGGCGAGCGCCTCGCCGAAGGTGAGATCCACGGGTTGGCTGTTGGCGTCGAGCATTTCGCCGGGTTTGGAACCGGCCGACGGGAACCAGAGGTAGCGGGCGGCCTCGGCGTCGCCGAATATCGCGATCCGGCCCGGACCGGGTGCGGTCTGGGTGTCGTCCTGCGGGTTGTATTCGTCGAATTCGAAGGTGAGCAGGCTGGCGAAATCGTCCCAGGGCCTGGTCGGCAGGGTGAGCGCCGGAGTGTGATCGCCGGTCGGTACGGCGAGGTGGTAGTGGTTGAAGGCGACCAGGGTCGCGGCGTCGGCCGGTGCCGCGGCATTCGGGCCGAAGGTCTGTCCCCGCCGCATGTCCTGGCCGTATACCCGCACGTTGCGGCTGTTTTCGCCGCTGCGGGCGAGTGCGGCCGCGGCGGCCTGGGGGACGACGTGGAAGACGTCGGTTCGCCAGACGCCGCGCTGTGTCAGCTGTCTGACCTGACGGATGTACTCCTCGAAGTGGGCGATCTGGTCCGCGGCCGAGATCGGGTTCTGCTCCTCGGCGGTGGTGAGTTGTCTGCCCAGGTTCTGGTCCGCGTTCCTGATCGTCGTGAAGTCCAGCAGGTATTCGCCCATCCTGGGCCCGACCAGCTCGGCGGCGGTCATGAGGCGCAGGTCGCGGATCCGGCGATCGAGTTCGGCCGCCGAGTCGTACGGAGTGCTGTACATGATGCGTTCGAGGGCGTGGAAGAAGCAGTCGCCGTCCGGCGGCATCGATTCCCACACGAATCCCTCTGGGGCCGCGATCCCGTCCACGACGCGCGATCGGGGGCCCGTCTGGCGTCCGACCTTCGGCGACATACTGCTGCCGCCGAACAGGCTCGAGATGAAACCCTTGGACTTGGTCTTCGGCTTGGACGCCTCGGCACTCGCCTCCGCCTCGGTCCCGGCCTTGGCCGCCTTCAATTCGGCAGCGAGCTTGTCGGCCGCCGCGGCCTGCGCCTTGATCTCCTCGGGATCGAGTTTCTCGGCACCGCTCGGATCGAACTTCTTGGTATTCGAGGCGGTCGCGTTCGAAGACTTCGTATCCGGCCCGGTCTCGGTATCGGTCGCCCCCTTCTCGGCTGCGGCCTGCTCGGCTGCAAGTTTCTCGGCTTCGGCCTTGGCTTTTTCGGCTGCGAGTTTCTCAGCCGCGAGTTTCTCGGCTTCGGCCGCGGCCTTCTCGGCCTCGAGTTTCTTCGCTGCCGCCTCCGCATCGGCCTCGGCCTTCTCGGCCGCTTCTGTGCTCTTGTCGGGGTCCTCGGTCTTGGTGTCGTCGTCCTCGGTATCGCTGGTCGGCTGCTTCTTCTTGGGTGCGGCCTTCTTCGCCTCGGCGTCCTCCTGGGCCTTCGGCTCGGTTTCTTCCTCGGCTTTCTTCTCCGCCGCGTCCTTCTCGCCTGCGGCCTTCTTTTCCGCGGCGGCTTTGTCCTCTGCCGCCTTCTTCTCCGCTGCGGCCTTGTCCTCGGCCGCCTTTTTTTCAGCTGCGGCTTTGTCCTCGGCGGCTTTCTTTTCCGTGGCGGCTTTGTCCTCTGCCGCCTTCTTCTCTGCCGCGGCTTTGTCCTCTGCCGCCTTCTTCTCTGCCGCGGCTTTGTCCTCTGCCGCCCTCTTCTCGTCCGCGGCCTTCTTCGCGGAATCGGTCTCGTCACCCTTCGGCCCGCTCTCCTTCGGCGGCACGAAGAGAGACGAATCATCCTTGGGTGCAATGACTTTCGGAAGATTGGCACTGTCCGGCGGCTTCTCGTTGGAACGCAGGATGAGATCACCGGTGACCCAGAGCGTCCCCTTGGGCCCGATGACCTCGACCACGGCCACCGAACGCAGTCGTTTACCTTCCGGTTTTCCGCCCTTCACGTTGGTGCGGAACAGGTTTCGCAACACGCTGCCGATCGCGACGGTGCCGCCCTTGCCGGAGACGTCGCCGCCCAGCGGGATGCTGCTGGGTCCGCCGCGGTCGTTGGTCTGCTTGGCCCCGCTGTATCCGAAACTCAGTGCGGTGCTGGTGTTTCTGCTCGACGAGGAGCCCATGTTGTCGACGGAGAATTCGAAGGTGTCGAACGCGATCTGGTCGTTGCCGTCCTCCTCGCGCGGCGAATACAGGCTCATCTTGACGACGGTGTCGCCGATCTTCACGCCCGCCGCATGCTGCTGCGGGGTCGGCATGGTGCCGGTCTGCTCGACATTCAGGAACGGCGCGGTGGACTGCGGTCCCAACTGGACGAAATCGCCCTTCGCGACCAGCGTGACCAGCCGGTTGTACATGCCCTCGGCGACCCGGGTGCTGTCGTTGGTGCGCAGCGACGGGTCGACGCGCAACAGCGCCTCGGCGAACTGCTGTGACGCGCCGAATTCACGGATGTCGAATGCCAGCTCGGGCTTCCAGGAGGGCACGGACAGCAGCTCGCGCACGTCGTCGGGTACCTTTTCGGCCGGTTTGACGGCGGTGGCCGCCTCGAGGTCGACGGTCTCGGGAGTCCCGATGGCCTTGGCCGGTTCGAGCTTGCTCTTGGTCGGATCGAATCCGAACACCTGCGGCTCGGTGCGTGCGACCTCGGCCGCGGGTGTCTCGCCGGGCTTCGGGATCGGCTTCGTGTCACCCTCGTGCACACGCATGAAAGTGGTGGCCTTGACGGAGTCGGATTCGGACTGACTCGGCGTCGGAATCTCGTCGGGATCCAGGCCCTCCGCGACGCCCCTCCACTCGCCGGTCGCGATGAGCGCCTGCCCCTCGGCGATCGCGGTGCCGCCCGTGACGAGGAAGTCGCCGAGCTTGTCGTACAGATACCCCGACAACGTCTCGTCCATCGTCCGCCAGTCGACCGTGACGGTCCATTCGGTGGGGATCTTGAACTCGTACTGGCGCGCTGTGCTGCGCTGCCATGCGCTCAGGTCGCGGGTCGAGTTCTGTACCTCGCTGTGCGTGCCCGTGCGCTGGATCGCGAGCGTCGCCCCGGGACGCTGCTGATTGCTCTGTCCGCCGAGGCCGACACTGAGCTGGTTGCTCTGACTGTGGCTGCTGCCGACGTTGGTCGCGCCGGGCTCCACCAAGGCGTTGCCGTCGGCGCGGATGTGCCGGTGGACGTTGTCCAGGGCGGCGGTCCGGGGGACCATCTTGCCCTGGATGGTCGCCAGGGTCTGGCCGTCCGGCATGTCCTCGTCCGATTGGGGGCGCTGGGTGAACGTGACGCCGACCATGCGCGGGATGCCGCCGGACCGGTCGACGAAATGGAACGAGTGTTTGCCCTCGGATCCGGCGTTGGCGAGGTTGCGCACGCCGTAGCTGGTGGTGTGCGCGTTGATCAGCGGTGCGACGCCGGGGTGGTAGTTGTTGTGGCCGACGACGGTCGCGCCGGGGGAGATCTTCTCCAGCAGAGTCGTGGCGGCGTTCTCGAGCGCGCCGCGACCGTCGTCGAAGATGACCTCGGTGGCGCCGCCGAAGGCGGGCAGGGCCTTGGCCGTGTCGGGAGCGTCGGGGCGCTTTCCGACGTAGGCGTCCGACAGCAGGCGCGGCTCGACCGGTACGTATTTGTCGACTTCCTTCTCGGTGCCGTCGTCCTGGGTCTCGGTGACCTTTTGTTTCTCCTGCCCCTCCGGGATGATGTCGAGCTTCCACCCCTGCTCTGCGGCCGTCTTCACGAGCAGCGCCTTGTATTCGGGATAGTCGTGCAGGTCGTTGTCGGTCAGGAAGAACTCGAGCCGGTTGGGGGCGTCGACGATGCGGGTGCGGGTGCCGTACGGCTTGCCGTGCGCGAGGCCGGACAGGAAGTTGCGCCAGCCCGCCTTGACGGTGACGGCGTAGTGGCCGTCCGCGACGAACCGGTACACCTTGCCGCCGTAGTCGGAGGTCACGCGCATGCTGTCGGTGGCATCGCCCTTGGTGACATGGGTACTGGTGGAGTTGCCGCCCTGCCACCCGCCGCTGGGCCGGAAGCTGTGATCGGATTCCTCGCCGTAGGTGCCGCCGAGGATGAACGCTCCCCGGTGGCCCTTGTTCACGCCCGTGGTCCGGGTCGTGGCGTTGTTGGCCTCCAGCCAGTGCTCGGTGTCGACCGCGGCCGGTTTCAGTGCCCTGATGTTGTCGAAGAAGCCGCGGATGTCGACGCTGTAATCGGTGCCCGTCACCTTGCCGGGGATCTCGGTCTCGAATTTGTACGAGTCGCGGAAGATCAGTGGCGCGTACATGATCATGTGCTGCGGTGACATCGAGGCGTGCAGCACCGAGCTGGCCTGAGACGCCGGGTCGGTGGCGGGATCACCGAATGCGGTGCGCCATATCCACTTTCCGACGCCCGTGGCCTTGGTCCACGCCCAGTGACCCCAGGTCTGGCTGTCCTCGGGTGCGGTCGTATCGGGGTCGTCGCGCTTCTCGGTTTCGTCGGGCCAGGCGCCGGGGACCTTCGGCTTCTTCTCGGCCGGCTCGAGCGGCTTCGGGAGCGGCTCGAGTTCTCGCAGGGGCTTCGGGGCCTCCTCGGCTTCGGTACCGGTGGTGACCGCCTTCTTCGGGATGGTGATGGTCGTCTCGGGAACATCCGGGCGGGAGGTCGAGGTTGTGCCGCGCTCGGGGAGATCGATCGATTCCGGCTCGTGATCCTGCTTGCGGAACCACGGACCCAGGCTCGGCCGCCATCCGCTCAGGTCCGGAACCCAGGAGTGGAAGCTCGCGCGATGGCTGCGCCACCACGAGGACGGATCTTCGGTCCGCCCCGAGCGCGGTTCGGTGATCGGGAGTATCGGGCCGCGGTCCTCGGGGAATTTGCCGGGAATATTCAATGTGCTGGGGTCGAAGTCGCCGGCCGCGGCCGCCACCGAGAGCTCGATGTCGTCGATGAGACCGCTCGTTGCCTCGTGGAGTATCTCGCCGACCGAGTGGTTGGCCACGACGGCGGCCAGCGGGAGCCTGCCGACGCCGTCCTCGATGGATTTCTTCGAGGCCAGGCCGAGTCCCTTGGTGATGTCGGCGGGGAGTGCGCCCCCGTCGGCGCCGTGATCCTTACGGATCTTCGGTAGGACCACCGGGTCGGTGTTCGGTGTTGCGGTGGTCAGGTAGTGCGGTACCGCCAGGCTGACCTTGCCCTTACCCTCGATCGGAGCCGGCCCGTGGCCGTGGCTGTAGGAGATCTCCGCGACATAGCGGGTGCGCATGCCGAAGATCTCGAGACCGGCATCGCCTTTGTAGTCGTCCTCCCCGGAATTCTTCGGGCTGAAGGTGTAGATCTCCTCGGCGTGGTATTGGCCGGCGCCGCTGCCTTTGGGTTTGCCGTAGGAGAAGTCGTAGGAGGCGGTGAGGCTCGACAACCGCTGGGTGCCGAATATGTTGAGTGGATTGGTGAACGACGCGCTGGCACCGGCATCCGCGGCGAGCGGGGTACTTTCGGATTCCTCACCGGAGGACAGGATGATGCCGCTGTAGTTCATCGTCTGGAGGATGGGGGTCCGCCAGGCGTGGGTGACGCCTTGATTCGGATCGGCCTTCGGGTCGTACTTGCCGTCCGGGGTCTCGTACTCTCGGACGGCCTTGATCGTGACGGTGATGCGGGCGGGATCCAGACCGGCGGCGGTGGTCCCTTCGAATTCGGTGCGGAAACCGCGCTGGAGCATTTCATCGAATGTCGCGAGCTTGGTCAGCCGGGCTTTCATCTGCGCGAGTTTGCGGGCATTCTCCAGGCGTTCCTCCGCGGTGGAACTCAGGTCGAGCAGGTCGTTCGCCTTGCTCGCCGAGGGGAGGAAATCCATATCGGAGACGAATTTCTCGATACCGTCGAAGATATTGTCGGGTATTTCGACCTGGAGTGGGGTGGTCAGCAGGTCGAGATTTTGCAGATGCAGCAGGTGCGGCGGGAGGAAGCGTTGTTCGCCGGCCTGGGGTTTGCGGCCGAGGGAAGCCTTCGACGGCACCAGCATGTTGATCGGATATCGCTTCCCGGTGGCCGCGGTGGTCGCGGTGTCGTCGGTCGTCTCCTTGACCGGCGTGGTGTCGTCTGTGGCCGGATTCGTGTCGGCCCCGGTTGGTTTCGTGTCGTCTGTGGCTGGTTTTGTGCCGTCTTCGGCAGGGACGGCGTCCTTCGTGGACGCCTTTTTTCCGGTATTGTTCAGGGGCGTGCCCGGCTTCGGCAGAATGGGCGCTCCGTCGGGGCGGACGAATTTGACCCGGATCTCCATCTCGGGTGTGGTGTGCAGCAGGCGCGCGACCAGACGCAGCGCGCGGGATATGTAGCCGCGGCCGCCGTAGGTCAGCGCATGGCTGTTCTGGTGCGTGACCCCGCCCTTGAAGGGCGTTATATTGCCGCCGCGTGTCGCATAGCCGGTAGCCTTGTCGGATTTGCCCTGCGCCAGGCCCAGGGAAAACGCTATCGCCGCGCCGAGCCGGTTGGAGATCGCGGCTCGAGCCTGTGTGCGCAGGCCGCGCACCACGTTGTATTCGAGCCGTGACTGGCCTTCCGCGGTGACGGGGCCGGTGAGTTTGTCCCCGCCGTGGAAATCGACGACCTCGACCTCGAAGAATCCGAGCGGTTTACCGGACGAGGTGTACATCGTCGGTGATTGCACCGAGCCGCCGTGCATCATCGGGATATTGCCGCGCAAGTTGTCGCCGAAGAAAGTCCGCAGCTGGATCGCCGACGCCTTCGAGATCTGCTCGATCTGGTCGGGGAACCCCTTCATCACGTCGGCGAACAGCTCGTCGTGGGCCGGGAAATCGAGCGGACCGTAGAAGGGCATCTGATCGACGGAGATGTGCGGGTTCGGATTCTCGTCCGACTCCGAATAATCGGCGGGGCGATGGAACGGAATCGGCGTGTGCTTATCGTCCTTTCCGGCCTCCGGAATCTTTATCTTGTTGTCGTGCAGATGGTTGGGGAACCAGGCGGTAATGAGGTCGGGGGCGGCTTCGTGATCGATTTTCACCCAGTCGTCTTCATGATCGCGGATATCCGGTGACAGCACGCCGGCCAGCCCCTCGGGGTTGTACCGCATCTCGAAGTGCACATCGAAGTCCTGTGATATCGCTTCGGCGTCCGTGCTGCGCTTCTTGATGACCGATTGCACCGATCCGATCACGGCCATGGCCGAGGACAGCTGATTGTGCGTGAAATTGATCTGTGGGGTCACACCCCAGTTGACCAGTTTGCCTTTTTCCAGATCGAACAGGTGGGTGTACGGGAAACTGAACGATCGTTGGCTGTGCTCGCTCGCGGAACTACCGAGGTCGACATTTCCGTAGGTCCAGCGCTGGAGGCTCACCGCCGGGCCATTGCTCGGTCGCGAGTTCTCGCGCGGCGTGAATCTCGCGCGCAGGAATACCGGGAACGGGTTGCCCTTGTATTCCGCGGCCAGCGGCATACCGGATTTGCTGAGCAGGCGGTACATCTCCGCCGTGGTCAGGCGTGAGGTCAATTTCTGTTTGACGGCGGCGTGGAACGGGTCCTTCGGGGTCTGAGGGCCGGCCAGCGCTTCGGTCAGTGCTGCCTTGCGCTTGGCGTCGGGACCGGTGTAGGCCGGCCTCACACTGTCCGTCGGCTTCTTGTCGTCTGCCGGGGTCGCCGCCTTCTTACTGTTGTCGGCGCCGACCTGCTGTTCGGCACCTTCGGCGTCCGCTGGTTTCGTGCTGCTGGTGGTGGCGACCGGTTGTTTGGCGGCCTCGGTCTCCACAATGTGGATGGCTTGTAGGCGAAGCCACTTGATCGTGCTCTCCCGAATCGGCTCGATGAAGACGAAATCCTCGGCGCCCTTGCGATGCCCGCCGAAATTCCAGACCGTTCTACTCAGATTCGAGTCGGACGGGGGATCGGTCGGTTCCGAGTCGCCCGAGGACCGCGCACCGATCATGGTCGTCGTCGGAAGCTGATCCGCCATCGCGGGATCCATGGTCCTCGCGACACCGTCGGCGGAGTAGAGCACCGCGTGCGTACCCGCCAGCTCCCGCGGCACGTTCGGCGGGAAGGATCGGGTATCGGGGTCGGACGCATCGTGGACCGCGACACTGCCGTCGTCTTCGACGCGCATCAGATACGCATGTGCGCCGACACCATTGGAGTCGGTGTAGTCGCGGTAGTCGTCCACCACCAGGGCCACCGCGCCCGGTCCGATCGCGGTCAGCTGTTCGGCGATGCGGTCGTGGTTGTCGAACCGGGTCAGCGGCGCACCGGCGTTGTGCGCCAACACATCCGCGGGCATACCGGTGATTCCGGCGAGTGATTCGGGCACCTGCGGGCGCGGACGTCCGGTGAACGTGGACAGCTGCTCGAGCGCCACGACGGCGCAGTTGACACCGCCCCATACCGCGGCCGGATCCTCCGGGACGGTGTAGTCCGGCAACGTCGGGTATTCGGGGGGACGCGCACCCACCTCGCCATAGTTCGGCAGCAGTTCGTGCGCGGCAGCCACGGCCTGAGCCACCGGGATCTCGGTGGGTGTCACGGATCGGTCCGCGGGCCCGGCGATGACCAGATCGCTGATGCCGTGCTGGCGCATCAGATTTTCCAGCACCACGACATGGGATCGCCCGGACTGACCCGTCTGGGGGTTGTAGACGCGGAACTCGTCACTGGCGCCGATGCGTTGCGCCGCCAGCGCGTGGGAATCGTAGGGATTCAACATCCACACGCGTGTGTCGGCGGGCAGATCGGTCAACCGCACCGAATCGCGAGCTTCGTGCCGGGCGTCCGCACCCAGGCTCAGTTCCGCCCAGCGGAGCCACTGCGCGAGGGTACGATCCTCGTCGTTCGCCCGCAGACCGGCTATCACGTTGATCGCATCCTGGCGCTGCGCGGATGTGAGTGTCGTGTAATCGAATGCGTTGGCGCCCGTGGAATCGTGCCGCAGCCAGTGCATCGCCAGCCAGCCGCCGAACCGGCCCACCGTATGTCCGGCGATCGCTCGGGTCCGGAGTTCGGGAAGGACCGCGAGTCTGCGGTTGTTCGCCTCGCCGCTCAGATGCAGATAGGGATTGCGCATGGTGGCGGGCGGATGCCACGGCTCTTCGTGCACGTTGGTCCGGCGGCCGTCGACCAGTGCGGTCGGAATCCGGCGGGAGAACCCCTGGAACAGCCGCCCGAGCCGGAACCTCGACGGGCCGGGCTGCGGACGTTCGTAGGGGGCCAGGGTCGCGGGGAATTCGCGCGGTGCGGGCCGCGGCTGTTGCTGCGTTTCGGGCGGCGGCGCCTTCTCGTGCGGCGCGGTCGAACCGTCGACCGTCGGGGTGCCGTACTGATACCTCGCCGGCGTCGAGGGGCCCGCCTGGTTCTGGTCGGGCTGCTGGAGAGAGCTGTTGTGTTGTGCCGCAGCCGAATTCGCGGGGAGGTATGCGGAGAAAACCGACCGCTCGCCGCTGGTCCCGGGGATGTCCTCCGGGCGGAAGGTGGGCGAGGGAGTTGTCGTGTTGCTGCGGTCGCCGCCGAACTCGGGTGCGGTGTCGGAGTGCGGACTGTTGCCCTGTTCCGAGCCGAGTGATCCGAATTCCGGGTCGCCGAGCATGGTTTCGATCGTCGGCAGGTTTCGCTGCGGCTGGAAAACGATGGGGCGCGCTCCGGGAGACCGGTCGGCGCCCGGGGTTTCGGAGGAGGGGTGACGCTGCTGCTCCGGGGGCAGCGCCGCGTGAATGCCGTTGCTGCCGTCGGTGTTCGGGGCCGGGCGGTGGGACGTGGTGTCGGTGGATCTGGGCGGCGGAGTGACGGGGCCCTGGGTATCGGCGCCCTCCTCGAGCGGGGGTGCGCGCGAGGGGTTCGAATCCGCGCGACGGGAATCCAGCAGTTGCTGTTCGACCGCGGCCTTCTGCATGGGCGTGGCCTGATCGCGCAGGTCCTTCTCGGCCGTGTCCAGCGCGCTCCTGGTCTCTTCCAGTTTCGCCTCGGTCTGCTCGTTCCCGTTGTCCCGGTGCGCCGCGGCGGCATCGCGGTGTTCCTGCGCCGCCTCCTGATAACGCGTGATGAACGTCTTGACCCGGGCGTTGGGCGCGGCGCTGCGGTAGTCCTCGGGCGAGATGTAGTGCACGGCCTCCCCGGGAGTGCCGCCGGTCGCCCAGTCCCCGTCCGGATTGCCGCTGCGCGCGGCACGGGTCTCGGCCTGATGATTCACGCGTTCCGAATATGCCGGGCCGCCACTGATTTTGACCTTCAGGCCGCCGTGCGCGATGGCCTCCTTGGACGGGGTGATGTCCACGCCCCGGCCCATCATCTTGTTGCCGAGGATGATTCGGCCCATCTCGCCGCCGTTGGCGATGATCTTCTGCAATTCGTCGTTCGCCCGGTCCTTACTGCCGTGCGAATCGACCCATGCCACATCGAGTTTGTCGAATTTCACCTCGAGCCCGCGCTCGTTCGCGGCGTGCTGGAGCGCATCGGACAGCTTGGCGACATCGGCGTTGTCCATTGCGATCGCCAGCTGCGGCGAACCCTTCTGTTCCCATGCCCCGGTCTTGGCATCCTGGACGAACGCGGTGTCGAGGATGTCGTTCGCCATCGCCTCGAACTTCTCCGCACCGGAGGCGAAATGCCGTGCGTCCGGGGTTTGCAACTGTGATTTGAAGAACCTGTCCACCTTCGAGATCGGCCCGGTGCCGTACTCCTCGTGCATGACGTCCTCGACGCCGCGCGGATTGCCCTCGGTGGGGGTGAGCAGGGTGCCCGACATTCCGGTGATGTGGTCGAAGTGGCCGCCGCTGAAGATCTGCTTTCCGGTGATGCTCAGCGAATGCTCCGAATCCGCAGTGATCGACAGGCCGTTCTTCGCCTCGAGATATTTGGCGAATCCGTTCCACCGGCTCGAGCTCTGCTTCTCCGGATCGTCCATGACCTGGTCGTTGGTCTGCGAGGAGATGATCTTGATCTTTCCGTCATCGCTGACGTGGTAGTCCGAATTCCGCTCCGGGCCCCATTCCGCTTGTGCCGCATGCGCGAATTCCTCGGCGTCCGCGTCGCTGATGTCCCGCTGGCCGTTGCGCAGCATGATCGCCAACTTGGCCCGGCCGAAACGGGTCATCTTCGAATCGAAGATTCCGCGCTTGTCCGGATCCTTGCCGAAATCCGCCGGGCCGAGTACGCCGCGTTCCTTGGCCTCCTGCAGCGTGTTCCAGACGTCGTGCACGCGGGTCGTGAACGCCTCGTCGGCGGGGCCCGACTTTCCGGGCGAGAGTACGTAGTGGGTCTGCTCGTCGATCAGCTGCGCGTCGATCTCGTCGATGATCAGATCGCCGCCGGGGAACGGCTCGAAACGGTCCGGCAATCCCCGGCTTTCGGCTGCCGCGTCGAGGATCTGTTTGTACTCCTTCGTCGATGGCGCCTGTTCCAGATCCGCACGCAGCTGCGCCAATTCCTCGGCCGACATCCCGCTGTCCTTCAGCTTGTCGACCACCGCCTGCGCCTCTTTGACCGCGCGGAACCCGTAATCCTGAGCGGTGCCCAGGACGATCAGCTTGCGCCCGGGCACCCGCTCCGGGAACGGCTGGTCCGAATCCAGGTGGTACACATCGATTCCCAGGCCGTGATCGCCCGCGACCAGACTCTCGAATTCGTGCTGCATGTGCACCACGAGCGGATCGCTACTGGTCATCACATGGGCGATGCCCTTGTCCAGGACGGTGCGAGTCGCCCGCGAAATGGCGGTCAATTCCTTGCCCTCGCCGGTGTCCATTTCGACCGGGCCGTGTCGCATCAGAATTTCGGAGGTGAGCTGTGTCCAGCGCAGCACCTTGCCGCCCGGGCTGCCGATCTCGCCACCGGTACCCCGGCGGAACAGTTCGATCTGCGCCGCACGCGAGTCCTTCTCCGAACCGGTGAGGATGCGCTGCTCCAAATCCCCGGTGCGCAGCGTGCCCAGAGGTCCCGACCGGTCCTTTCCGGCCTGGATGTCGTAATGCTCCAGCAGCGCTTCGGCCGCCGCCTTGGCAGCGGAGACACGTTGCCTGCGCACCAGCGGGAAGGCATCGTCCTGGCCGATATGCCCGTCCTGGAACGCTTTCCAGGCGTCCGTGCCCGCTTTCTCGGCGCCGGACATGAGTTCGTCGACGGCCGTCTCGACGGTCTGCCGGTGATCTTCGGCCGCTTGCTCGTAGACCGCCCGCGCCTCGGAGATGCGCGCCTCGTCGTGGGAGGCCTCGGCCGTCTCCAGTGCGCGCCGGGCCTCCTCGACACTGCTGCCGGAGCGTTGGATGGTCTGTTTCACCTGCTGCTGGTGCTGCTCGGCACGTTCCTGCGCGGCGACGAGACGCCGATACACCTCGGCGTCGTGTTTCGGCGTCGTGGACCCGGCGGGAAAGTCGTTGTGCGACTGAGGATCTTCCGGACCGGACTGCCGCGTCGCCGGGTGGTCGGAAGTTCCGGGAACGCGGATGTCGGTGATTCTCGAATCCGACACGACCGTATCCAGCGTCGTCGACCTCGGCACCGCACGCCCCTCGGCGTCGGTCAATCCGCCGGAGCGGGACCAGATGTATCGTGCGCCGGACTCGTCGCCGAACACCACGAGATCGTGTGTGCCCGAGGCGCTCTTGCCGAATCCGGCCTTGGTCAGCTGCTGCGGGCGGGATCCCAGTTCGGTGACCTCGTCCCAGGCCTTGCCCGGCGGGCCCGCGAACTCGTGACTCGTTGCGGCGGCGGGGATGTCGTCCGGCGGCGCGGGCTCATCATGTGACGAAGTCTCGCCGAGATGGGGTTCGGCGGCGGTGGACGAGCCGATGCGGACGTTGCCGGTCGCGCGGACACCGTCGAGACCGCGGCCGGGAGCGTGGGCCGGGTTGCCGTCGGCGGTGTAGAGCACCGCGGTCACGCCGGCGACGTCCTCGCGATCGTGGAAGATCAGCGGGGTTTCGCGATTGGTGGCCGGATCCCAGACCCAGTCGTTCTTGTTCCGGACGGTCATCACCACGGCGTGCGCGCCGATGCCGTGCTGATCGGCCGGGCCACGGAAGGTTTCGATGACCGCGGCCTTCGCTCCGGGACCGAGTTCGCGCAGCGCCTCGCCGACCGCCTCGTGGTTGGGGAAGCTCTGCAGTGTTCCGGTGGAGCGCATCTCGAACTCGAGCGCGTCCATGCCACGCAGGCCCACCGGCTCCTTGGGCGCCTGGATTCTGCGGTTGCCGGGAAAGTCGGAGGCCAAGCGCCGCAACACTTGTCGGCTGCAATCGTTGACGACGCGCGCACCGGTGAGGTAGTCGGTGATGACGTGCTCGTGGGTGGAGCCGGAGACGTCGTCGGATCGGTTAGTGTGGGTCGAGTGTTCGATCCCGGCCTCGGTCGAGGTCCCGATCGGCTCGCGCCGCTGCGTGCTGATGCGCGACTGCGGATCGTCCCCGGATTCGACCGGGTGAGAACGGGTCTCGGTATCGTCGCGACGTAATGGGCTGCTGCCGCCGAGGTTCCGGTCGCCGCCCTGCCGCGCGGTGGACCGGAACGGATTCGTATTGCCGGTCCGGTTGTCGGGACCGGTTCTGGTGAGCGGGGTGCTCTGCGTCTGGTCGGCGGGACGCAACGGTGTGCTGCCGTTGCGAGTGTCCTGGGTCGTGGTGAACCGGGCGGCGGACTCGTCCGGGACCTCTTCGACCGTGGTCTGGAACGGGTTGCGGCGCTGGGTCTCCGTGGGGAACGGTCGCGGCGCATCCGACTCGTCCGGGACGTCTTCGACGGTGGCGCGGTACCGGGTGCGGTCCGGGGTGTCCGTCGGTGTGGTGGTTCGGAGCCCGGTGTTCGGCTCTTTCGGGGCTTCCCCGACAGTGGTCCGGAACGGGTTGCGGGACGCAGTGGTTTCGGTGCTGGGGGTGGCGCGCAGTTGGTCGGTGCCGTTGGCGGTGAGTTTCGTGCCGGTGCGGAAGGGGTTCTTGCCGTTGCCCGGGGTGGTGGCGGCGCGGGGCTGTTCCTGAGTGCTGGTGCGGAAAGGGTTGGTCCGAGTGGAGCCGTCCGCGATCTTCGTAGCCGTCGAGTAGATCCGGGGCGACTGGGCCGGTCGTGTCGAAGCGCCGTCGATACCGGATGACATCGACTGCCGCACAGGCGAACTCGTGTCACGGGAGATCCCCGGCGAACGGATCGGGGAGCTTTGCATGGATGCCGGGTTCGCGGACCGGTCGGCGGTCCGGGTGAAGGGGTTGGTCTGTGAGGAGCCGTTCCGGCTGCGGTTCGTGGGTGTGGTCTCCGGGGTTTCGCGAGGAGAACCGCTTCCGGCCGATGTCTCGCCCCGCGGTCCTTGATCGGTCCGGCTGTTCGCTGTCAGGTGTGTGTCGTTGTTGCCGTTGACGTTTCGGCTCGAATGATCGGCATTCGCGGCGGGGACGTTGCGATTACCGCTGTCGGGCGTGGTCTCGGTGCCGTTGCGGTTGGACGCGACGGTGTCGTGGGTGTTGCCGTTGACGATGCTGCCGTTTCGAGGGCCGCCCTCGACGGTGCCGCCGTTGCGCTCGGCTCCGTTCGTGGTGATGCCGTTGCCATTGCGCGCGGCCTCGTTCACCGCCGGCGGATTGGCGCCGTTGCTCTGGGCGCGTTGCGAATTGCCGTTGACCGAGGGTGAGTCGAAGGCGGTGGGGTTGTCGGTCTTGACATCCGATGCCCAGGACTTCTTATCGGACAGCGATGAGCTGCCGTCGCTGTATGCCGGTGGTCTGTCCGCTTCGGTGTAGGGCGGTAGTTCCTCGTATCCGCCCATGCCCGCGGTGAA
>CBJNFW010000185.1:0-17739 GCA_966435935.1 uncultured Nocardia sp.
ACCGTTGGCCAGCACGATCGCTCCCGCGATTCCGGCCGCCGCGCAGGCGCGCAGTGCGGCGGGAACGGCGTCGGCGGGCAGGGCGATCAGCGCCGCGTCGGCGCCGTACGGCACCTGTTCGATCGAGCCGAACACATCCAGCCCCAGAATCCGGTCCGCCGCGGGGTTGACCGGATAGATCGGATCGACGTACCCGGACCGCAGCAACGCGCGGATCGCCTGGAATCCGCGTTTGGCCGGATTGGCCGACGCGCCGACGACGACGATCGAGCGAGGATCGAGCAACCGCGCCAAGGCGTTTCGCCGCTCGGCGGACTCAGCGCCGACGAGTGCGTTTCCCGCTGCGGAGTCGGCCGGGCGCACATCGGTGGTCATGCCTATCGCCCCTGGAAGACGGGCGGGCGACGGTCGCCGAATGCCGCGACTCCCTCGGCCCAGTCGCGGGTGGCCATGAGCGCCAGCAATTCTCGCGGCTCCTCGGCCAGCGCGACCTCGAGCGAGTCCTCGCGGCGCAGCGCCGCCTTCATCCGGGACAGCGACAACGGCGCCTTGGCCGCGAGGGCGGCGGCGAGTTCGTTTGCCGCAGAGAGCAATTGCGCACCGGGGACCGCGGCGTACGCCAGACCCCATTCCCGGGCCTGCTGCCCGGTGAAGCGCTCGCCGAGGATCAGCAGGTCCGTGGCACGCCGTAAGCCGACCAGTCGCGGCAGCCGATGGGTCACTCCCCCACCCACGTACGTCCCCAGGCTCACCTCGGGAAAGCCCATCCGCGCGTCCTGGGCCATCACCAGGAAATCCGCGCTGACCGCCAACTCGGCACCGGCGCCCAGGGCATAACCGTTGACCGCCGCGACCACCGGTGTGTGCATCATCTGGATCTCCTGGCACACCCGCTGGCCCAACCGCGCGTAACGGGTCAGTTCCTCCGGGCTGCGGAGCCCGGAACGATGCGCCTTCAGATCCGCGCCGGCACAGAACCCGCGGCCGGCGCCGGTCAGTACGACACAGCGGATCGCCGATGCCCGCTCGGCCTCGATCAACGCCGCTATCAGCTCCTCGTACAGCTCCTCGCTGACGGCATTGAGCCGCTCGGGACGATTGAGCGTCAGTGTCACAACGGATTCGGATCTGCTCACCAGCACGGTCGGCATCTGTGGAAACCCTTCGCATTCGGTTTTCGGCCGCATCGGCGCGCCCGGAGCGCGCGCCGTTCGATGATGCCAGACTGCAATTCAATTTGCAATTAGGCAAATATTGCAACTCCAGTTGCATGTCGGCTGCCGGGGGTGTTCCATTGCTGTCTATCGGTTATCTGGGTCACACCCTCGCGGCTCGTCGGAAGAAGACCATCGTGTCCACCTCACTCCCGGAATCGGGAAATCTGAAGCCCACCATCGGCACTCGGCAGCTGACGATGATCGGCATCGGCGGCGTCATCGGCGCCGGACTGTTCGTCGGCAGCGGAAAGGCGATCTCCTCGGCGGGGCCGGGCATCGTGCTGGTCTACCTGGTGACGGGCATCGTGGTGATCCTGGTGATGCGGATGCTCGCCGAACTGGCCACCGCCAGCCCCGAAACGGGATCGTTCTCCAGCTACGCATCTCGCGAGCTGGGTAGCTGGGCGGGACTGTCGGTCGGCTGGGTCTACGCCTATCACTGGTGTGTCACAGTGGCTTTCGAGTCGATCGCCGGCGCCGCCCTCGCCGGGCAGCTCCTGCCGGGACCACCGACGTGGCTGTACGCGCTGATCTTCATGAGCGCCCTCACCGCGGTGAATCTGGCCGCGGTGAGCTCGTTCGCCCGCTTCGAATTCTGGTTCGCGATGATCAAGGTCACCGCGATCGTGGCGTTCATCGCTGTCGGCGTCGTCGCGATCGCCGGGCTGTTCGGCGGTCATCCCGCACCGGGGACGACGAATCTGCTCGGGCACGGCGGGCTGTTCCCGCGCGGCTACTCCGCGATACTGACGGCTGCGCTGACGGTCTTCTTCTCGTACTTCGGCACCGAGATGGTGACCGTCGCCGCCGGTGAGGCGAGGGACCCGGTGCGGGCGGTCCGGGCGAGCATGCGCAGCGTGGCCGGGCGCATCCTGATCTTCTACGTCGGTTCCATATTCGTCGTTGTCACGCTGTTGCCTTGGGACGCAACGGAAGTCACCGCCAGCCCGTACACCGCGGTGCTGACCCGCCTCGGCATCCCCGGCGCGCGGGCGATCATGAACCTGATCGTGCTCACCGCGGTGCTGTCCTGCCTGAACTCTGGTCTGTACTCCTCCTCGCGGATGTTGTACGCACTGGCCCGGCGCGGCGAGGCACCGCGCGCGCTGCGCCGGACCAACCGCGCCGGGGTGCCGGTCATGGGTGTGCTGGCCGCCTCGAGCGCCGGATTCCTCGCGGTGGTGGCGAATTACTTCCTGCCTACCGGAGCCGTGTTCAATTTCCTGCTCAGCTCGTCGGGGTCGATCGCGGTCGTGGTCTACCTGTGCATCTGCGCGACTCAGATCAGCGCCCACCGGCGCCGGACGCCGGAGCAGGCCGCTGGGTTGCCGGTGCGGATGTGGGGCGCGCCGTATCTGTCCTACGCGGTCGGCCTCGTGCTGAGCGCCATCATCGTCGGCATGGCCTTCACCGCCGGCACCCGCACCCCGCTCGCCTTGACCCTCACCGTCACGGGGATCGCCGTCGCCGCCGGGCTGGTGTATCGACGTCGCGCGGCCGCACCGCCCGCGCCGGCCGCCGATCAACCCCGCGACACGCCTCGCTGCTCACCCACCGACTCCGCGACGTAGACACCGAACTCGCCGAGCAGATTCTCCTCTTCGAGCAGGGTCGCGCGCACCTGATGTCCCAACAGGTGCGCGACCGCGCCCGACATCGCCTGCACCAGTGCGGTGAACGCCGTCATCGACCGCAGCACACCGGCGCTGGAGGCCTCGACGTAGAACGTCTCGTGCGCCGATTCGGCCAGTGGCGAGCCGACGGTGTCGGTCAGTGCGATGACGTACGCGCCGCGTTCACGAGCCCACTGCGCGGCGCGAACGGTGTCCACGCTGTAGCGGTGGATGGATACCGCCACGAAACAGTCGTCGGCGCGCACCCGGCGCAGCTCATCGGTCAGCGCCCCGGCCGAGCCCGCGATCACCGCCACGTCCTCGCGCAGCATCCGCAGCAGGTAGCCGAGCAGATACGCCGGCGCATGGCATTTGCGCAGGCCCATCACGTGAACGCGCGGCGCGTGCGCCAGCCGGTCGACCGCGGCCGACCACTCCGCCTGATCGACACGCGCGAAGGTGCGAACGATATTGGACTGGTCGAGCGCCGCGGTCTGCTCCAGCAATCCGGCGCCGTCGGCGTTCAATTGCACGAGGTTGTCGAATCGGCGCAACAGCTGCGCCTGTTCCTGCAACCGCTCCCGGCAGAGTTTGGTCAGCCCCGGATACCCCTTCAATCCGAGCCCGGTCGCGAAACGCACCACCGTCGCCTCGTTGACGCCGACCGCGGCGGCCAACTCGGAGATGGTCATGAACGCCACCGCCTCGGGATCGGACAGGACCCGCTGCGCGAGCTTGCGGTGCGCGGCGGACAAGGTGCGCATCCGGGAGCGCAGCGCGACGACGAGGTCATCGAACGTCTCCGGACCGGTCGCGGCCGGACCTTGCTCATCCGCAGGCCGAGTACTCATCACGGACTCCTGTTCTCGCGCCGGTGGACCTCATCGTGCAGGACTCACATTGTCCCGAAGCACGGCCGGGCGCTCGAGACCGGGCGGCGAGCAGGCGGAGCGGGCCGGTCGCGCGCGCTGCCTTGCGGATCAGCGGCGCGCCCGGGAACTCATCGGATGACGCCGGCGCCCGGGATCAGCGGCAGGTCCAGCGTGGTGACCCAGCCGGGCGGCAGGGCGTTGACCGCCGGGACGGCGTTCAGGGCGCGCATGCCGGTGGCCAGGCAGCCGGCGAGCGCGGGTGTGCGGCCGGACCCATCGGTGAAGCGGAAGGAGGTCTCCTGGGAGATGGACGGCGAGCCGAGGATGTCGACGCGGTAGACGTCGTCGCGGGTGCCCGCGGGCCAATCGGGGGCGGCGTCGAGGCCGATGCGGTTGACGTGTTCGAGGGTGATGACCTCCCGGTCCCGGTGGACGCCGTTGATGGTGAACCGGATCGCGGCGACCGTGCCGGCCGCGACCGTGCCCTTGGCGGAACGACGGTCGGTCGGGGTCACCCACTTGTCCCAGGTGGTGGTGATGCGGTCCAGTTCGATACCGGCCGCGTGCGCGATCATCGGCACGGTCGCACCCCAGGCCATGATCAGCAGATCCGGATGTTCCAGCAGCGCGGTGAATTCCGGCGGATGGCCGATGCCCATCTCGAATTCGTAGTCGCCCTCGTAGTCGGTGTAGTCGAGCAGCTCCGAGGCGCGCACCGAGGTGACCTCACCGCACAGGCCCATCAAGGTCATCGGGAACAGGTCGTTGGCGAAGCCGGGATCGATGCCGGTGGTGAAACACGATGCCCCGCCCGCGGCGCAGGCCTCGGCGATCGGATCGCGCCACGCGTCCGGCAGCTGGTCCATCCACGGCCACACCCACGGCGTCATGGCCGTGGAGCACACATCGATTCCGGCGCGCAGGAATTCACCGATCACCCGGATGTTCTCCTCGGCGAACTGCGCGGTGGGACCGTAGTGCACCACCGCGTCCGGCCGCAGCGCGATCAGCTCGGCGATCGAATTCGTCGCCGCCACACCGGTTTTCCCCGCTCCGCACAGATCACCGGCGTCCACTCCGACCTTCTCCGGATTGCTCACGCCCACACCGGCCAGTTCGAACCGCGGGTGCCGCAGGATCTCGGCGAGCACCATCGATCCGACAACGCCGGTGCCCCACAGCACGATTCGCTTCTTGTCGTTGGACACGGACCCTCCTGATTCAGCGGTGGAATTCGCCGCAGTCGACGGTCAGCATCTGCCCGGTGACGGCCGTGGCCAGATCGCTGGCCAGGAACAGCGCCGCGCGAGCGACCTCCTCGGGCGCGGCCAAGCGCTTCAGATCGGTGGGCGCGGCCTTCTCGCGGTAGATGTCGTCGTGCGTCACCCCGGCCTGCGCGGCGAGCCAGTCGAAATACGCCTTGTTGATGTCCTCGTACACGTACGACGGCGCGACGCTGTTCACCCGGATCCCGCGCGGCCCCAGCTCGGTGGCCAGCGACGAAGCCAGGTGGGCCAGAGCACCTTTGGAAAGTTTGTAGCCGGAGTACTCGGGCTGCGAGCTGTAGGACACGCACGAGTTGAGCATGATGATCGAGCCGCGGGACCGCGCGAGGGCATCGGCGAACAAGGCCGAAAGCCGCAGCGGCGCGAAGACATTCGTCTCGTTCGCCACGCGCAGCGCGGCCGGGTCGATCCGGCTGATCGGATCCATCGGCGGGATGGCGAAGGCGTTGTTGATCAGGCAGTCGATCCGCTCGAACGCGCCCAGGGCGCGGTCGACCAGCGCGACGCGCTGATCCTCGTCGGTGATATCGGCCGGCACGACGGCCGCGGTGCGGCCGAGCGCCCGAACCTGCTCGGCGAGCTTCTCCAGACGCCGCTCGGTCCGGCTGACCAGAACCAGATCCGCGCCCATGTGCGCGGCCTCCAGGGCCAGCGATCGCCCCAGACCGGGTCCGACGCCCGAGAGCACGATGACCTTGTCCTGCAGCAGCGGCACCGGGCGATAACTCTCGGCGGGCTCGGTGACATGCGCGTCGGCGGGCACGAATCCTCCTAGCGGTCCAGCAGTTACACTGTGTAACGACTTAGATGTGACAGACTGTAACGACTCTCTCCCGCGCTGACAAGGATGCATTTCGTGACCGCACGCCATCGCCTGGGTCCGCACCGCGATCCCGCGGTGGACCGCGCGGTGCTCGAGGCCGCCCGCGACCTGCTCGTGGAACGCGGATACGCCGCGACCTCCATCGACGCGATCGCCACCCGCGCCGGGGTGAGCCGCCCGGCGATCTACCGCCGCTGGCCGTCCAAGGCGCATCTGATCGCCAAGGCGGTATTCCCGGACGTCGGATCCGAGGAGGTCGCACCCGATCTGATCGCCGAGTTACGCAAGGTCATCCGCGGCACGATCCAGCTGTTCGGCTCGGCCGAAGCACGCGCGGCCATGCCCGGCCTGATGACCGATATGCGCGCGGACTCGAGTCTGTACCGGAAACTTTCGGCCCGCCTGGACACTCCCACGCGCGAGGAGTTGGCGGAATATCTCCCCGCCGATTCCACCCCCGCCCGCCCCGGCCTGGACCCGAACACCCTCCTGGACACCATCGCCGGCGCGGCGCTGTTCGCCATGTGCATCCGGGACATCGGCGACCTGGACGGGTTCGCCGAATCGCTGGAGGATCTGCTGCTGTACGGCATCGTGGGCGCTCGAAACCGCGCGGCGGCAAACGATCCCGGCTGACCGCGAGCGGTCCGCGACATGCCGATTCATCCCGGCATTACCCGCCGAGCCCTAGCTGTTCGAACATTTGTTCGATACACTCACTGCGCAGTAGCTCCCGGAGCAACCACGACGGGCGTTCACACCACACGCGGCGACGCGCAGCCCCACCGAACTTGTCGTACCCCTGGGGCACAATGGACCCATCGGACGCCGATCAGGTTGCACCGCAAAGTAATCCGCAACCCTAGGAAAGGCGTGTCCATGTCCGAGCTCCGCTCGTCGACGTCCGATGACAGTGCCGACGGCCGATTGGTCGCCGAGGCACAGCGGCATCGGGAGCTGCTGCGCAAACCGGTCGAGGACTACCGTCGGCGACTGGTCGTGCAGGCGCGGCATCTTCAACCGATGCAGCGCTCCCCCATGCTCACCAGGGCCGAGGAGCGCATCGCCGACCTGATGATCGATCCGGTTCGCCATCGCCGGCTCGACCTCGACGCCTACCGGGCCGTGCGCGACGGGCTGCCGACGCGCTGGGATGCGCGCTGGCAGCGGTTCATCGCGCAGAACGGCTCTCGGGAGATCCCGATCGGGCCGAACAGCGCCGAGCGTCGGCTGGGCATCATCGCCCGGCTGGCCGCGCAGGAGGTCGACATCGAGCAGATCCTCACGGTCGCGTCGGTGGTGATCGCGCACCCCGCGGGCCCGGACGCGGCGGTCGTGCCGCCCGTCCGGGCGACCAGGCGCGCTGAGGCGCTCTCCACCGCGGCCCAGCCGACCGGTACGCACGGATGAGTTGCGGCCTTGCGCCGCAACGGGTTCAGCCGTCGGTCAGCTCGGCCGCCGGGAGCTGCCGCGCCTCCGCGTCCATCGGGCCGAACCGCTTGTGCACGAAGTATTGCTGCACGAACGTCCAGGTGTTGCTGGTGGCGAAGTACACCAGCACGCCCACGGGCATGACCAGGCCGGCCGCGAGCGTGCCCAGCGGGAACAGCCACATGGTCATGAAGTTGATCAGCCGGGTCTGGGTGTTCGTCTCGGTCTGCCGGACCACCGAGGCGCGAGCGGTGAAATGCGTGGCCACCGCGCCGATCACGACCAGCGGGATGGCCACCGCGGCGACCGAGACCCACGCCGATCCGGAGGTCAGCAACGTCGCGGTCAGCGGCGCGCTGAACAGCTTTGCGTGCAGGAAGGATTGCACCTGGGTGACCGAGAAGAAGTAGTTCGGGGTCACCGCGGTCTGCGCCGCGGAGGCGTGCACCGGATGCCACAGCAGGCGCACGATCGATCCGGATCCGGTGCGGCCGAACGAACTCAGCACGTGCAGCAGGCCGATGAAGATCACCAGTTGCACGATCACCGGCAGACAGCCGCTGAACACGTTGAACTGGTGTTGCTGTTGCAGGGTGCGCATCTCGGCGGCGAGGCGCTCCTTGTCGTCGGCGTGCCGTTCCTGCAACTCCTTCATCTTGGGCCGCAGTACGGACATGGTGCGCTGGAACCGCACCTGCGCCACGAACGGCTTGTACAGCGCGGCGCGCAGCGTGAGCACCAGGAACATGATCGCCAGCGCCCAGGCCAGGCCGCTGGCCGGGCCCAGCAGGGCGGCGAATCCGGTGTGCCACAACCACAACACGCCGGACAGGGGGTAGTACACGAAATCGAGCATGGGTCAACACCTCACTGCGAGGTACCCGCGAACGGGCCTATGGGTGAACAGGGTCGGCGAGGAGGCCGACCGCGCCGCGACGCGGTCAGCCGCCGTATCCCGGCGCCCTGGGCCGCACCCGGCCCGCTGTGTCCGGATTGCTCTGCCGCAGGAACGATCCGCGCCGCCGCCGCTGCGCCGACACCGGCGGTCCGGTGCGCGCGACGACCGGCAGCAACCGCACCCGAGTGGAATGCGCCGCCACTACGGCCAATGCCACCATGACCGCTGCGCCCAGAGCCAGCAGGGAATTCGACTCACCCGGCGGCAACAGCAGCGCGGCCCATACGGCGGCGGCGAACGCACCCACCGCCAGGAAGGGAGAACTCGACCCAACCGCTGGCAACAACACCGCAGCCGACACGGTGACGACGAACGCGCACACCATCAGCACCAGGGAGTTCGACTCACCCGCCGGCAACAACACCGCGGCCCACACGGAGATGACGAACGCGCACACCATCAGTGCCGTCGATCGCATCGCCATGCGCCCAGAGTACCGCCCCCGCACACCCGCACCGGCCAGGGTTCCCGGCGCGTTCGCCGGCCCGCGTGTACGCGATGATGCTGCCCGCGAGGCAATCCGGGGCACAGCGGGCGAACCACGCGCGGGCCGCCGGCGCCGCTCCTCGAACGCGACCTGCCGCAACGTCACAGCAGCCGGACAGCGCACCCGGGTGACCTCGGCCCGCATCGCGTGTTCGACGTGCTCCCACACCTACGCCCGCGCCATCCTGCGCCACACCCACGGCCCTTCGACCGCGAATGGATGACCGCCACCGCCGCGCCCTGGCTCACCGACACCGCCCGCCCCGCCGCACGTGAAGCCAGCACATCGCCGGCATCAACAGTGAACAGATGCGCCGAGATAGGGCACGAGGTGCCCGCGGACTTCGCGGTGATCGGGATGGAGTGAGTCCAGGTGATCGACGATGTCCGGCTCGAGCCACGGCACCTGCGGCGGGCCCGAACGAGACTGCCACATCACTCGTACTCCGGCGGAATTCCGGCTCGGCGCTCCGGCTGTTCCATCGACTCGGCCGCGTTCGCCCGCCGGCCTGGTGTCCGGTTTTCTCGGCGTAGCAATGCCCGGCTCGGGCGAGTGGCGCGGTGCGCCGGTATCCGGCGAAAATGCCTGAGCCCCCGGGCTGTCGGGGGGATATCCTGGTCGGGAAATCGACGAGGAGAGGGTGCCGGTGGCCGACGAGCCGATGGCGGGTCAGTTGACCGTCGACGGGCGGGTGCGCACGTTCGGGGTGCGCGCGCCACGCGAGGATGGTGCGCCGCTGGTACTGGCGTTGCACGGGAACGCCTCACGGCTGCCGTCGGAGCAACGGCGGCCGGGCCTGATGATGGACGAGTGGACCAGTTTCGGTGAGCACGCGGCGGATTGGGGGATCGCCGTCGTCTATCCGGACGGATGGGATCGCTGCTGGGCGGACGGGCGCGGGGTCACCCTCGCCGACGAGGCCGGTGTCGATGACGTCGCTTTCCTGCGTGAGCTGATCCACTGGTGCGCAGCTGAATTCGGCACGCGGCCGGAATGGTCGATTCCCGCGGGGATCTCCAACGGCGCGTTCATGGCGCACCGGCTGGGATTCGAACTCGGCGATCTGGTGCCCGCGTTCGGCGCGGTCGCCGGGGGCCTGCCGGCCGCGTTCGAACATGTCGAGCCCACGCACGCCGTGTCGGCGATGCTGATCAACGGAACCGCCGACGAGGCGGTGCCGATCACCGGCGGCTACTCCCGGCACCGTGGCCCGAACGGTGAGTTGCGCGGCCGGACATTGGGTTTGGCCGAATCTGCCGCATGGTGGCAGACCGCCGACCGATGCTCGGGCGAGGGCACGACCGTCACCACCGACCGATCCAGCAGGCATGCCGTCGAGGGCGGCGCCGGGGGCACCCGGGTCACCGCGTGGACGGTGTTCGGCGGCGGCCACACCTGGCCCGGCAGGCCGACTCCCCCGGAGTGGGGCACCGGCCCGAACACCGTCACATCCACGGAATTCGATGCCGCGGAGGAGATCTACCGGTTCGCGCGGGGCGTACTGGTTCCTGCCGACGCGCGAAAGCTCTGAGCCCCGGATCCGCCCCAACCGTGGGCCGTTCCCAGATGCCCACCTCGAAGACGCTGCGGGACAAGCTGATTCGTCACCGCCCACCGAGGCCGGACGACAGGCGAGCGATACCGCTACGCCCGGCGACCGATCAGCAGGTGACCCGGCAACGGTTTGCGTTGCAGCGCACGGTGTTCGACCGTCAGGCCGACGCGTTCGAGGGCGTCGGCGAGTTCCGCGACCGGACGCAGCCGGAAACCATGCGCCGTGAACGGCAGGGAGGCCATCGCATCGGGATCGCCGATGCCGATCACGACACGCCCGTTCGGGCGCAGCACCCGGGCCAACTCGGCGCACGCGAGGTCGAGTTCGGCGACGAAGTAGACCGTGTTGACGGTAATGGCCGCATCCAGACTCGCATCGGCGAGCGGAAGTTCGGTGAGCGAGCCCTCGAGCACCCGCAACCGGCCCGTGCCGATCTCCCGGGTGAACCGAGACCTGGCCCGCGCCGACATATCCCGCGAGAGCTCCACGCCGTGCACGGTGCCGTCCGCACCGACGCGATCCAGCAGCAGCGAAAGCCCCACGCCCCCACCGAATCCCAGGTCGGCCGCCGCCTCCCCCGGGGCCACCTCGGCAGCGGCGACACACTCCTGGATCACGAATCGGTTGGTGCGATCGAGTAACCGCCCGACTCCCTTGCCCAGCAGGCCGTGCGGATGCCCGAGCTGACCGGCGACGGTGGACATCACACGTGCGACAAGCGGGTTCACGCCCCGGATGCTACCCCGGTGCGGGTGGTGCGCCCGATCCGTGTCACCACCGCACCCGCCGAGAGGGCGATCGCCACGATATACAGCAGCCGCACACCCAGAACGAACGGCTGAAACGCCAAGGGCATGAACGAGATCAGTATCAGTCCCAGCACGGCCGCCGGCCCCGCGACCGACCAGAAACGCCGCGGCATCCGCGCGACGGCCCGCGGCTCGCCGTGCCAGGCGCGGATCAGTCCGCGACGGCCGATGTAGTAGAACGCCGCGATCGCGAGTACCGCGCCGCCCACGGTCGAGGCCTGTTGCAGCAGGTACCACCAGGGCCTGCCGAACGGTCCCGGCTGCGACAGCACGGGAAATCGGGCCACCGCCCACCCGTGCCCGCCCGCCGGGTCATGGGTGAACCCGTCCCAGAAGATGTGCGTGACGGCGCCGATCAGGATCGAATATCCCGTCACGTACCACCGATGCCGCACCGCACCGAGTGCGCCGTAGGCCGGCAGGTCGAATCCGCCGAGCCGCGGCAGATGCGCCGCGATCGACGGTGCGCCCCACCGGATCACCAGCGTCCCCACGATCCCCACCGGCAGACACCACCACAGCAGCGCCGCGAGCGCATGGGTCTCCGGCATGGAGAACAAGCCCGCCACCGGATACGACGCATCCGGCACCGCCGACCCCACCACCAGCGCGACCCCGTCCCACCGGCGCGGCCAGCGCAGCTTGAGCGGGAGTACGGCCAGCGAATGCGAGGGAAAGGTGAGCGGCACCGCCGGAGTGTATCCGCGACCGGCAGGCATCTCAGTGGACTGCCTCCACCGCCGGGAGCCCGGACCCCAGTACGCTGCTGATCGTGAACAGGACGGCCGACGGCTTCGGGAACGCGCGGCACCAGCACGAACCGCACGGCAACGGACTGGCCTCGCGGCTGAACTGGTTGCGGGCCGGGGTGCTGGGCGCCAACGACGGCATCGTGTCGACCGCCGGCCTGGTCGTCGGCGTCGCCGCCGCGACCACGACCGCCGCGGAGATCCTGACCGCGGGTATCGCCGGGCTCACCGCGGGCGCGATCTCGATGGCCGTCGGGGAGTACATCTCGGTGAGCACGCAGCGCGATTCCGAACGGGCCCTGCTGTCCAAGGAACGCACGGAACTGGCCGAGGAACCCGATTTCGAACTGGCGGAACTGGCCCAGATCTACCGGAGGAAGGGCCTGTCCGCCGAGACCGCCCATTTGGTCGCCGAGGAACTCACCGCGCACGACGCCTTCACCGCGCACGCCGAGGCCGAACTCGGGCTCAACCCCAGTGAATTGACCAATCCGTGGCAGGCGGCGTTCTCCTCGGCGGTGTCGTTCACCCTGGGCGCGCTGCTGCCGATCCTGGCGATACTGCTGCCGCCGGTCTCGTGGCGGATACCGGTGACGTTCGCGGCCGTACTGATCGCGTTGGGCCTGACCGGTTCGGTCAGCGCCCGCCTCGGCGGCGGCAATCCGCGTCGCGCGGTCGTGCGCGTGGTCATCGGCGGCGCGCTGGCCATGGCGGTGACCTACGGAATCGGGCAACTGGCGGGCGTCTCGGGACTCTGATCCGGGGTTTCAGCCTTCGCGCAGTTGCCACCGCGCACCCTCGGCGGTCAAGAACTTCAGGAAATCCTCCGGGTCGACAGCCTGCGCCGGGGTCAGCGCGCCACCGGGAGCGCCCACCTCGACCAGACGGCGCGCGGTCTCCACGGCGATGACCGCGGTGAGGCCGTACGCGTCGGGGCCGGTGACCCAGCCATCGATCCGGCTGCCGTCCGCACCGGTCACCGCGGCGAACATCAGCCACTGCCCGGCGCGGCGCGCCTGCATCGGCACGACCTCGGGAACCGTCTCGGCCGCGGCCTCGGTCAACCCCGCGAACAGCGTCGCCACCTCGGACCTGATCGCACCGCGCACGCGTGCTGCCTCGACATGCCGGGGAATCGTCACCACCCCCGGCAGGGCGAAGGCGCGCAGTGATGCGGGCCGGGTCTGTCCCGGCGGGATGATCGGGTCGAATTCGCCACCATCGTCTGGACGCCACCGGCCGTCGGCGTATTCGAGCCCCGCACTCCCGGTCACCCCGAGCATCGATCGAGCCGTGCCGCGCGAAACACCGCCCGGCAGCCGAAGATCCGCGATCAGGATGTCCCGGACGTCGGGCACCCGCGCGGCGACCACGTGCGCGATCAGATCTCCCGGGACGCCGTCGTCGGTTACCCCCGGAACGATCGTGACCGCCGATTCTTTTGCCGCCGCGTCGAATTCGCCGAGCAATCGATGGATGTGCTGTTGTTCGCCGGAGGTGTCGAGGTAGTGCCGCCCGGCGGCGATCGCCGTGCGCACCACCGGCTCGCCCCATCGCGTGAACGGCCCGGCGCAATTGACCACCGCATCGCACTCGGCGAAAACCGCTGTCATTTCCGCTGTTTCGTCCAGTCCGGCGGCACGTACCTCGGCGGTGGGCACCCCGGCCGCCTCGGCCGCCTTGCGCAACCGGCCGATGTCCCGGCCCACCAGCACCGGTTCGATTCCCCGCCGTACCGCCTGCTCCACCACCAGCGAACCGGTGAATCCGCTGGCCCCGTACACGGCAATCCGCATCGCACACTCCTGGGTGATGATCCTGCGTCGGCCGTATGCCGACCTCACGACCGTAAGGAATATCGGCGGGGATGATCCATGCCGGAAAGTCCGGGGAAGATATCCGAACGTCCGGCACCGACGTGAATCGCAGTACGGTGAGATGGTGGACGTACTGAGCGACGCGGTCGCCGCCATGCGGATCGGGCAGCCGCACTCCAACCGCACCGAACTGCGCGCACCCTGGGGCATTCGATTCCCGGCGCAGCGTGGCGCGGGATTCCACGTCGTCCTGCAGGGCGCGTGCTGGCTGATCCCCACGCAGGGCGATCCCATCCGCCTGGTGGTCGGTGACGTGGCGTTCATTCCGCGCGAACTCGGCCACGCCATCGCCGATTCGCTCGACACCCCGCTCCACGAGCCGGATGCCCCGGTTACCGCGCCGACCGGCGAACCGGACACCGTATTGCTCTGTGGCGCATACTTTCTCGATCAGTCGAGGGCGCATCCCCTGCTGACCGAACTACCCGAGGTGGTGCATCTGCCCGCACGCGTCGGTCGTCACCCGACCCTGCGCGGGGCCATCGATCTACTGGGCCGCGAACTGGACGCCGAGCCGCTGCCCGGTGCGCCCGGCGTACTTCCGCCCCTGCTCGAGGTGCTGCTGCTGTACATCCTGCGGGCCTGGCACGAGGACCGGTCCGCCCACGACGACACCGGATGGGCCGCGGCCCTGCGCGATCCCGATCTCGCCCCCGCACTGCAAGCGATGCATCGCGACCCGGCCTCGCCGTGGACGGTACAGCGCCTGGGCGGCCTCGCGGGCATGTCGAGATCGGCCTTCGCCCAACGCTTCACCGCAACCGTGGGCATGCCGCCGCAAACCTATCTGACGTGGTGGCGAATGACATTGGCCGCCAAAATGTTACGTACGGACGACCTACCGTTGCGGGCCATCGCCGCGCGGGTCGGGTACGTCTCGGAGTACGCCTTCGCCAAAGCGTTCAAACGCGAGTTCGGCACGGCCCCCGGGAATTATCGGTCTGCGCGGCGGTGATTCGGTACCGCGATGGTGGGGCGGACCCAGCACTGCCAGCGGACCGCCATCCACATCACAGCGCCGGGAGCAAGCCGATGGCTCGTTTCGCGGCCGCCACGGTATCGCCCGCGATCGATCGGGCGCGAATCGCGCCGTCCCGCAATATTTTCCGTACCGCATCGGGATCCGCACCCAGCTCCGCGTAGTTCCGGCGGATCGGGTCGGTCGTGGCGATGACGGCATCGGCTACCGCGCGTTTGAGGGCTGCGTAGCCGCCGAAGCGGGCCGCGGCCTCCGCTGCATCCTCGCCGGTGCATGCGGCCAGGACGGTCAGCAGATTGGCGATGCCGGGGCGGTTCTCCGGATCGTATTCGATCGCCGAACCCGGATCGGTGACCGCTCGCATCACCGTGCGGCGCAACGTGTCCGGCGAATCGAGCAGGCGCAGCGATCCGGCGGCCGAGGTCGATTTGCTCATCTTCGCCGTCGGCCGGGAAAGGTCCATGATGCGCGCGGCGACCGGAGGGTTCACCATGCGCGGCACGGTGAACACGGGCCCGTAGGCGGTGTTGAAGCGTTCGGCGATATCGCGCGCCAACTCGACGTGTTGCCGTTGATCCTCGCCGACCGGCACCTGCTCGGCCTGGTAGAGCAGGATATCGGCGGCCATCAGCACCGGATAGCTGAGCAGCGACACCCGGACCCGATCGCTGTCGCGTGATTTCTCCTTGAACTGGATCATCCGCCGCACCTCGCCGTAGCCGGTCGCGCTCTCCAGCAGATAGTGCAGTTCGGTGTGCTCGGGGACGTGCGACTGCACCAGCACGATGCTGCGCGCCGGATCGACCCCGGCAGCCAGCAGGACGGTCGCGAATTCCATTGTGCGCCTGCGCACCGCGACCGGATCGTGGTCCAGGGTCAGCGCGTGCAGATCGGAGACGAAGATGATGCTCTCTCCCGGAATCTGCTGGGCGACAAGAGGTTCGATCGCACCGAAGAAGTTGCCGAGATGCAGTTCACCCGAGGGGGTGAAACCGGTGATACGCCGGGACATGCGCTTGTGCCTTTCGTGATGGTGCCGCCCGGCCGGGCCACCGTCGCCTCACGCGGACGAGAACGGCCGCCCGGTTCGGGCGGCCGTGCTGATCCTGCGCATACGGAAGTGCGGCCGCCCTTCAGGGCAGCCACCACGCGAGGTGCGCACAGTTCCGCATGCGGCGAGATTACCGCCGCGCGCCCGCACGGTCGAGCGCATTATGCGCAACATCTCGAAGCTCGATTTCCGGTCCAGTAATCGCCGATTGGATCTGTATTACAGGTCCAGTCCTCGGGCAGGCTGGAGCACATGCTGATTCGCCGCCTGCTCGCGCTCTACACCGGGTTGTGGATGTACGGATTCTCGATGGCCGTGATGATCCGGGCCGGGCTCGGCCTGGATCCGTGGGACGTCTTCCACCAGGGTGTGGCCCGGCATGTGCCGATCAGCTTCGGCACCGTCACGGCACTGACCGGCGTCGCGGTCCTGCTGGCCTGGATTCCGCTGCGGCAGCGACCGGGTCTGGGCACGGTGAGCAACGTCGTGGTGATCGCCGTCGCGGTGGACAACGCCCTGAGCTGGCTGCCGCATCCGCACCAGCCTGCGGTGCGGGTCGCCGCGATGGTCGCGGCCGTGGCGCTCAACGCGGTCGCGACCGTGCTCTATATCGGCGCGGGCATGGGACCGGGTCCGCGTGATGGACTGATGACTGGTCTGGTCGCCCGCACCGGCTGGTCCGTCTGGCCGATCCGCACCGGAATCGAAGCCACCGTCCTGCTGACCGGCTGGCTACTCGGCGGCAGTGTCGGCATCGGCACCGTGGTGTACGCATTCGGCATCGGCCCCCTGATCCACTTGCTGATCCCGCTGACCCGGCGCGCGCTCCCCGGTTTTCCCGCGCCGCGAAGCGAACCGGTACCAGCGGCGGCCTGACCCCGCTGAGCCGTTCGGCGAATCAGTTGTCGCGCACTGTGATTCCCGCCGCACGCGCGAACGCGGGGGCGAGGTCCAACAACTGCGGCGTACTCACCGTCGCGCCCCGCAGCGAATCGATTCCGGCTGTGATGTCCAAGGTCGTCGCGCCGCGCAGATCGACATCGTGCAGACTCGAACCGTGCAGGGTGATCCCGTCCAGGCGGCTCCCCGGAAAGCTCACCCGGCGCAGCGTCGCCTCACCGAAATCGGTATCGCGCAGCACACAATCGCTGAACGTCACATCCTGCAGGGAGGCATTGCGCAGGTTCACCGAATCGAATTTGCAGCCCTCGAACCGGATTCGCCGCAACTCCGCACCCACCGCCTCCACACCGGACAGCGCGCATTCGACGAATTCCGAGTTCAGCCAACCGCTCTGGCCCAGATTGGTACCGATCCAACGCACCGCGCGCAACCAGACATCGTCGAACCGGCCGTACCGGAACATACCGCCGGTGAACTGGACCGTGGTCAGCGCAGACTCGTTGAACCGCACGCCTCGCGCATCGGGATCGGCGAAGTCGATGCCGTCGATATGCACACTCTCGTAGTCGGAGTCGGGCTCGAGTTCCACCTGGAACGCTTCCAGAAAACGAGCGTACGACAGGTCGGCGAGTTCACGAGGCATCCCGAACACCTTAGTACGCCCGCCGAGCCGCTCGTGGCCGCAACGGCTCAGAACTACCGTCCCGGCTCTACCGCGAGAACCGTAATCCCTGCTCACAGGCCTCCGGAAGGTCGTAGCGGCCGGTACATCGCATGTCATCCCCGGATGACGGGCCGGGACGACCACCGGAGTCGCGGACGCACTGCCCACGCGCCGGAGATCGATGGATCTTGCCTGGTCAGTGCGGTGGCATCGGGAACGGCATCGGCGGCAGCTGGATCGGCAGCTGCGGCAATTGCGGCAGAACCGGCGCGGGAGCGGGCGCGGGACGCGGAGCAGGGGCCGGAGCAGGCGCGGGCGCCGGAGCGGGAGCGGGCACAGCACGCTGGTCCTGAGTCGGAGCAGGCACAGCACGCTGGTCCTGAGTAGGAGCAGGCACAGCACGCTGGTCCTGAGTAGGAGCAGGCACAACACGCTGGTCCTCAGCCGGAGCAGGCACAGCACGCG
>CBJNFW010000186.1:0-17676 GCA_966435935.1 uncultured Nocardia sp.
ACACCTTCGACCCGGACATCTGGCTCGACGACGCGCCGCGCAGTCCCCCCAGCTCGTACCCTTCAGCGCGGGCCCGGCCGTCTGCCCGGGCCGAGACCTGGTGCTGTTCACCACCAGCAGCCTGCTCGCCCATCTGCTCGACCATGCCGGCTACCGCCTCCTGTCCCGGCCGCAGCCCTTGCCCGACGCCCCGCGTCCGATGACCTTCGACAACTTCGGCGTCCGATTCTCCGTCACCCCCGCCCGCCGATTCTCCAGTGCGTGACAACGTCTTTCGACATGCCACGGGCATCGGGCCGAGCGCCGTGTCATTGTTCCGGTGGTAAGGAGGCCCATTGCCGTGCACGAGGATATCGATCTCACCGACCTGGACCGCTTCACCGCCGGATTCCCGCATCACGTCTTCGACGAGCTGCGCCGCGAGTCCCCGGTCTGGTTTCATCCCCCTACCGAGCACTCCCCCGGCGGCGACGGATTCTGGGTGCTCAGCCGATACGCCGACATCGTGGCGGCCGCGGCCGACACCGAGACGTTCTCCTCCGAATCGGGAGGTGAGCGCAGCGGCGGCGGCACGACCCTCGAGGATATGCCGCTACCGGTTCCGGTCGGCTCGCTGCTGAACATGATGGACGATCCGCGCCACGCCCGGATCCGCAAACTGCTGGCGCCCGCCACGACACCGCGAGCGCTGCGGGCGATCGAGGACGACCTGCGCCGGCGCGCGGTCGGCATCGTCGATGCGGCGCTGGCGAAACGGGACTGCGATTTCCTGACCGACGTGGCCGCCGAACTGCCGCTGCAAGCGGTGGCCGAACTGGCCGGCGTACCGCAGGACGACCGGCACGAGCTGATGAACTGGGCCAACGTGACGCTCGACTACGACGAACGAGAGGTCGGCGAGACCAACGACCGCCTGCTGCGGGCGCAGGCCCGGATGTTCGCCTACGGCACCGGCCTTCTGGAACGCAAGCGCGCCGAACCTGCCGAAGATCTGCTGTCCATCGTGACGCACGCCCGGATCGACGGCGAGCCGCTCACCGACAGCGAGCAGCACCTGTTCCTGAGCCTGATCATCGCCGCCGGCAGCGAAACCACCCGGAACTCCATCGCGATCGGCATGTCCGCGCTCGCCGCCTCGCCCGGCACCTGGCGGCGCCTGCAACGCGACCGCGGCCTGCTGCCGACCGCGGTGGAGGAGATTCTGCGCTGGGCGTCCTCCACCCCGTACAACCGGCGCACCGCCACCAGGGACGTCGAGATCGACGGCCGGCGCATCGCCGCCGGTGACAAGGTCACTCTCTGGTGGGCCTCGGCCAACCGCGACGACACCGTCTTCGCCGACCCGCACACCTTCGACATCACCCGTAATCCCAACCCGCACATGGCATTCGGGCGCGGCATCCATTTCTGCCTGGGGGCGGCGCTGGCGCGGATGGAGATGCGGGTGATGTTCGATGCCCTGCTCGACCGAGTCGGCTCGCTGACCCCGACCGGTCCGGTCGAGTACGTCCGCAGCAACAAGCACTCGGGCATCCGGCACATGCCGGTCCGGATCGAAGGGCGCTGATCCTCCCGGCAGCCGCGACGCCATCCCGAAGCGCGCCCGAGGCCCGCCGGCGATCCTTGTTTCGACCGGCGCGTCATAGTACTGTCCGCACAGCTGTCTATACCGTGTAAAACAAATGGCGCCCGGCAGCGCCGCCACACCCGCCGACCCCCGGACAATGGATGACCAACGAACTCGTACTCGTGGACAGGCCCCGGCCGCATACCGCTCTCATCACGTTGAACCGGCCGGAGCGAATGAACTCGATGGCGTTCGACCTCGTCCTGCCGCTGCGAGCGGCCCTCGAGGAGATCGGGCACGACAACTCGGTGCGCGCGGTGGTGTTGACCGGGGCGGGGCGGGGATTCTGTTCGGGCGCGGACCAGAAAGCCGCGGGTTCGATTCCGCATGTGGCGGGATTGACGGCGCCCACCGTCGCGTTGCGTTCCATGGAAGCGCTCGACGACCTCATCTCGGCACTGCGCCGCCTGCACCAGCCCGTCATCGCGGCGGTCAACGGCCCGGCCATCGGCGGAGGCCTGTGCCTGGCCCTGGCCGCCGACATCCGGGTGGCGAGCGACGGAGCGTACTTCCGCGCGGCCGGGGTCAACAACGGCCTCACCGCCAGCGAACTCGGGCTGTCGTATCTGCTGCCACGATGCGTCGGCACCTCCAGGGCGTTCGAGATGATGCTCACCGGCTGCGATGTCGACGCACACGAGGCCGAGCGCATCGGCCTGGTATCACATTGCGTGAGCGGCGATGAACTCCTGGACTATTGCTACGACATGGCCGACCGGATCGCGGCCTTCTCCCGGCCCGGGATCGAGCTGACGAAGCGCACGTTGTGGAGCGGCCTGGACGCCTCCTCGCTCGAGGGGCACATGCAAGCGGAAGGCCTGGGGCAGCTGTACATTCGCCTGCTCACCGACAATTTCGAGGAGGCCGTCGCCGCGCGGGCGCAGGGCCGTCCGGCGGTGTTCCGGGACACCAAGTAGCGCAAGGACATTCGCCGAGTCCGCGGATTTCTACGCACCCTGCGCCGGGGCAGCCGATTGAGCCGTCGAATGCGGGGTATCGCCGGTCGATCGGATGAATCACGGCCCGTAGGGATGCACATGTACGCGCTTCGACAGACCACCATCACCCTCACCGCGGCACTGGCGGCTCTGGCCGCGCTGACCGGTTGCAACGCAGGCGGTTCCGGTTCGCTGCTGCCCACCACCAGATCGACCTCGCACCCGGACGTCACCATCACCTTCAACTCCCCGTCCGCGACATCGGATGTCCCGCGTCCCGACAGCGTGACCCCCGAGGCGGCGAAACAGCTGTGCGACAAGATCTCTCCGAAGATCGCCGAATGGCATGACGAGGGCCCCGCGGCCCGCAAGACGGACTTCAATCTCATCGTGCACGACTGGGCGGCCCGCAACGGCGGGCTCAACACCCAGGTGATCGCGGATCGCGCTGTGGTGGACCGGATCACGACACAGAACTGTCCCGACACCCGTCAGCAGGCGCTCGATGCCCTGCAGACCGGCACGCTCGCCGACGCGCTGGCCGGCTTCGGCAGGTAGTACCGGCTCGGCGTTCTACCCGGACACCTCGGCGCGGAAGGCGTCCGGGTCGGCGGCCGCCCAGTCCGCGGCCCAGCGGGCGGGCGGCTCGCGCAGCAGGACACCGGCTTCCAGGCGCGGCTGGATCTCCGCGTAAGAGCGAACCTCGGTGGCGGACAACCTCTTCAGCAGCATCTGCGGGTTCGGGTCGGCCGGTGCGCGCGCCGAGCGAGGCCGTGATCTGCACGGCTCGATCGACGGCGGCGGCGTGGTAGCGCCGCGCACGCTCGGCCTTGTCCTCGACGTCCAGCGCGCGGGCGCTGCGCGGATCCTGCGCCGCGACGCCGACCGGGCACGATCCACTCCCATCAGGTTCACACCGCGCCGGCCGACACGCGAATCCCCGCGCGCCGGATCGCGCCATCCAGCGCGAAAGCGATACCTGGCCGGGTCCGGGCGAAACGAGCCTCCGGCCCGCTCGCGCCGGACCACGCGGGCGATGTCCGAACCGGGAGCACCGGCCGGGATTGGCGACCGGACTCGGTGGTATCCGCCCGGCATGGTCACTCGAGCGAATGAGACAGAACGCAAATACCGGTTGCCGGACACGGGCGGCGCGGTGCTCGATGGCATTCCCGGGATCACGCTCGACCCGCGCGCGCAGCAGCAGGTGCTCGATGCCGTCTATTACGATACGGCCGACCTCGCATTGGCCAGGCGGGGCGTCACGCTGCGCCGCAGGACGGGCGGCGACGACGCGGGATGGCATGTGAAGCTGCCGCTGAAGCCGGGCGGCGACAGCCGCGAGGAGATCCGCGTGCCGCCGGGCGACGCGACCGCGGGCGTGCCCGGCGAGCTCGCCGATATCGTGCGCGGAATCGCCAAGGGAGAACCGCTCACGCCCGTGGCGCACATCCGCACCAAGCGACGCCAGTGGCGGTTGCTGGACGCCCAGGGTGAGGTGACCGCGGAGCTCGTCGCCGACGAGGTGTCGGCGCAGACGCTGGGCGAGTCCTCGACCGTGGCGTCGTGGCAGGAGGCGGAGGTCGAACTGACCGGAGGCGACCGGGCCGTCTTCGACGCCGTCGAGACCAAACTGGGTGCGCCGCTGGACAGTCCGCCGAAGCTGCTGCGGCTGCTCGGCGATCGGATCACGCCCCGCCCGCTGCCGAAGGGCGCGGTCGCGCGGTATTTCCGTACGCAGGTGGACGAGATGATCCGGCAGGACACCAGAGTCCGGCAGGAAGGCCCCGATTCGATCCACCGGATGCGCGTGGCCGGCCGCCGCCTGCGCAGTATCCTGCAGGCGTTCAAGGGTTCTCGGCCGCTGCGTGCGGAATTGAAGTGGGTGGCAGGGGTTCTGGGCGAGGTGCGCGATATCGACGTGCTGCGCGGCCATCTGGTCGAGCAGATCGATGCGTTGCCGGAGGAATTGGTGCTCGGTGACGTGCGCCGGCGGATCACCCGCACCTTCGCCGGTCGTCGGGCAAGCGCCTACACCGACGTCCTCGAGGCGTTGAACAGCGAGCGGTACTTCACGCTGCTGAAGCGGCTCGAGGAGATCGATGCGCTGCCCGTGGACCGCAAGCGGGAAGCCAAGGCGCTGAAGAAGACTCGCCGCCGGGTCGAGCGCGCGTTCGGCAGGGTCGACCGGCTCGGCACCGATCGTGGGCTGCACGAGGTGCGCAAGGCCGCCAAACGCAGCCGGTACGCGGCCGAGGCGACCGGGCACCGCAAGCACGCCCGCCGGATGAAGAAGCTGCAGAAGTCGCTCGGCGACCACCACGATTCCGTGGTCGCGCGCGCTGAGTTGCGCGCACTGGGTATCCAGGCCCATCTCGCCGGCGGCAACGGCTTCACCTACGGCCTGCTGTACGGCGAGGAAGTGGCCCGCGCGGCCGCGATCGAGCAGTCCCTGGGCCGGACGGTGCACAAGCGCTCCGCGGCTTCGGCGGCCTGACGCGGTTCGCGGATATCACACGCCGGCGGGGGCCAGGACGATGTCGAACCGGGTCCGCGCCCAGGACCGGTCCCCCAGATCGCGGCCGTCCGGTGCCGGGGTGCCGGGTTCCTGCTGTTCGAACTTCCTGATCAGCGAGTCCTTGACGCCGAAGACGCTGTCGCCGATCGCGAGCTGCGGATCGCCTTCGACGAAAACGTGCGTGACCAGAGTGCGCAGCCCCGCGGCGGCGACCATGAAGTGCAGGTGCGCCGCCCGGTACGGCGACCGGTGTACCGCTTGCAACATCCTGCCGACCGGGCCGTCGTGCGGAATGGGGTACGGCACCGGCGTGAGACCCCAGAACCGGAATTCGCCCCGGTCGTCGCAGTACAGCCGGCCCCGGCCGCCGATCCGGCGGTCCGGGTACTGGACGTCGTAGAAACCCTCCTCGTCACATTCCCACACGTCGATCCGGGCGTGCGGCACCCGGTTGCCGTCGGTGTCGGTGACGCTGCCCTCGACCCAGCACGGCTGTCCCGCGGCGCCACCGGCGATATCGCCGCCGAGCGGGATCCGCGGGGCCGCCTCGACGAAGAACGGGCCGAACACGGTCGCCTCGGTGGCGTTCCGGTAGGCCTGGTTGTTCACCGCGATGGTCTGCATCGACGCGCCGAGGACGTCCGACAGCAGGACGTATTCCTGTCGCTTGTCGTCCGTGATGTGCCCGGTCTCGGTCAGGAATTCGATCGCGCCGCGCCATTCCCGCTCGGTCAAGCGCACATCGCGGATGAAGGCGTGCAGGTGCCGGGTCAGCGACCGCAGCAGCTCCCGCAGGCGCGGGTCCGGAGTGTCGTCGAAGGAAGCCAGAACCGTCTCGACGACGCGCTCCTCGGCAGCGGTCTGCTCGGCGGAGGGAGTTTCGGTCATACTCATCATCCTCGTGCGTGCGAGCGGCCGATGACCGGCCTTCGGCCCGGAACGTCGCCGGGGCGCGTCGCTCGTGCCCGGAAAACAGGCATGCGGATAGGTAGTTCTGCCGTGGCCGCGAGGGGCCGTCCCGGGAACGCTTGCGATGACCGTTCACCACGACCATCGGAAGCCACCATGGATCCACAGCGTCGACAACAGAATGCTTCCAGCACGACGCAGCGCGGGCAGTCCTCCTCTCGCAACCCGGCGCATCCGCGGGCGCAGGAAACAGCCCCCCGGACAGCACGGCGTTACGACTGTCACTGGGTTCGGTCGTCGCTGCGTGGCCTGGACTTCCTGCGCGCCACCCGGTCGATCGACGCCGCCGCGGTTCCGGTGATCGAACTCGCCATTCGCTGGGCACCGTTCGGCGGAGCCGGCTCCGGTGACCTGCTGGTCGCCTTCGGCGTCGACCGCCATCGCTTCGTGGAGATGCTCGACGACGCGCTGCGGCCCCGCCGCACCGACACCCGGGAAGCGCGCCATCTGAAGGGAACACTGCTGGCCGCCCTGGCCGCCGCCTGGCACAGCGACCGAGCCGCCGCGACCTCGTCAGCCCGGGGCTGAACCCTCGGACACCGCTGACCGCCGACCGGCGGACCTGCCCGCGATCGGCCGGGCACGCCGGAACCCGCGCGTTCGGCCGGAGGAATGCCCGGCTCGTCGACGACGCGCGAGCCGGGCACCGGGTTGGGTGAATGCTTCTCCCGCACAACGCAATCCGGGGCACACCGGCACGCCACACCGCGACACAGCGTGCCGAAGCACGCGCCCGCGGTGGCGGAATGTCCGGTGTACGAACGTTTCCCGGCGGCGTGCCGAATCGAGCACCACGCTCGATGAGCCTCGGTCGCGGTCCGGCCGCGTCCGTCCCCGCGGCCGATCGAGGCAGCGAACCCCTCGAACTCCAGCACCCGCGAGGTCGATATCCGGCCCGCGCCGCGCGACAGCGCGCTGACCGCCGACAGCCTCGCGCGGGCGCGGGAGTTCCCGCAGCCGGTTGTGGTGTCCGAGGTCCACGCGCTGTCCGGCGTCGACGATGGCGCCGAGTCCGGGCGCGGGATCACGGCTTCGAGTCATGCTGCCGCGAAAGTCCGAGTGGCGCACGTCACACCCATGGGTCTACTCTGAAAGCACCGGGAAAACCGTTGCGGTCAAGGAGAATCCATGATCGACATCATCACGTTGCGAGGCACCGGGGAGACGCGGAACACCGACGGATCGCCGGCGGGCATGCTGGCCTCGATCACCGATCTGCTGCCGGCCACCAGTTTCAGTTTCTTCGAACCCGACTGGCCCGCCTCGGTCGGGCCGGACCCGAACCTGTGGGGGCCGTCGCTGGACACCTCGGTGCGACTGGGCACCGCAGCGGGGGTGCAGGCGATCCAGCAGTCGCCGAATGTCTGTGGGCTGCTGAGTTATTCGCTCGGCGGGATCTGCGCGAGCCGAATTCTCGAGGGAGTGGCATCGGGGCAGTACACCAACACCGACGGCAGTCCCCTGGAGATCGCCTTCGCCGTCTTCATCGCCAATCCGCTGCGCAAAGCGGGCGATTCGGTGAACAATCTGTGCCCGCCGACCACGTTCGGGCTGCACGGCCAGCGCGGAACCTGGCCGGCCGGGGTCGCGACCCGGGAGTACGCGAATCCGGGCGACATCATCACCGCGTCACCGGCCGATTCGCCACTGCGCGTGATCGATGTCGGCATCTCGCCGTTCTCGTTCGTCGAGGGCGCCCGGATCGGCAACGCCGGCCACCTGATCTTCGCCCAGCTGCTGGAATTCCTGATGCTGAACCCGCTGGCAAACCTTCAGCGCTACGCCGAGGCGGTCAACGGCGTGATCGGATACCTCACGCCGTATCCGCAGGGCCAGCACGTGCTCTACTCCGCGCAGAACATGCCGGGAACCGATACGCCGTGGACGACCGCCGCGGCCGACTACATCACGGCCGACTTCGCGTAGGCGAGCCCGGGTCGCCGCTCCAGCGGTGATCCGGCCGCCCGATCACCCGATCGCACGGGCGATGTCCAGCCCCTGCTGGATCCGCGAAACAACCTCGGCGCGAAAGGATTCCAGATCGCCGGGCCGCTCGCCGAGTTGGCCGTCGAGATATCTCCGATACACCCCCGCCAGAATCGCCGCGGATCGCCACGCCGTGAAGGCTCGCCAGTAGTCGAGGTCGGCAACCGAGCGACCGGAGCGTTCGGCATAGCGGCGGATCAGATCCGCACCGGCGGCGAACCCGGGTTGCAGGCCGGGCGGCCGGGAGAATTCCGGCCGCAGATCCGGGGCCGTCCAGGACCGCAGGAAATACGCCAGATCGAGCAATCCCTCACCGAGAGTGCACAATTCCCAATCCAGCACCGCCAGCAGACGACCGCTGCGGTCGATCAGCGCATTGCCGAGCCGGAAGTCACCGTGCACCAGGCACGGCGTCGTCTCGGCCGGCCGATGGTCGACGAGCCAGGCGTGCAGGACGGTCATATCCTCGAGTTCGTCCAGTCCGGCCGCCGCCCACTGCCCGGCCCATCGCCGTAGTTGCCGTTCGAGATAGCCACCGCGACGGGACAATTCGCCGAGCCCGGCGCGATCGACATCGATGCCGTGCAGGGTCGCCAGCGCATCGATCAACTCGTGTCCGGCCCGCTCGCGCGCATCGGGCGCGGGCAGGAATCGCTCGGCGTCGGCCTGCGACCCCACCACGACACCGTCGACGTACTCCATGAGGTAGAACGGTGCGCCGGTGACCTTTTCGTCGTAGCAGGCGCCGAGCATCCGGGGCAGCGGCAGGCCGGACCCGGCCAGTGCCCGCATGATGTCGTGCTCGCGAATCACATCGTGCGCGGTCGCGAGCAGGTGACCGACCGGCGGACGGCGCAGCACATACCGCCGCCCGGCGCGATCGGTCACCAGATACGTGAGGTTCGAATGCCCGCCGGTGATCCGCTCGTAGGTGAACGGCGGCGCGGCGCGGGCCACCCGCTCCGTCAGCCACCGTCCCACCGACACGACATCGATCCCGACCGGGGGGCCGGACGATTCCGAACTCACCGACCCTCCAGGTCCGCTCGGCATTCGGGCTCGTATCAGCCCCTGGCCCCACCCGCGGGCGCCGCGGCGTGCGGGGCATGATGCTGGGCCTGCAACGCGTTGAACGTCTGCGCTCCCGCCGCGATGCCGACCGGAATCGCCAGCGCGACCCCGCCGACCAACGCCCCCACACCGCCGACCGCGACCGCACCCACGAGGCAGGTGGCGGCGAACGCCGGAACGGTCATGGTGCCCGCCGTCGCCAGCGCCATCAGCGTTCCGCCGGTGGCGACGCCGAACGGGCAGCCGATGGCCGCACCGATGATCGAACCGGCGAGCGAGCCCACGCCCATCGCCATACCCATATGCGGATTGGCCGCTTCCACAGCCTGATTCAGGTCCGACATCACGTCATCGGGCGGTTGCTGCGCCGGTGCGGCTACCTGGACCGGAGCCGGTGCGGCCGGCTGGGCGGGAACCGGGCGCGCGACGGTCGACTGCGCCGACGGACCGGCCGCCGGGATCGCCGCCCCGGCCACGGTGTGACCCGCGGTGTCCTGGATGCCGAACTGCCCGCCCTGAACGGCAACCGTGCCGAAGGGGGTGCGCAGGACGGCCAGACCGGTAGCCGGATCATCGCTGTAGCGGACGCCCGGCGCGACGTCGGTGGCGACGGTGGGCGTTTTCGCCGAGTCCGCGGGTACGGCGGTATCGGCGTTCGCGACACCTGCCGCCGCGACCACTGCCATCGCGGTCAATGCGGTTACCGCCACGCCGCTATTCTTGAATGTCATCTTTTACTCACAATGTGGATAGTTCGAAAATCGGATGGAGAACCGGATTCACCGCGCGTCATTCTGCACCGGAACGGGTGCGGCGATGAGCCCCTTGGAATGCAGCGATTGATATTGCTGACTCAATGCGTTCATCGTCGCGGGCGAGCCGGAGACGACACTGCCGACCGTCCCGCCGACGAATCCCAGAGCGGCCGCGCCGATGAGACATCCGCCGACGATTCCGACCGGGGTGAGCGGAGCGACGGGAATGAACAGCGTTCCTCCGGTGACCGCGCCGACTGGGCATCCGACCAGTATTCCTGCCGTCGTGCCGACGACGCGTCCCACGGTGGAGTCGTTCGAGAAGGTGCCCGCGATGCCGTCGAACGCCTTCAGATATTCGGCCCCCGGATCGACCGGAGCGGCCTGCGGCGCATTGTCGGCAGGAGCGGCGGGATTGGATTGCGGCGCGGATTGCGCCGGATTCACCGCATCGGCATTAGCCGCGCCCGCGGAGATCACCGTAGCCGCTGATATCATGGCGACCATCGCGGTGGCTCTGGAAATGTGATACATCGTCGCAGGTCCTCGTCGTGCGTGCGAATAAATGTTTGGGGAAATGAGATTCTCCTACTCGGAGAATAATGATCGATGAGAGCTGCGTTTGGAAAATAGAAAATCGCTATGCACCCATGCGGGATCGGCATGCCCGCGCGCAGGTGATCACGCCGTGCGATCGACGCGCGATCGACGCGGCGGCATCGGCTCGATCGCCTCCGGATCGCCGCACCATCGCGCCGACAGCCACCCGCCCTCGCGCACGGCCGCGCGCATCGAACGAGCGACCTCCTGAGCCACCAGGTCCACGGCGGCGGGCATGCGTCCGGCGCGCGGCATGCCCAGCACGATCGATCGCCGAATCTCGGGCTGCCGCAAGGGCGCAGCGCTCAACCGGCCCGCGGCCACGTCGGCCACGATCCCGGCCGCGGGCAGAATCGTCCAGCCGTGCCCGGCGATGACGAGCGACTTCTGCAGATGCATCGAATTCGTCTGCACCCCGATCTCGAACACCACATCGGCCTCGGCCGCCGCCGCATCGATCAACACCCGCAGCGCGTGTCCGGACGACGGCATGACCACCGGATGCGCCGCCAACTCGGCCAGCGCCACCGGCCGGTCCGCGCACAGACCCGCATCCACCGTGGCCACGGCCCATAGTCGCTCGCTGACCAGCGGGGCCACATTCAGCGACGGCGAGTCGCACAGGTTGTACAGCAGGCTCAGATCCAGGTCGCCGTCGTCCATCCACTGTTGCAGATGCCCGGAATAGGCTGTGACGATACGCAATTCGATACCGGGATAGTCGCGCCGCACCGTCGAGGTCAGCCGGCCGGCGATCAGATCGACCGCGCTCTCCAGCAGGCCGACGGTCACCACCCCGCCCACCACACCCGGCGGCGGCGTGATCTCCGCCCGTGCCCGGCCCAGCTCACGCAGCGCCCGCCCGGCCCGCTCGACCATCACCGCACCCGCATTCGTCAGTCGCATCCCGGTGTGACTGCGTTCGAACAACTCCACGCCCAATTCGTGCTCCAGCGTGCGGATCTGGCGCGTCACGGCGGGCTGGGCCAGGTGCAGCAGTTCAGCCGCGCGCGTGACGCTGCCCACCTCGGCCACGGTGACCAGCGCTTTGAGCTGTTTGAGATCCATGCGCTGCTCCTGACCAGGCGTTACCGAAACCGAGGACCACGAGAATCCCATTCTTTCTATACCCCATCAGACGTGGCCATGGGTAACCGCTGACCTCACCTTTGCTCTGGAGTTTTGCTTCCGTCGAAAGAGAGTCGTGTTCTACTGTAAATGAGAACCTGATTCTATGGTTGCTCGATGAGGTGACCTGTGGTCGTTCCGTCCGGCCGCCTTCGGCGGTCATCGCCCGAGAGGTTGATGGTGTCGCGCAATGGAGCATGCACCCGTATTTTCCAAAGGCCGTGATCTCGACGCCGCCACGAGCGCCCTGCACCCGTGGCTGACCGCCCGGCTCGGCGCATCGCGGGTCGAGATCGAACCGCCCGGCTATCCCAGGGGAGCGGGCGCTTCCAACGAGACGCTGCTGATCCGAGCCCGCGCCGACGGCCGGGTCGAGGATTACGCTCTGCGGATCTCGCCCGGCCCGGAACATCAGATGTATTACGAACCCCGGTTCCGGCTGCAGTACGACATCCTGCGCGCCCTGTTCGGCCGATCCGATGTCCGGGTGCCCGAACCACTCTGGTTCGAATCCGACCCCACGGTCCTGGGCAGGCCGTTCTACGTGATGCGGCGGATGCGCGGCCGGGTGCCGGTGAGTATGCCGGTGTACAACTCCTCGGGCTGGCTGTTCGACGCCACTCCCGCGCAGCGCCGGACGCTGTGGGAGAACTCGATGCGGCAGCTGGCCGCGATCCATCGCGTGCCGGTCACCCAGGTGGCGTTCGTGGACCGGCCCGAGCACGGCCCGGCCGGAAACGAGCAACAGCTGTCCTACTGGCATGCGTACGCGGACTGGGCATTCGGGGACAAGACTCCGGACGTCGCGCTGGCGCTGCTGGAATGGCTGCAGGCCCACCGGCCGTCCAGCTCCGTCCCCGGGCTGTCCTGGGGCGATGCCCGGATCGGGAATATCATGTACGACAACGACTTCCAGGTGGTCGGGGTGATGGACTGGGAACAGGTCTCGCTGGCCGGACCGGTGGCGGACCTGGCCTGGTGGTTGCTGTTCGACGAATCGCTGTCGGCCGGGCAGGGCGTGCCGCGGCTGGACGGTCTGGGCACTCGCGCGGAGACGATCGCGCTGTGGCGTGAATCCACCGGCCGCACACCGGACGATCTGCACTGGCACGAGGTGTTCGCCCGGGTGAAGGTCGGCCTGCTGAGTCTGCACAGCCGCCGGTCCCTGCCGCCGATGGCGGCCACCGGCACCCGGCATTTCTCGTATCTGCACCATGCCTGCGATCTGGCCGGCATCGTTGTGCCCGAGGGGGTTCGGTGACCGCGCCCGGCGGCCCGGCGCCCCGAGAGGAGACGGTGGTGCTCTCGCCGGAATGGCTCACCGCGGCATTGCGCGCCGAGCACGCCGATGTCGTCGTGACCGCCACCGAGACGGTCGAGCGGCTGGAAACCGTTGCCACCAAAGTGCGTTTCCGGGTCGAGTACGCCCAGGCGACCGAAGCACCCGCCGCACTGTGCGCGAAGGGCTACTTCAACCCGGCCGTCCGGCGCGCCGCGCGCGCCGAGGCCGAATTCTATCGTGTTGCCGCCCGGCATCTTCCGGTGCGCACGCCGCCGTGTGTGTACGCCGCGGTGGACGAGCGCGGCGGTCACGCACTCGTGCTGATGCACGACCTCGTCGCCGCCGGAGCGCGCTTCCTGGACCCGCGCGTCGGGTACGGGGCCGAGCAGGCAACGGGCACACTCGATCAGCTCGCCGCCCTGCACGCGGCCACCTGGAACGGCAAACTCCCGTTGCCGACCGGCATCTTCCCGCCGCGCCCGGTATCGCTCGCCGGGCACCTGACCGTCGAACAACTGCAATCACAGCTCGAAGACGGTCGCGCACAAGCGATCTCGACGAAGGTACACAGCGCCGACCGGCTCATCGCGGCGATGCACGCGATCGGCGCACTCGCGCGGGATTCGGCGATCTGCCTGGTACACGGCGATCTGCACACCGGCAATATCTACCAGCTCCCGGACGGCAGTCCGGGCCTGATCGACTGGCAGGTGGTTCAGCACGGCGTCTGGGCCCTGGACGTCGCCTATCATCTGGCGACCGTGCTGCACCCGGACGACCTGGCCCGGCACGAACGCGAGCTGGTCGATCACTACCTCGGCCGGCTGGACCGGCACGGCGTCACCCCGCCCGATCGCGACCGAGCCTGGTGGCTGTACCGCGCATCGCTGCCTTACGGCCTGTTCATGTGGGCGATCACGCGCGCGGTCGAACGCCCGGTCATCGAACATCTCACCGACCGGCTGGCCCGCGCGGTCGAACGCCACCGCAGTCTGGATCTGCTCGGAGTCTGAACGCAGCGCGGCGTTCGAATACCAACGGGCGCTGCGCCATTCGAAGCCGGAGGAGCTGCCGTCGCCAGGACGGCAGCTCCATCGCGCTATCCGCCGGTCGCGGGCTTGCGGCCGTGCCGCATCAACACCGCGATCACCAGGGCGACGGCGGTCGTGCCGACCATCACCCAGAAACTGCCGGTATAACCGCGATCGGCGAACACCTGCGGAATCACCTGGCTCGTCGTGTGGCCCGCGATATCGATACGCGCGACGACCGGGTTGTTGTTCAGCAGCGCAGTGGTCACCGCCATGGCCGCGCCGGTGCCCAGACTCGTTGTCACACCGAGCATTCCGCTGCTGATCCCCTGCTGCTCCGGCGGCACCGCCTCGACGATGAGGGACGGCAGCGCGGCGTACAGGAAGCCGAAGGCGATGCCGGACACGATGTACAGCACCAGGTAGGTGAGCAGACTGTAGTGCGAGACGGCGAATCCGACGGCGGACACGGTCAGCAGTGCGAAGGCGATGATCGCCGGTATCCGCCCGCCGATCCGGCGGATCAGCGCACCGGCGAACGGGCCGACGATCATGCCCAGAACCCCGGCCCACATACCGATGTGCAGCGCGTACTGGACCATGCCGTAGCCGTTGCCGTAGCTGTAACCGGGATCCAGGAATACGCGAATCATGTCACGCGGTATCGGATGGCCCGCGGCCTGCGCGCGCGCCGCGGCGGCCCCGGCGATCTGCCCGCGCAGCGTGTCGCTGTCCGGCGTCTGGGTCATGTACCCGAGCGCCAGCGGTTGCACGGCGGTGACGCCCATGCCGATGACCGTCATCAACAACACCACGCTGACCTTCGGATTCAGCAGCAGCCGCATATCCATGATCGGCCGCGACACCCGGCGCTCGACGAACACGAAGGACACCAGCAGGATCAGGCCGACGACCAGCCACAGCAGACTCGTCACTCGCGTCCACCCCCAGTTCTGCCCGTTGTCCAGATACAACAGGGTCAGCAGGGCTCCCGCGGACAGCAGCACAGCGCCGAACGGGTCGATCCGATCACGCAGCCGCACAGTGGATTCCGGCACCAGCCAGATCAGCAGCGGGGTCAGCACCACGGTGAACACGGCCAGGAACCAGAACATCGACCGCCAGTCGAAATGGTCGACCAGCACACCGCCGATCAGCGGCGCGGCCACGCCGGAGAACCCGACGCCGGTTCCGATGAAGCCGAGCCCGATCGGAACGTACTTGCGCGGCAACAGGTCCCGGACCAGCCCGTAGGAGATGAACTGGGTGGCGATGGCGAATGCGGACAGTCCGCGCCCGATCAGGAAGACGGTCCAGTCGCTCGTCGTCGCGCAGATCACGCACCCGGCCAGGAACAGCACACCGCAGACGAGCAGCATCCGCTTCTTACCCCAGATGTCGCTCGCCTTGCCGAGAACCGGTGTGGCCGAGGCGCCTACGAGTCCGAGGATGATCACGGCCCAGTTGATGTTGCCGCCGACCGCGGGAAAGGTCGTGGTCATCTTCTGCAGCGCGGCGGCGACCATGGTGTATTGCAGCGGAGCGATTTCGGTGTAGAGCACGATCACCACGAGTATCGCGGCGATGCGCAATTTCGAGGCGTCGTCGAGTCTGGTGGCGCTGTGGGTGATCGGTGCGCCGGTGTCGTCCGGCACGGGACCGGCCTGGGTTGTGGACATGGGTGTCTCCCGGAAGGAATGAAACGAACGGCGAAGGGACGCCGGGAATTACGCGGAACGCAGGTTCCGGCGCAGCACGAATTTCTGGACCTTGCCGCTCGCGGTACGCGGGAAATCGGTCACGATGTGGATCTCCTCGGGCCATTTCTGTTTGGCCAGACCGGCGTGTGCGAAATGCGCGCGCAAATCCTCGAGGGTGGGGGCCGCAACATCGGCCGCGAGCCGCAGCACCGCCGCCACGTGCTCGCCCAGCCGGGTATCCGGCGCGGCCACCGCCGCCGCCTCGACCACCCCCGGCACGGTGATCAGGATGTCTTCCACCTCGAGTGCGCTGATGTTCTCACCGCCGCGAATGATCAGATCGGTGGTCCGGTCGGTGATCGTGAGGTATCCGTCGGCATCGAGTGTGGCGATATCACCGGTGTGATACCAGCCCTCGGCATCGAACCGCGCGGCCGTGAGCGCGTCGTCGGTGTATCCGAGGCACAGATCCGGTCCGCGACTGAGGATTTCGCCGTCCACGCTCAACCGGACCTCCACACCGGGCGCGGCACAGCCGTCGGTGTAGATCCGCTTTTCCGGGGAATCGGTGTACTCCGACACCGTCATCGACGGATGTTCGGTACTCCCGTAGGACCGGGTGACCTTGATACCCAGCGCCGTGAGCCGCTCCACCACCGCGACCGGGACGGGCGCACCGCCCAGCCCCGCGTACTTGATCAGGGCCAGATGCTCCGGGGTGAACTTCGGATGGTCGACCAGGCTCGTCATGTAGTACGGCACACCGCCGCCGACGGCGATGCCGTAGGTCGTCATCAGCTCCAGAACCTGTTCCGGATTCCAGGTGTCGACCATATCGATCGTGCTGCCCTCCAGGACGGGCACCAGGAACGCGCAGAGCATGCCGATGAAATGGCCGACCGGAGCGGTGATGAGCTGCGGGGTCAGATCGGCGGGACGCCGCGCGGTCATCTGGCGAGTCTCGAACAGCAGGGTCCGGTGACTGTGGATCACGCCCTTCGGCGCGCTCGTGGTTCCGGAGGTGAAGGCGATCAGTACCGGCGCGACCGGATCCACCGTCGCCCGCCCCGCCCACGGCTCGTCCGCGAGCAGGGCCTCGAAGGCCGTCGCGCGATCCCGGCCGCCCACCACGCCGACGATCGGCACTCCGGCGTACACCGCGGGATCGTAAGTGCGCGAACCGAATCGGTCGGCGGTGAGGAATGCGCGCGGCCGGACCGAGCCGAGAATGTGGTCCACCTCCCTGGGCCCGTAGATGTGCACGATGGGCACCACCACCGCACCGAGCAGCGCGGCCGCCCAGAACGCGGCCGCCGCCTCCATCCAGTTCGGCAGCTGGAAGGCGACCGTATCCCCGGCGCCGACGCCGCGGGCGCGCAGCCCGCCGGCCAACCTCCGGGCCAGCAACTCGACGTCGCGAAAGGTGCCCGACCACGGCCGGACGGCGGAATGGACTCGGAACTCGGTATCCGGTGCGGCGGCCAACCCGCGAGCGAGCAGATCCGCGATCGTATCGGAGGTCCACCGCCCCTCGCGTTCGTACCGTTCGACCAGATCCGGGGGGACAACACGCATATTCGAGCTCCAATGCCCTGCACGACGGCCGGCGGCTCGCTCCGCCGCTCCATCGAGGTGATACGAGGTGCGGCGCCGGGAATCCGATCCGGCGAAGCCCGGCTGAAAGAACCGGGCTCTAGTCGAGAGTAGAACGTCCTTCTCATTCTCGAGAGCAAATTGGCGGTAATGGAGAACTAGCGGTCGGATTCGCGGTATCCGCGGCGACTCAGCCTCCGCGTGATGTCGATGACCACGGCATCGGCCACCGAACCGCCCAACGGGCCACGGCGGTGAAACGTCTCCACGCCCGGCACAGCCGCGGCCGGCGCCCCGGCCAACATCAACGCACTGGCCTTGAACGCCCGCGCGGCCACGGACAACCGATGCTCCACATTGCGAACACCCTCCTCGCACCGCCCCCAGAACATGATCGCCTCGGCGTGCGCCTCGAGATTCGCCGTCACCCCCGCACGCACCCGCGCATCGGACTCGAAAACCGTTGCCGCGACCACGA